>CAYGVA010000421.1:0-2774 GCA_964353225.1 uncultured Leptolyngbya sp.
AGCCAAAACCTATGCAAGATGTCCCCTTCGACTCCGCTCAGGGGACGGTTACGATCGTCATTGCATTCGATACAATAACGGCCATCGTTCCTTAGGGATAGCGTTGATGATTAATCTGGCCACGGTTCCCCAGACCATGGGCTCGGCTGGGCCACAAGTCTTGCCAGAAGATCGGGGCACTGGCAGTGCCTCTGCCCTCTGCCCCTGCCATGGGCAACATTCCGATGCAGCCCAATAGACCGATGGCTATACGACCCTTGACTGGCAACCTATGGCGTCTACTGGCCCTAAGCCTATGGGTGGGGGCGATCGCTTGTGGAGACCCCTCTTCATCGCCGCCCATTGATGCCATTACTAGCGACCCCGCCACCGCTGTCCCGGCCCCGCCACCGGGTCCCCCGGCTCCACCGGCAGATGCTTTTCTGGCCCTACTATCCCCCGAACATATGGCTGAGCTTAAAACCTTAGGCGTACCGGTGGTGATCCCCACCAACATCCCCGCTGGTTTTACCGTGACTCAGATCACCGTTGACGGGGGTGATGCCCGCGACAAAGGCTATGGCATTCTTTATCAAGACCCAGAAAACCGCTGTTTTTTAGTGGAGTTCACGGCGGGTGGGGTGGGGGGAACGCCCACTACGGAATACCGAATCCCACTGAACCCGCCCCTATTTCCAGCGGTGGGTGATGGTCTCAGCTATGGACTCAACTACGGCCCTTTTGTGGACCCAGACCTGCGCTCCCAGTTTCCTGAACCCGACCTCATGTCCGACTGGTTGGAATATGGTGGGGGGTTTTACCGCCTAGCAGGGGCCGCCTATATCAATGACACCCAGCCCCCGACCCCCCCTTGTCAAGACCTTTCCCCCGAGGTGGCGGTCACCATTATTAACTCCTTCACTGAGGTGGCCGATGAAATTGTTGGAGACGATTGAGGGTTAATTGCGGTGGTTGTTGTCGTATCGAATCCGGGCTCCGGCCCACTGCAATTTGCTGCGGAGGGTGCGGTAGTAGGAGTACTCTTGATTCAAAATAATGAAGTGGGCCAAGCAGTCGGCCATGGAAATATCCGCCCGCTGACCTGGCCAAATAGAGGTCGCCAAAACCCCATCCATCCAGAGCTTAGTGGCATGATCGGGGTCGGCTAGGGGCCAGACGCTGACCACACTCCCGGCGGGCAAAACAATCGGACGACTGGAGAGGCTGAGGGGACAAATTGGGGTCACCACCATCGCCTGCATGCCGGGATGTACAATCGGGCCATTGGCCGCCACGGTGTACCCCGTAGAGCCGGTGGGGGTGCTAATCAACAGGCCATCCCCCTGGTACTGATCCACCACTTCCCCATCAATCTCCATTTCTAGAACGGAGGTGATCATGCGATCGGGGGAAGCGGGCTTGACACACATTTCATTCAGGGCCACGTAGCAATCGCTCACCGGCTCGCAGCCCTGGGCATCGCGAGGCCCTTCAAAAATCTCGGCCTTCAGCATCATCCGCCGTTGCACCGCAAAGCGATCGCCCTGCAAACGCCCCCAAATCTGCTCAAAATCCAAGTCCTCGGGGGATTCAGACAGGAACCCCAGGTGCCCCCCAATGTTGATGGCCAGGATGGGGATATTCTCAAACGCCAAGTTGCGGGCAGCGGCCAAAGCCGTGCCATCTCCCCCTAACACCACCGCCAAATCAATCTTTTCAGCCGTTGAGGCCAGAAACACCGGGTAAGGGTTATCCCTGGGACCACTGGGACCTAACAGCACTTTGCAGCCTAGGGCTTCGAGCTGGCGGGCACAGACTTCTGCCTGGCTTTTGCTTAACCGGTTTCCGGCTTTGTGGGCAATGATGACTTGCTTCAGCTGCACAATATTGGGCCTAACCAACGGTGGATCATTCCCTTTTTAGCGCTGATCAATGATTTGGGTCGGTTCATGGGGGGCTATGCATCCATTTTTGCCAACCGAGCCCCAAAAAAAGCGCCCCCATTTCTGCATTCATCACAGAAACGGGGGGCTTGAGATACCAGGCGTCTAGATCAAAATCAAACCGGCCCTAGACTGCCGCCAGCTCAGGGACAGGCCGCTTGCTGTTGCGGACCCCTTCGATCGCCTCAGCATAGTCAGGGGCGTTAAACACAGCGGACCCAGCCACAATCGCATTGGCCCCGGCCTCTAGCACCTGCCAGGTATTGTTGGGCTTAAGGCCACCATCCACCTCAATCCAAGGATCGAGACCACGCTCATCACACATGCGGCGCAACTCACGAATCTTGGGCACCACACTGGGGATAAAGGACTGGCCACCGAAGCCAGGATTCACACTCATGATCAGGATCAAGTCACAGAGATCCAGCACATGCTCGATCATCGACAGCGGTGTGGAGGGGTTTAGCACAACCCCCGCTTGCTTGCCCAATTCTCGAATTTGGCCGAGGGTGCGGTGCAAGTGGGGAGATGCATTGTGCTCAGCATGGACAGAAATGATGTCGGCTCCCGCCTTAGCAAACTCTTCGACATACTTCTCGGGCTCAACGATCATCAGGTGAACGTCTAGGGGCTTTTTGGTGATCGGGCGCAGCGCTTTCACAATCAGGGGACCAATGGTGATATTGGGTACAAACCGACCGTCCATCACATCAATGTGAATCCAATCAGCTCCCGCTTCGTCCACGGCTTTGACATCATCGCCGAGGCGGCTGAAGTCGGCAGACAAAATAGATGGCGAAACAACCACGGACTTTTTCGAGGGGATCTGGGTCATCACAAATGAGGTCTCCT
>CAYGVA010000422.1:0-2770 GCA_964353225.1 uncultured Leptolyngbya sp.
TGGCTCGATCAATATGGTTTGGTGGGGTTTGGCATTACCTTTGCCCTCTGTATGATTTATCCAGCGGAACTGGCCCTCCAGGGCTTTGATTGGTGGCCCATTGACAATCTCCGCATGATGTTCTTTGGCTGGCTGGCGGGGTTGGGGTCGGGAGCCTACTTCATGCCCCTGCTGCATTATCGTGATCCGGCCAAAATCTAAGGATCACCACCGGAGTTGTCGCCGGTTTGGGAGGAACATCCAGTAAAGAAGAACACCCAGTAAAGTGGAAAGTTGTCAGTAGCCCTTTGGAGGTCTCCCCAAACCCGTGAAATTTTTTGTCTATCACACCCCCGAAGAAGTTCCCGCTGGGGCCACCCCCGATTGTGCGATCGCGATCGATGTGTTGCGCGCCACCTCGACCATGGCCGCCGCGTTTAAGGTGGGGGTCACCGCCATCCATGTTTTTAGTGACTTAGCGGTGCTGCGGCAGGCGGGCAGTCAATATGCGCCAGAGGAGCGACTGCTCGCGGGGGAACGGGGTGGAGCCAAGGTGGAGGGGTTCGATCTGGGTAACTCTCCTTTAGATCACACGGCGGAGCGATCGGCCCAGCGCCGTCTGTTTATGACCACCACCAACGGCACCCGCTGCTTAGAGCGCATTCAACATGCCCCCATGGTGCTGACGGCGGCCCTGACGACCCGCCAAGCGGTGGTGGACTTTTTGATCGAGAAAACCCCTGAGACAGTTTGGCTCGTGGGTTCCGGTTGGGAGGGCACCTATTCCCTAGAGGATACGGTTTGTGCCGGGGCCATCGTTGAGCGGTTAGCGGCTCAATCAGGTCAAGATCTCAAGACCTTAGCGGGGAATGACTCGGCGATCGCCGCCGTCAGCCTCTATCAGCAGTGGCAAGACCAGCTTCTGGATTTGCTGCACCATGCCAGCCATGGCCAACGGTTGCTGCGCCTCAATCAAGAGGCGGATTTAGCCTACTGCGCCCAATTAGATGTCTTAGATTTGGTGCCGATTCAATCCACCCCTGGGGTCTTGGTGCTGTCCTAAGGTAATTTGCTGAATTACTCTCAGGGCCTCCTCAGATAAGCCCCGTACTGTCAGAATCGTAGAGACTTTTGGTTCGGGGGGGTAGAGCGGTGGCTGTTGATTATGACATGGTGGTGATTGGGGGTGGTTCGGCGGGTCTCGTGGCCGCCAGTGCCGGGGCGCAACTCAATGCCAAAGTCGCTCTGATCGAAAAAGAGCCCCGCCTGGGGGGAGATTGCCTCCATTACGGCTGCGTGCCCAGTAAATCCCTAATCCATGCGGGGCGCGTCGCCCATGACATCAAAAACTCGGCCCGCTACGGCATCGAGTCCACCATCCAAGACATTCGCATCAAAGAAGCTCTGGGCTACGTCCACCGGGTAATTGACACCATCCAAGTGCATGACTCCACCGAGCGGTTCGAGTCCCTGGGGGTGGAGGTGATCTATGGCGACGGTCAGTTTATCGATGGCAAAACCTTCGAGGTCAACGGTCGCCAGCTCAAAGCCCGGACCTTCGTCGTCGCCACGGGTGGTCGCCCAGGGCTGCCCCCCATTTCTGGGTTGCACGAGGTGGGCTACCTCACCAATGTGAATGTCTTCTCCATTGATGAGCGACCAGCGTCCTTAGCGGTGATTGGGGCGGGTCCGATCGGCTGTGAACTGGGGCAAGCCTTCTCCCGCCTGGGCAGTGAGGTTACCCTCATCGCCAGTCGCGATCAGATCATGCCGAAGGAAGAGGCCGAAGCCGCCAAGGTGGTGCAAGACCAGCTAGAGGCTGAGGGCATTCGGGTGCTCACCAACACCCGTGCTAAATCAGCCATGATGCGGGATGGCAAAAAGGTGCTGGCTACCGGTAACGGTGAAGTGGTGGTGGATGAAATCCTTGTCGCCGCCGGTCGGGTCCCCAATGTGGAGGGGCTGAATCTGGAGGCCGCTGGGGTGCAGGTGGGTAAAGAAGGGGTGATCGTCAACGCCAAACTCCAGACCACGAATCCGCGCATCTACGCGGCGGGGGACATCATTGGCGGCTACCAGTTCACCCATGTGGCCGGTTACGAGGCGGCGGTGGTGTTGCAAAACGCCCTGTTTTTTCCCACCAAGAAGGTCGATTACCGCGTCATTCCCTGGGCCACCTTCACCGAGCCGGAGCTATCGCGGGTGGGTTTCACTGAAGAAGAGGCCCGCAGTCGCTATGGGGACGATGTGGCGGTGCTAAAACACAATTTTGACCACGTGGACCGAGCCCTAGCGGAAGATGCCGGGGTGGGGTTTGCCAAGTTCATCACCCGTAAAAATGGGGAAATTCTGGGGGCACATATGGTGGGTCCCTCGGCGGGGGAGCTGATCCATGAGGTGGTGCTGGCCATGAGCTACAAGCTCAAAATCAGCGCCCTGCAAGTCATTCACGTCTATCCCACCCTGTCGGAAATCAATCCCAAGACGGCGCTACAGCTTACTAAGCAGAAGTACGCCACCAACGATCGCCTCCAAAGCATTTTGCGGGGCTTCTTTAACTTGCGGCGATCGCTGGGGCGCTAGTACCGGGCAGCTCAAGTACCCGCGCTATTTCTGAGCGCAAGGGTGCTTGAGGGGCAAGGGCGCTAGAAGGCGGATTAGGCGCAAGCGACGTTTCATTTGTAGGGGGGGGGCACGCTAGCGTGACCCAGAAAAACCTGTGCCTGTGCTGGGTCTCACGTAAGCGTCCCTGGTACTACGCTGGCTGAGCGAAGTCGTTCGCAACGCGTCT
>CAYGVA010000423.1:0-2765 GCA_964353225.1 uncultured Leptolyngbya sp.
GGTCGATAACTTTGATGCCCGTGACTAAGATTTCCGACTGGGTTGATTGCTGGGTTAGGGCGGGGGGGCTGTGGTGAATGGATCGCCACTCTCCCCCCTCCACCGGGGCCTGACCATCAATTACCTGGCCAAACACATCAAAGACGCGGCCCAATAGGCGATCGCCCACCGGCACCTGTAGGGGTCGCCCTCGGTTGATCACCGTCACCCCTCGGGCCAAGCCAGAGGTGGGGGTGAGGGCGATGGTGCGCACGGTGATGGCATCCAGCTGGCTCACCACCTCCAAAATGATCGGCGGCTCCCCTGGCACCTCTAGCTCGGTATAGAGTTCCGGCAGCGACGCCCCAAACCGGACATCCACAACGCTGCTACGCAGGGCCAGGACGGTACCAGTGCTGAGGTCGGTGACAGGCTGGATCGCTGGGGCCATGGTGTTTGCTCATCATTTGAAAAAACGATTCCAGCACCGCGCTTGGGTCGCATGGTTGTAGCCCAAGCTACGGTATGTCTACCTTTTTAAGATTAGCGAAGCCCGAGGCGATTGCGTCAATCCTTCATGCTGCGGTTAAGGAAAATGACGTTTCTTAAACCTATCCAAAAACTTTGCCTGAAGGATTTTTGGCCGCTTGAATTTCCGTTAATGTCGAAAAATAATCAACTGCTTCTCAGGATAATAAGACTTTCCTGGATTCGAGAAAAGCAGCGGTAATTTCTCTAGTATTTGATCATCCTTGATATTTCCCCCAAGAGGAACAATGACCCATGGAATGAGCGGGTTTTTAGCCTTTTTAGCGGGTGCGGCCCTCGGTGGCTTTTTCTTCGGTAGCCTCTGGATCACCGTGCGGCAGTTGCCCACCACCGGCTGGCCGGTGCGGCTGATCATCGGTAGCTATATCGGGCGCATGGCGATCGCCCTGCTGGGGTTTTATCTGCTCTTGCAGGGGGGCTGGCAACT
Organism: uncultured Leptolyngbya sp.; assembly: GCA_964353225.1. GTDB lineage: Bacteria > Cyanobacteriota > Cyanobacteriia > Phormidesmidales > Phormidesmidaceae > PCC-6406. The sequence continues at coordinate 956 of CAYGVA010000423.1, forward strand.
GGCGATCGCTGGGATTTTGGGTTTCATGGCGATGCGGGCGATCTTGACCCGTGCCCTAAAACCGCAGCGACTGGCCCCGCCTGGGTCCCCAGGGTAACCCCATGGAAATCACCCCCGACCACATTATTTATTGGCAATCGGGTTTCTTCACCCTAAATGCCACCCTGGTGTTTACCTGGTTGACCGGGCTGGTGTTGGTGATCGGCGCGGCGATCGTCACCCGACGGCTGGCCATTTGCCCCGATCAGATGTCCCCCTGGCAGCATGGTTTAGAGATGGTGGTGGAAACCCTGTGTGGCCAAATTCGAGAGGCCAGCCGTCAAGCCCCAGAACCCTTTTTGCCCTTTATCGGCTCTTTGTTTTTATTTATTGCCACCGCCAATATCCTGGACATTATTCCTGGGGTTTCGTCCCCCGTTGGTTCCCTTTCCACAACCTTGGCTCTGGCCCTCTGCGTGTTTTTTGCCGTGCCGATTTTCGGGATTCAAAATCGGGGGTTAAGGCCCTATCTCAAGCGTTATTTAGAGCCCACCCCGTTGATGCTGCCCTTTAACCTGATTAGCGAGGTCTCCCGAACGGTGTCCCTGGCCATTCGCCTATTTGGCAATGTGATGAGCACCAGTTTGTTGGTGGCAATTTTGCTGTCGATCGTGCCGGTGCTGTTTCCGGCTGTCATGGAAGCCTTTGGCCTATTTGTAGGGGTCATCCAAGCCTATGTGTTTGCGATTTTGTCTATGGTCTATATCGCGTCGGGGATGCGCAACCAACAGGAGGAGTGAGCGATGGAAGGATTGAGTAACCTCGGCTGGATCGGCATCGTTTCTATCGTGACCGCTGGATTGACCATCGCGGTGGGCTCCATTGCCCCGGCCATTGGCGAGGGGCTGGCCCTCTCTCGGGCCTTGGCGGCCTTGGCCCAGCAACCCGACGAAGCCAACACCATTACCCGCACCCTGTTTGTGGGTTTGGCGCTGGTGGAGTCCACGGCAATTTACTGCTTTGTGGTGTCCATGATTTTGATTTTTGCTAATCCGTTTTGGGCCTATTTTGTTGAACAAGCGGGGAGGTAGGGCGTTGTGCTAATTGATTGGCCGACGGTCGTCTTTCAAATCATCAATTTTTTGCTGCTGCTGCTGTTGCTGCGCTGGGTGCTGTACCGACCGGTGCTCAAAACCCTAGACAAGCGCCAAGAACAGCTGGCAAACCGTTGGCAAGCGGCCCAGGTGGCGAAGGACCAGGCGGAGGCTGAAACCCAAGCCTGTCAAAAAGCTCAGCAGGATCTAGAGGGCCAGCGGCAACGGATCTTGGCGGCAACCCAGGCCGAGGCCACCGCCGCCCATCAGCAGCAATTGCAGGAGATGCGGGCGGCGCTAGATCAACAGCGTCAAGATTGGCGGCAGGCCCTCCGGGCAGAGCAACAGCATTTATTGACCCATGTACAGCAGCAGTTTGGTCATGAGGTGATTGCGATCGCCCGTCACATTTTGCAAGATCTGGCCCACACGGACCTAGAGCAACAGGCGATCCAGGTGTTTCAGCAACGCCTCATCGCCCTCGATGAAGATACCCGCCAAGCCATGGCCGTGGCCTTTGCCCAATCTCCCCAGGGCATTACGATCCAAACCAGTGGGGCGTTATCGACTGCCGACCAAGACCGGTTGTGCCAAGCCCTGCGGGAGGCCCGCTTGCTCACCCATCAAACGGTGCAGTTTGCCGCTGCCCCCGACTTGATTTTTGGCATCCGTCTACAAAACGAGGCCTACGACCTCACCTGGAGCGCCGCTGATTATCTCCAGGATTTAGAGAAAGC
>CAYGVA010000424.1:0-2765 GCA_964353225.1 uncultured Leptolyngbya sp.
AGATATTGCGTTTGGCGTTAGAGCCGCCCAGGTGTTGCTTATTGGTATAAACCTGGGGCGTAAACAGTACCGCCGATTCCATTTGTGGACTCACGGAGTAAGGCGAATGGGAAATCGAGCAGATTTTCTTGGCTCCTCTCGTAGACTTTTTGGCAGCGCTGTAAAGACTGAACTCTTTTAAGAAAATATCAGTCTGCTCTTTGACGGATGGTTTTATGGTATTCCCCGGCAGTATTGCAACTTTACCAACCCAACGTCGTAAATCCATCCAGACATCAGGGACTTCGCATTTATCCACAATGGGCTTAGTAAGAGTTAGCCAATGGTTTACAAGTTCTTGACAAATGGTTCTTACATCTTCATGACCTGGATTCCTTGCCAGATATTGTTTTGCGATGTAGTACCACTCATATGAAACTCCGCCAGTATTCTTGAGATTTTTAAGAGTTTGAATTTCAGGAGCACAATCCTGCAAATCAAAAAACTTTACAGCAGATCCAGTCAGGTCAAGCCCCTCGACAGTAGCAATATCTTGAGACTTTTTCGATTTTTTCAGTAGTGAAACAACTTGGTCTGTATATTTCTGCCAAAACTTTCCTACGATAAGAGCACCTAGTTCAGCGAGATGATCTACTCGGATATCCTCTGGGAAATCAACATCTAAATTCTCGGGCAGTTCTCCCTTTTGTTTGAATTGAACTAGTTTTTGAGATTTATCGGCTGCTTTACTCGTCCTGATTTTGCTGATGACCCCGTCAACAGCAAACTGCATAAGTTCCTGAATATTGAAAAATAGCTCATAGTAGTCGGCGTATTTCATCCCGACGTTTCCACGGCTAAACCCAACCTTGCGCAAGGAAAGCTGGTTTGCACAAAGTGCCTTGATGCTAGCAACGACACGGTTGGGTAAAGTATTTGAGCTGACAGGAGGAGCTTCCCGTTGGGCGAGATAAATGACACCAGTGGGTAAGTAAAGCAACGGGGTGTAATGCTCTTGATCTGCCGTATTCAGACTGGTGTGCGCATCCATCAGGGCATTGTTGACCACATTGGTCAGTACCCCTCGGTTTTCGGAGATGGCGTGGTAAGTGAATCGGAGTTGGCCATCGCTTAGCTTGTGGATGATTTCATACAGTCCGTAAGTTTCTGCATCCTGAGGATGTTTGACGATAGAAGCTAGACGGTCAGATAAGCAGGTGAGGTCAGCGAGACAATCTAACGTGCGATCGCGCAAGACCGGATTCAGCCCGTCCTCCGACAAATTGAGGTTCGTGTCATTGCGCCGCTGGGCGTTGTAAGCCAGAAACAGTAGATCATCCAGATACTGCTGCCAGTCGTCTGGAGTCGCTGGACAGATGAAGCGATCCAGTTCCAGTGTCTTTACCAACACGGTAAGGATTTCCCGATGCTCTTGAATTGAGCGTTTGCGGATATCCCCTTCTAGATCACGTCGAATCGCTCGGAATTCCTCTGGCATCCCCGGAATCAGGTCGTAGTCGAATTTCTCAAAGTCATGCAGGATAAAGCCGGATACCAGCAATCGCCGCTCCCGTTCTTTGACCTGTCTTCTCACCGTCGTGTCTAGCGTTTGCAGCCGCCGCTCGATTAAATTGGCCGGGAACAAGCCATTCAGCAAGTGAGTGTTAAGCGATTGGTCAGCCGCATTATCACGACGAATCGGGTCTTTGCCTGCGGCAATGCGCCGAGGATTCACCACTCGATCCAGATATTCGGCAAAGAACTTGCCCCCCTTGGCGGTGACCCCAACGGTGTACTTCAACAGATTGGGCAACACTATGTCTGCAAAGTCCTGCATGACGATATCACCAGGGTTTTGGGCGTGAATCGCTTCCCGCAAAAGCTTGAGGGTGAGGAGTTCGCGGGCGACGGGTTCTACGGTTCTGTCGCTTTCCTCATCCAGCCCGAGGTTTCCTTCTAGCCAGGAATCGTCAAGCTCTTCAAATTCGGCATCTTCGCTTTGGGCCTCTAGTAAAGACAGTTGTTCTGGATTGCTAGATGATTGAGGATGCTCCATCACAGATCTCCTGGGTGTCAAAAGTTTTCTATGGGGTTTGTCGTGACATATGGGTTCTACCTCACCACTTGGATGGATTTTCTGGATGCAGTTGATCACCTTGCCAGGTCTGAGGATTTAGCTCGATATAGGCTCGTAATCGAGCAAGAGAAGTTTCACTACGAATAATGTGTTCGTAGTAATTGCGTTGCCAAAATTTGACTCCAGTCATATCGCGCATTGAGTTAATTAGTTTGGTCGATCGATATTTAAAGTAAGCAACGATTTCTCCTAAAGTCGGTTTCTTATAATTTTGTTTGAGAGATAAGTTGTCAGAATTTTGCTGGGCAGATAAAAGGTCTTCAGCAATAACGATGATGCCGTGGAAATGGTTTGGCATAATCACTGCCGCATCTAGCGTTACGTAAGGAAAATGATCTGGAATTTGTGCCCAGACCTGTTCGACGATGACACCGTATTGACTTAGAGAAAGCGATGCATCGATTATTTGACCTAGTAGACATTCCCTTCCCTGGGTACAGATGGTGACAAAATAAGCACCCGCTTGGCTGTAGTCATAGTGTTTCAATCGGATCGATCTCCGATGGTGAATCGTAGGGTTATATTTCATTTCCGTAGGGGCGCGGTCTCCTCGCCCAATGCAGAATTTCCACGACCAATCGAAATTATGGGTTGGGTGGTGGGGTGTATTGCCCTGGGCAGGGAAACCCTTCCCCTACCGGGTGTTGGG
>CAYGVA010000425.1:0-2764 GCA_964353225.1 uncultured Leptolyngbya sp.
CCCGAGACCCCCCCAGAACAATATCTGCCGGAAATTGCCTATGTCGCCAGTGACGGCATTCGGATTGCCTTAGCCGCAGAGTTTCCCCGATTACCTTCCAGAGCCTAGGGACAAGATTCAGGTGCGCTGACCCCTACAGTGTTCTCTAAATCCTAGGGTTTAATTGGTCAGCGGGGAAAGGAGAGGCCATGATTGAAACCTGCTATTCTCCTAGGGAGCCTAGCCCGATAGTGTGACTTTTCTGCTAGTGACCACCCTGACAATAAGGCTGAATATTTTGAACCTATGACCCGCATTATTGTTGTCACCTCCGGTAAAGGAGGCGTCGGTAAAACGACCTGCACGGCCAACTTAGGTATGGCGTTAGCCCAACGGGACCAACGGGTTGCAGTCCTTGATGCTGACTTTGGCTTGCGTAATCTTGATTTGCTTCTGGGCCTAGAAAATCGCATTGTCTACACAGCCCTGGATGTCCTAGCAGGGGACTGTCGTATGGAGCAAGCATTGGTCAAAGATAAGCGTCAACCCAACTTAGCCCTGCTCGCTGCCGCCCAAAATCGCTCCAAGGAATCGATCACCCCAGAACAAACTGCAGCCTTAGTGGCTCAGCTCACCGATAGCTTTGACTACATTTTGGTGGATAGCCCTGCGGGTATTGAGATGGGGTTCAGAAACGCGATTTCCGCTGCCAACGAAGCCATCATCGTGACCACCCCCGAGATTTCTGCGGTGCGTGACGCCGATCGCGTCATCGGTCTCTTAGAAGCCAATGATGTCAAAAAGATACAGCTCATCGTCAATCGTCTCAAACCTGCCATGGTGCAACTACAGCAGATGATGTCGGTGCAGGATGTTGAAGATATCCTAGCCATTCCACTCCTCGGGGTCATTCCTGACGATGAGCGCGTCATTGTCTCGACCAACCGGGGCGAGCCCTTGGTACTTGAGAAAAAGCTATCTTTGGCAGGTCTAGCCTTTGCCAACGTGTCCCAGCGGCTAGAAGGGGAAAAAGTTCCTTTCCTGGATTTAAATGCCCCCCACGACGATTTATTTGTGCGGCTACGTCGTTTCCTCAAGGGTTAACGGCGATGTTGTCCCCCACTACCCGTTTCTTTTCCAGTGCCTATGCTTAGTGAACTGCTAGATCGCCTGTTTAATCGGAGTTCCCATGAAACCAGTCGGGATGCTGTCAAGCGTCGCCTTCAGTTTGTACTGGCCCATGACCGCTCTGATCTCAGCCCAGAAGTCGTTGAAAAAATGCGGCAGGAAATCCTGGAAGTGGTTTCTCGGTATGTAGAGATTGATACGGATGGCCTTGAATTTGCGCTGGAAAACGATGATCGCGTTACGGCTCTAATTGCCAATTTGCCGATTCGACGGATTCGGGGGGAGAAGGGAGAAACTGCCAATGTTGTTGCTGATGCCGCAAGTGAGACTTAGGGATCATGGCTAACCAGCCCATTCCCCCCGATCCTGATGTTATTCAGGCCCTGCACCTGGGGAGAATTCAACGCCATGTGCTGCTGTGTGCAGACCAAAGCAAACCAAAATGCTGTGATCTCAACACTAGCCTGGAAGCTTGGAATTACCTCAAAAAACGCCTTCAAGAGCTGCAACTTGATCGCCCTAGTCAAATGCGTACCGATTGTGTTTTTAGAACCAAAGCGAACTGTTTACGGGTCTGTCAAAGAGGACCAATTTTGTTAGTCTATCCAGATGGTGTTTGGTATCACAGCGCCACCCCCGCTGTAATTGAACGGATTATCCAAGAGCACTTGATTGGTAACCAAGTCGTTCAAGACTACGTCTTTCTTAATCATCCCCTAAACTTGCAGGCCGCAAATCCTTAACCCATAACAGTCATGAATGCGAATCCTTATCAAGGCCGATGCAACTAAAGGTCTCAGCTTGTAACTGGATTGATACAAAGCCAACCAGTCAACCGTTATTTTCGGTATTTAGACGTATCCTCTGAAATAACGATGGGTACTCTCATAGAAGCGAAATTTTAGGAATGGGTTTGAGGTAGACAGATCAGCATGAAAGAGACAAGTTCAAGTGACCAGAAAACACTGTTGCTGATTGATGATGACCCTAATTTGATTTTGTTAGTCAAAGACTATCTAGAATTTCGGGGTTACCAGGTGACCACTGCCGAGAATGGTAGAGAGGCCCTGGATGTCCTTAAGGTTGAAAAACCAGACATGATCATCTGTGATGTGATGATGCCAGAAATGGATGGTCACACCTTTGTCAAAAACGTCCGCAGTGATCCAGAAACAGAATGGATTCCTGTGTTGTTTTTATCGGCAAAAGGCCAAAGCCAAGATCGCGTCAAAGGACTGAACATGGGCGCAGATGTGTACATGGTGAAGCCCTTTGAACCAGAAGAACTCGTCGCTCAGGTCGAGTCATCCCTTAAACAGGCCTCCCGCTTGATCCGCCAAAAATCCCAAGGTGGAGCCCCTACGCCCACCATCAATGTTCCATTTGATGTGGAGCTGACTCCCACCGAGCTCAAGGTGGTGCAGTTTGTGGCGCGGGGTATGGCTAACCGAGAAATTGCTGAAGAGCTGCAGGTTAGTCAGCGCACCATTGAAAGCCATGTCAGCAATATGCTGGGCAAGACTGGCCTACACAACCGCACTGAGCTGGCCCGTTGGGCCATGGAAAACCAAAAAGCTTAATCCACTTGGCAGAAGTGGGGTTGCAATAACCAGCCTGCTGCAAGAATAGTGGCAGGTTTTGTTAAACTGGTTTACCT
>CAYGVA010000426.1:0-2616 GCA_964353225.1 uncultured Leptolyngbya sp.
CCGTCGCCCAACTACAACAAGACTTTGCTGCCGAACTCAACACCCGTGTCGATGAACTAGAAGCTCGCGTTGAGGAACTCCGCGCCGATCAGTTCTCCAGCACCACCCGCCTATTTGGCCAGGCAATCTTTGGCCTCCAGGTGCGTAATTCCAATACCGCCGATCTTTTTCCAGTGGATGGGACCCGCGAAACTCAAGATCCAGGCGGGGGCGATACCACCTTTTATTCCAGCGCCCAATTCAGTCTACTCACCCAGCTCAGTCGTCGCAGTTTGCTGCTCCTGGGCATCCAGGCGGGCGAAGGTAATAGCTTGTTTGATAACCAATCCAACGAAGCCTTAGGACTCACTAACAATGTTCGCCTGGCCTATGAGGCCGACTCTAATTTTGATGTCCGCTTGAGCGACCTTACCTATCGCCACTTGGTGAGTAATAACCTGGCGCTGATTGCGGGGGCCGCAGGGGTAGACCCAATTAGCGTGTTTCGAGGCCCAAACCGTTACGAAAGTGCTGGCTCGGGTCCCCTGTCTCTGTTTGCCCAGCGCAATCCGATTTTGGCGATCGGTAACGGTAGCACCGGCGTCGGTTTTGATTGGCAAATTAGCGATCGCCTCAGCCTCCAGGGGGTTTATTCCGTTTCAGAGGCGGCTGATTCGAGTAATGATGGGTTGTTCTCGGGCACCTACGTCACTGGCTTGCAGTTCACCGCCTCCCCCAACGACAATCTCAACCTAGCCCTCAACTATCTCCATAGCTACTCCGCCAACGGAGATTTGGGCACCGGGGTGGGCGATAGCCAGATTACAGGGCGAGACCAAGTCACCGGCAATTTAGTAGGGATAAAAACTAACGCGATCGGGGCTACCGTTAATTGGCAAACTAGCCCTGGCTTGGTGTTAGGCACTTGGGGTGGCTACACCCATTCCACCATCCCTGGAGAAAGCGGCTCGGCTGAAACCCTCAACTGGATGCTGTTTGCCAACTTCCCCGATCTATTGGGACCAGGTAACTTGGGGGGGCTGTATTTTGGGCAACCGCCTCGCATTACCAACAGCAATTTTCGCCAGGGCCAAAACATTCCCAACCTGTTTGCAGGGGGCTTAGGCGATGCTGGGGGACGGCCAGGGCGTACCCTACATTTAGAGGCTTTTTATCGTTATCAACTTACCGACCACATCAGCATTACCCCTGGGTTTATCGTCATTTTTGAACCCACCCACACCCCCGCCAGTGACACCATTGCGATCGGTGCTTTGCGAACCACATTCACTTTTTAACTGAGCTGTGGTCATGGGGAACCCCTAGGGGCAATGCCCGTCATTAGGAACCATAGTCTCTCGTATCCCCTTTAGCATCGCCAGCCTTTAAGACCATCTCTCTAGACATCACTTTCAGGAGAACGGATCCATGACTGCCGCCTTTAAAAACCGCTATACCCTGATTGGTTTGACCAGTGGGATGGTGTTGTCGCTAGTGGCTGCCCCTAGCCCAGCTCAGCTCGACGTGACGGGCGGTAGCGCCACGATTGATAACGCTGAAATATTTATCCCTGATACGGGCGGTGCAATCACCCCGGTTGGGGCTGCTCCAGCAACAGGGAATACCGATACTCGCGCTGTAATCACAGGCGGTGACTTCAGCGCGGTCAGCATTGAAACCAATCAAGGCAATATCCCAGCCTCGGCGGTTTTTAGAGCCAATACCCTGCCGACTATTGCTGGGGCTGACGGTGCGACTACCATAGGCAATTTAAACACGCTTGGCAGCGTAGGGCAGGTCTTGGGGACATTGTCATTTGTAGGGATTGGCCCTGCGGGAGCCCTTTTCTTCAACATCCCCACCACCCTAAATTTCCAGGTTAATAACAGCAGCGCAGCGCTGGCTGGCGCTGCTGTTCAGAGTGAGTACCGGGCTGAGGGCTTTATTCTGCAAGAAACAGGCTTTGTTGCCGGTGCTTCTGGGGTCGGTGTGGTTCAGCGGCAAACGCCCGTTACGCTTGTTCAGTACGGTGGTGCTGGCCTCAATCCTCCTCCAGACACAGTGGTATTGGGCAACGCTGTCCCAGGCACGGCCTACACCGGAGAAAGAACCGGCGATGCCTTTACATCAACAGCCTTAAATCTTGACTTTGATAGTGGCACAGTTTTTACCCCACCAGGTTTTGCCCTAAACTCTGCCGATTCCAATCAGACCCCAGGCATTGACTTTGGTCAGTTTAGCGACGGCCAGTCGCAAATCACCTATCTCAGCATCTTCACCGATGTCGCGCTGATTGATTTGCCTGACTTCGACGACATCATCTTTGAAGATGAAAACGGCGATGTTGTCGATGATGATAGCGATGCTCGCGGCAACCCTGGCAACGATAGAAACGTCGGCAATGCTGGGGAGTCGCCCAATGGTCGCGACTTTGGCGGCGGTAGCCGGGGCCGGAGCGATGCCGGTTCTGATGATAGCGACGGCGGTGTTGTCGGCGATGGCTCCGATGGCGGCAGCGATGGCGGTGACGGTGTTGTTGTCGGTGATGGTTCCGATGGCGGTGACGGTGGCGACGACGGTGTTGTTGTCGGCGATGGCTCCGATGGCGGCAGCGATGGCGGTGACGGTGTTGTTGTC
>CAYGVA010000427.1:0-2758 GCA_964353225.1 uncultured Leptolyngbya sp.
GGTGTTGCCCCCACAAAATGAAGGGTGAATCATCGCTCAATGTAATAGCTCAGATTCGATCGCGCCGGATAGCGGCTTCACCAAAGTTAACCCATATTTCATCGAGTGCAGTGGACTGTTGCAGGGCACAACCCAGCCATGACCAGAGGCTGCATCACCCCGACGGGTTTCTCTGCCATTACTGCGGGGGAAATTTACTTTGGTGCTGGGTTGGTCTTATCGGGGAAGGAGCACTCTACGGTGACCTTGAGGTTGGCGTCGGCGGTGCCCTTGGTGACGTAGGGTAAGCCCGCTTCGCCCGCCACCTTGATGCCAAACTCCAGGGTGACTTTATCGACCTTGGCCCCGGCCATTTGCCGAAAGGCGTTGAGGGTATAGCCGGTGTAGGCGCGAATCATCCCCTGCATAGCCTGGAACTGCTTGACCACCTGGCTGCTGACGCCTTTGGATGTGAGGGTTTGCCCTTCTGAGGGGTCAGCAGCGGTGACGGGCAGGTCGGTCATATCGTCGGTGGCTTCGATATAGATGACGGTGCCGTCGTCGAGGGTGAGGGGGGCGAGTTGGGTCATGGTTTGCTTACGGTTAACAAAATTGGCGAGTAGCGGATTAACGGGCCATACTTAGCTCATTATTCGTTGATTAGTGGTTTTGTCTACCCATGGGTCGGGATGCACTGGTTGTTGGGATTAATGGCTACAGGCACTTCAGTGATTTGACATCCCCCGCCAAGGACGCCGAGGCCATTGCTCAGATCCTCGAAGGCTATGGCCACTTTACAACCGTCCATCGCTTGCCTGGGATTGTGGTGGCGGGTGAGGTGCAGGTGGGGCGAACCGCCGAAGTCACCCGACAGATGCTGCGGACGGCCATTAGCCAACTCTTTAATCCCACCAGTCACAACCAGGTGCCGGATACGGCCCTGCTCTATTTTTCAGGCCATGGCTGGCAAAGCGCGGTGGATTCAACCGATCACTATTTAGCCTCTAGTGATGCCAACCCTGCCGAAGACTTTGGCGTGGACTTGCCGTGGCTACGCTCTCAGCTCGATAAGAGTCCGGTGCGTCAACAAATCATTTGGTTGGACTGCTGTAACAGCGGCGGTTTGTTGAACTTTGATGAGGTGCTTACCGGTAAGCAAGGGCAAGCCAGGGACCGCTATTTCATCACGGCTTCGCGGGATTTTGAAACCTCCTATCACGTCCCAGGATCGCCCTACAGTGTGCTGACCAAGGTGCTGCTGGAGGGTTTGGATCCCACCCGCACTGAGACTGGGGAAGTCACCAGCCGTGCCCTGAGTCACTATCTCGAAACGGCCCTAAAGCCAAAGATTCAGGGGTTCCAATGCGAAAGTAAGGGGGAAACGATTCGGCTGACCTACACCACGGTCAAGCGACAACCGCCAGCTCCCGAGCCCTTGAAAAAATTGGCGATGCCGCTACAAATGCCGCCGCTGCCGGATCACTTTGTGGAGCGGCCCGATCATCAGCAACAGGTAAAAGACCAGTTGTTGTGTGATGACTCAACCAAGGTGTTTGGCACCCTCGTGGTCAGCGCTATTTATGGGTTGGGGGGCATTGGCAAGTCGGTGTTGGCGTCGAAGCTGGCCCATGACCCGGCGGTGCAAGATCGCTTTAGTGATGGCATTCTCTGGGCCACCTTGGGGCAAAGTCCTGACCTGCTGCCGTTGCTGAGCGGCTGGATTCAAGCCCTGGGGGACAACGACTATAAGCCCACGGCGATCGAGTCGGCGTCGGTGCATTTGCGAACGCTGCTCTATGACAAAAAAGCGCTGCTGGTGGTGGATGATGTCTGGCACCCTGAGCATCTCGAACCCTTTCGGGTGGGGGGCTCGGCCTGCTGTGTGCTGGTCACCACCCGCGAAGCCCGCATCCCCGAGGCCCATCGCTATGACCTGGATGTGATGAGCCCAGAACAGTCTTTGGACTTGATGACCCAGAAATTGTCAGAGCCCTTAACTGAGGCAGAAAAGGGTCAGGCGTTGAGCTTTGCCGAGCGGGTGGGTCACTTGCCATTGGCCCTAGAGCTGGCCGCTAGCCAAATCGAAGAGGGGGTGACCTGGGCAGAACTGTTAGAGGACTTTGCCGCTGAGGTGGTGCGGTTAGAATCGCTGGATCTCTATGGGCGGGAGGATATGCCCGATGATGCCAAGCGGCGCAAATATAGCCTCTCCGCCTGCTTTAACCTCAGCCTCAAGCAGCTCTCGACGGAGCAGTTGCGGCAGTTTGCTTGGTTGGGGATCGTGCCGGAGGATGTGAACCTCACCCAGGAGATGGCCACCACCCTATGGCAGGTGACCTCACGGCAAGCGGGGTCAATCTTGCGCCAGTTTGGCTCGAAGGCATTACTGCTGTCAGGCGTTAAGGAACAGGGGGGCAACCGGCGCACCTACCGGCTCCATGACCTGATGCATGACCTGGCCCAGCAATTGCTCACCGATCCACCCCACCCCACCGAAACGGGGAATTTGCCGGGACTGGGCCTCACCAAAGCTGAAGCCCACGATCAATTTCTAGAGCGTTATCGGCACAAAACTGACCATGGCCAATGGCACAGCCTAACCGACGATGGTTATATCTATGACCGGCTCACCTGGCATATGGAGCAGGCGAAGCGACCGGATGAAATCGATCGGGTGCTACAGGCCAGTAACGATGCCGGGCGCAACGGCTGGTATGACGCCTGTGATGGCATCGGTAAACCGGCGGGGTTTGTGAATGACCTGGGGCGGGCTTGGCGG
>CAYGVA010000428.1:0-2750 GCA_964353225.1 uncultured Leptolyngbya sp.
CCGGTTCGGATATTCCACTGCCGAATGAAGCAGGAACCGCGATCGCCTCTGGCACACTCAACGCCACGCCCGCCAATGCCGATGGGACAGGGGGCAGCATTACTATCCTCGGCAATACCATCGGCTTGATCGATGCCACCCTAGATGTCTCCGGCGACAGTGGTGGCGGCAGCATTCGGGTTGGGGGCGATCGGCAAGGGGCCGGTAGCCTCCCCAATGCAGCGGTGCTTTACGTTGACGAAAGCTCTACCTTGACGGCAGACGCTATCCAGGATGGAGATGGGGGGCAAGTCATCCTTTGGTCAGAGGAGAGTAGCCGACTGTATGGCGATATCAGCGCTCAGGGCGGTGCCCTAGGGGCGATGGCGGCTTTGTTGAAACCAGCAGCCGAGGTTACTTAGATCTTTCCGGAGCCCCCCAGTTAGGGGCTCCCCAAGGGAACGGGGGCGATTGGCTGATTGACCCCTTTGATATTCAGATTGGTAATTTTGGGGGGCTCGGCACCTCTGCGGGGTTTGGCAGTCCCTTCACCGCCACCGCCGCCCCAGCCCAGCTTGACTGGGCTGATGTAGAAGCAGCCTTTACCGGTGCCGGTGTCACCGTCACTGTGTCAACCGGGACCGGGGGAACCGCCAATGGCGAAATCCAAATCGTTGATAATCACAACTTCACCGCCACCGATGCGAGTAATGTGCTGGCCCTACAGGCCGCCCAAAATATCTTAGTCACGGCCAACATTACCGCGACAACCGGTATCAGTCTGGATTTCCAAGCCGATTCAGACAATAACGGCACAGGGCAGGTTCAGATTGCAGGGGCAGTCAACCTGTCTGCAGGGGATATCACCCTATCGGGCAATGCCGATGCCGATCAGGGGGTCCTGGTTTCCAACACCTTAATAACCGACAACGGCACTATCAATATCACCGGCAGTAGCCAGAATTCGACGGGTATTTTCATCGAAACGGCCGCCACCGTGGAGGCCAATGACATCACCCTGATGGGTAACAGTACCAGTGCTGTTGATGTGTTCAGTCGAGGGGTGGAACTCCAGGGCACCGTAACGACGACGGGCAACTTAACTATTGAGGGGACCAGTTCCAGTCAGTTTGGGGTTTTTATTGCCAATACTTCAGCCATCAACTCCGGTCAAAATTTGACCTTGTCGGGCACCAGCACCGGTGGTTTTTTCCTCAGTGGTGGCGTTGAAGTCCAAAATAATTTGACCGCAGCCAACGCTATCTCTATTTCTGGGAACAGTGCCAATCGCATCGGGGTATCGGTCCTCAACAATGCCCTGCTTAATTCAACAGGAGGGTCCGTTAGCATTAGCGGCGAGGGCACTAACAGTACCGGCGTTTTCATCGAAACCACTGCATCTGTATCCAGCGCCGGTAACCAATCGTTCTCAGGGACCGGTGGAGGAGTGGGCACCTTTAACCGAGGGGTTGAGCTGCAGGGGACTTTTACCTCAGGAGGGAATCTCTCTGCCTCAGGTTCCAGTAATAACGAGTTTGGCGTTTTTGTTGCCAATACGGCTGCGTTGAATGCCACAACTGGAGCGATCAGTTTGACCGGCAGCTCCACCGGAACAGATGCCTTTCTGAGTCGGGGCCTCGAAGTACAGGGTGACCTGAATGCCAGCAGCATCGCCCTGCAGGGGACAAGCGCCAACGCAGCGGGGATACTAAGCTCAAATTCTAATCTGGTCGCCAGCGGGATTATTACCCTCAATGGGATTAGTAATACGGCTGATGCTGGGGTTCAAGTGGAGGCCACCACCACCTTTACGCCTGGGAGCCAGCTGAATATTCAAGGGGCGAGTAATTCTGCCCTTGCGGTCGATCTCAGAAGCAACTTGGCTTTTACGGGGCAGGATGTCAATATTACCAGCCTAAATGGCGATATTGAAGTGGCCTCTATTGATGCCGGTGGGGGGCAAATCACGATTACTGCACCGAGCTTTTTGCGGGCCTTACAAGCCAATGCGGGCGGTGCCAGTCTGGCTTCTAGTGGTGGTGCTGCGATCACGGTTTTCCATGGGGGCAATGGGATAACACCCTTCATCGTGGGTGACGCTAGCATGAATGGCACCCTTGGTTCGATTACCAATGGCGTTGACTCAATTTTGACAACCCAAGAGTTTTTCCCGACGACGTTGTTCGGCAATATTTCCCTGATCACGTCTGATGACTTTATCTGCATTTTAGAAGACTGCAACGACAAGTTTGGCGACGATTTAGACCTTGATAAAGTCGATGAATCAACGGTTCTAGTTGACCAAACCTATTTCGAAGAAGTTGCTTTTGAAGCGTCTGAATTGTCAGCCCAAGATTCTGAATACACCGAGGAGTTTCTGGACTATTTTGATAATCCGGCCATAGAAACCCATTCAACGAATCTGACGCTGGTGCAATCAGCGCTGCAGGATATTGCCAATCAGACTGGGGTGCCGCCCGCGATCGCCTACACCCGCTTCACCACCACATCAGAGAGCGAAGATCTGGTGCTTGAGGTGACGGTGATTGCGCCCAGCGGCGAACCGAAGCGATTTATCATTCCAGACGCAACCCAAGAAAAGGTTGTCGAAACAGCACTGAGCTTCAGGAGACAAATCCTAGATCCACTGCGATTGCGACTCGTCACCCTCTACTATCTGGAGTCGTCTAAGCAACTCTATGACTGGCTGATTGCGCCCATCGAAGATGAGCTTGCCGCCCAATCTATTGGTCATATTTCCTTTGTGATGG
>CAYGVA010000429.1:0-2740 GCA_964353225.1 uncultured Leptolyngbya sp.
AGCCAAAACCTATGCAAGATGTCCCCTTCGACTCCGCTCAGGGGACGGTTACCCAAGACGTAGGTCTAAAGTTTGCTAAAAGAAGGCGAGGGCAGCGCTGTAATCTTGACACTGGGTGGCTTTGAATGTGGTTTGAACCGTATTAAAACACCCGCTAAAAGATTTGAAATCTATCAAGCTGCATAGTCCTAAATAAGTAGCTCAGGAAATTGGGATCAATGGAAAACATGCAATGTCAGCCGCTTTCGGCGTAGGGGAGCGTCTTGATTCACCAGTTCCACTGCCACCCCAGTTTTTAGGATTCGACCAAAGCCATAACAACACTGATCCCAGTGCGGATTTGATTTGGGTGTCCTGATTACAATTTTCAGGGTTGAAACTATGGGAATATCCAGGGTGGGTTTGCTCAGCCCTATCGTGCGAAGTTGTCACCGATGAGCCAATGACCTTTCCCTTAATTCTTCATGAGGCCAACGATGAGACAGCCGCCTAACCCAACCGCGCTCCGCGCCATCGGCACCGCTGCAACTGCTGTGGTCATGGTGCTCAGCTGGGGAGCGGGTAGCCGTGCTGAGACGGTCTCGGCGGCGGCATTGCAGCCCATTGAGTCGATAGAGACTCAACAGGCTGCACCGATACAAGTCAGCACCTTAGAGGGCAATTTCTGTCCCAGTGATTTGCAAGGGGCGATCGCCAACATCATCAACCAACCCCAATTCGACACCGCCCGCTGGGGAGTCTTGATTGAGCCCTTAGATAACGACACGGCATTGTATCGGCAGGGTGTGAATGCGGCATTGATTCCCGCCTCGAATACTAAGCTCCTGACCACCGCCGCCGCCCTGGAGATCGTCAGGGAGCGCAATCCTCAGGCCCTCGGTGCAATGGAAGAGCGGATCACAATTGTGAATCGCGATAGCCATAACGGCTATGCCGATGATCTGCTGCGTCGCATCGGCGGTCAATCGGCGGTCGAGCGGGTGTTGACGCCCCTGGGCATCACCACTGACAGTTATGAACAGGCCGACGGTTCTGGGTTATCTCGCCGCAATCGCGCCACCCCCGATGCCTTGGTTACCCTATTAAAAGCCATGGCCGAGCAAGACGAAGCGGGGGACTTGTTTTATCGCTCTTTGCCCGTCGCAGGGGTGACGGGTACTTTACGTAACCGCTTTCGCGATACCGCTGTCCATGCGCGGCTGCGGGCTAAGACCGGGACCTTGCGAGGGGTTCGTGCCCTGTCGGGCTATCTCGAAAGCCCCCACTACGGCACCCTGGTGTTCAGCATTTTGATCAATCAGCCGGGGCAGTCGGGCTCGGTGATGCTGCGGGCTATTGATCAAATTGTGTTGCAAACCGCTCGGGTGACACCCTGTAGTTAAGCCTGTAGCTAAGTTAGATAATCAATCACCGCTTGGGCGATCGCCCCATTGCCGTTCTTATCCAAGTTCTGATCCGTACAGGGGGGCATTGGGCTCTCCTGTAAAAACCCCCAGTCCCCCGCAAAAAAGGCTTCCGGATCAATCACTTGGTGGGCGTTGTGCTGGCGCAGCCCCTCGATTAGCAGGGGGCTTTCGGCAAACCCTGCTCGGGTGAGGGTGGTGATGGGAATCCCCAAACGACAGGCTTCCGCAAAGGTGCCATAGCCCGGTTTTGAAAGTATTCGACCACAGAGGGGCATCACATCGACGGGCCGGTAGCGCTGATCCCTCACCTTCAGCAAATTGGGCAAGTCAGGGGCGTTGCCATCAAAACTGATGAACTGCCAATCGGGAAAATCTTGGAGGGTGTCATAGGGAATTTGCGCTAAACCCAGTCCCCCAAAGGTCAGCAAAACCGTCTTTTCTGGCGGGGCGTGAATGGCCCACTGAGCCCGCAGTGTGGCCAGATCATAGGCGGGGTCTCCGCCCGTTAAACCCACATCGGTAATGTGGGGAAACGCTGCCATGGGTTCATGGAAGGGCAGCCGAAACAGGCGATCGCACCCTTGAAAGCAATCGCTGATCCAATCGGCGATCGCGGTAAATTCCCCACCCCAAGGACGGTAAATAAAATCCCAGCCAAAATTACTCAGCATCCAGCAGGGCACCTCAGCAGCCTGGGCTAAGGACACCGCCAAGGGGGGAATATCCGCCAGCACCAGATCCACCTGGGCCGTTTTGAGAAATTCGGCTTCCACAGCGATCGTCTCAGCAGCCTTGGCCTGGATCTGCTTCAGGGCTAAGAGGGTGGCAGCATAGTCCATATTCAAGCTGTCAGACTGTAGGACCCCCACATCAAAGGCCCGGTGACGCCACTGCACCGGTCGCTGCAAGTAGGTCTGGAGGAGCCATTGAGGAGCGGTGCTAGCCAAAATAATGTTGAGGTCGGAGCAGCGCCGTTGAATTTCTGCGACCACCGCGCTGGTGCGGGTGGCATGGCCAAAGCCATGGTTGGTGATGGCTACATAGAGGGTCGGATGACTAACCATGATCAAGGAATGCTCTGAAGCAAGGGCAGGCAAGGGCATAAAAAAGGCCCGTCCCTGGGGACGAGCCTACGTCAAAAGCAATTGTGGTTTAGAGCTGGGGCACTAGTTGTTCCTTATCCGGGACAGTGGTGTATTCCGCGACGATCTCACGGAACTCATCCCCCTCAATGGTTTCTTTCTCAATCAGTAGGTCTACCAATCGATCAATCACCACTCGATTTTCGACCATGAGTTGCTTGGCTTCCTCATAGCAGCGCGCCACAATCAAGC
>CAYGVA010000430.1:0-2735 GCA_964353225.1 uncultured Leptolyngbya sp.
CGCCATCACACCATCTGAGATTGCCCCAGGGCCATATTTTGCTGCGTCGTAATACTGAAAATCGTAATTATTTTATGTCTTGATCGAGCTGAGTATAGGCGATTTCAGGTAATTAATATGCCAGGGTTGGGCGCGGAAACCGCTCCCCTACAAGGGTTTCGTTAAGGGTAGGGGGGCAGGTCTTCTGACCCCATGCAAGATTGGGATGGCAGGCTGTTTTGTCCGTCCATTCGCCCGATAGCCGGTATTTTAGGGATTGGTAATCTCCATAGCAGTCCACATAGAATCTGTAATTGAGGCCATTCCCGCCAAATGTTCTAGTTCTCTCTCAGCAGGGAAACCAGCAGGATCACGAATCTTTGCGAGGTGAAATTGTAAAGGTCGGTGAAGCTGAATTGGCTGAAGGTGCTTTAAGTATTAATCTGGCTGCGTTACTGAGGTGAATTAGGAAAAGGATGAGTAAGGGATGACGATTTGATTTGATTGTAAATTAACATTCAAACCTCGTCTAACTTGAAACCTAGAGTTCCCCTCACCCTAAATCCCTCTCCCCAGGGGAGAGGGACTTTGAATGGTGCTCCGGCTCCCCTCGCCCCCTGGGAGAGGGGCTGGGGGTGAGGGGCAGAACTACGGCTCTCAACAGGGACTTGGTTCACTTTCCTTTCTGGGAGTAAGAAATGGAAAAACCCTTATTTATTATCATCTGTATTTTAGCTATTGTATTTGGGATAACGATCGCATATCGCCAGAACAAGAAACACAAAAGACGCATCAGCAAGTACCTTAGGGCCAAGGGAGCGACCAAGATTAGTATTTCAACCGTATTAGTCGACTTCGACAAATACAAAAGCACCTACGTCGTCAAATATTCTGACGCCCGAGAGAACCGTCACCGTACTATCTGCAAGATTCAATCGGGGTTTTTGAGTTTCGTTAGGGAAGGTGAGATGTCCTGGAATCCTCATCCTAAGTTTTAGGATTTTCTTGTATAGTTCAAACGATTATTGCGTATCGGGTGATCCATAAAATCCTCGCCACCTCGCGCTTTTGGAAGGTCATAGCAATTTGCCGTACCTTTGCCAGCTTCGCAGCGGTCTAGGGTCGCCATCCGCCACAATGGGGAAATAATGCCAATTTCCCACCATGCCCGCCCCCCTAGACATCCTTTTAAACCGCCCCTTCAACCAGACCGACCTCACCCCTGAGGAAGGGGTGGCGCTGCTGCATCAGCAAGATCCAGGGGCGATCGCTGCCATCCAAGCCGCCGCCGATGCCCTGCGCCAGCAACAGGTCGGTGAGACCGTCACCTACGTGGTGAACCGTAACCTCAACTTCACCAACATTTGTGAGCAGCACTGTAGCTTTTGCGCCTTTCGCCGTGATGCCGGTGCGGAAGGGTCCTTTTGGCAAGACTGGGGCGTCATGCTCGAAAAAGCCGCTGATGGGGTGCAGCGGGGCGCGACCGAAATTTGTATGCAGGGGGGCCTCAACCCCGATGCCAAAATTGACGGCAGCAGCCTCAAGTACTATCAGCGCCTCGCCACCAATCTGAAGGATGAATTTCCTGATCTGCATCTCCACGCCTTCTCCCCCCAGGAGGTGGAATTCATCGCGCGGCAAGATGACCTCAGCTTTGCAGTGGTGATCGCCGCCCTGGCCGAGGCGGGGGTGGGGTCGATGCCCGGTACCGCCGCTGAGGTGCTCGACGATCGCGTCCGCCACATCCTCTGCCCCGAGAAGCTAAACACCGCCACCTGGCTCGAAATTGTCGGCTTGGCCCATAGCCTGGGTTTACCCACCACCAGCACGATGCTTTGTGGCCACATCGAAACCCCCCAGCAGCAGATCACCCATCTAGAACAGATTCGGCAATTGCAGCAACGGGCGATCGCCCAAGCCAAGCCCGCCCGCATCACCGAATTTATTTTGCTCCCCTTTGTGGGGCAAGAGGCCCCCGCCGTATTGAGACGAAAGGTCGGGCGGGATCAACCGGTTTTGGCCGATGTCCTCCATTTGACCGCCGTGGCCCGCCTTTACCTGGGGCGATGGATCCCCCATCAGCAGCCCAGTTGGGTGAAGCTGGGGCTGGCCGGGGCCACTGAGGCGCTGCAATGGGGCTGTGATGACATCGGCGGCACCCTCATGGAAGAGCACATCACCACCATGGCCGGTGCCCAGGGGGGAACCTGCCTGACCGTGGCGGATTTGCGGGGCGCGATTGCGGGCATCGGTCGCCATCCCCAACAGCGGGACACCCTTTATCGGTCTATCTCTGACGCTGCGGGCTCTGGCGCTGCGGGCTCTGGCGCTGCGGGCTCTGACGCTTCGATGGGATATACCGCCCCCGCCCGACAATCCCTCAGCCAGAGGCGCACCGCCTGACCGATCACCCCGTTGCTGCTTTCCTCCGGGGGGGTGGGGGGTCGTTGCCCTTCGCCAACGACCCCGATGCGAGAAAACATCACGACCAAGCGCCAACCGTCATCGGCTTCGGTCAAAAACAGCCAATGGAACTGCTGCAACTGCACCTGCTCGGTCTCGGTGTATTGGCGCTCTAGGGTGGTGAAAAAGACCTGCTGGATTTCTTCGGGATTGTAGAGGCCGCTGTCAAACAGGCGATCGGAAATATCTAAGGGTTCAAATTCGGCCCGTCCCGCCACCAGCACCGTGCCAAACCCGGCAATGTCTTGATTTACCCCCAGTTGGCGGCGGGCAACACGGTTGGCGTAGCTGGG
>CAYGVA010000431.1:0-2724 GCA_964353225.1 uncultured Leptolyngbya sp.
TCACGTACATGCTCACGCAGGGCCTCTGCCGTACCCAGATCAATCGGGCAACCGAGTAGATCCTCTAGATACAACCGAATGCGACTGAACCCAAATAAGCCGATCGGCTGGGAAAATTCCACCAAGAAATCGGCATCACTGCCGGAATGTGCCTGGTCGCGAGCCACAGAGCCAAACAAAAACAAAGACTTGACCCCAAAACTTTCTAAGGTTGAGCGGTGAGCGCGAGTTAACGCAATTACCTGCTGCCGCTGCAAAATGGTTGCCATACCAATATCTGAATAAACCTGCTAAATCGAAACTCGATTCCGTTGGCTGAATTTGGGTTTACGGTAGCACGGGCGATCGCTACAGTTACCCGGACTGATGGGGGTTGCTAACGGGAGGATAGTCATTTATTCCACCACCTCGATCGTGGCGGTAAAGGCCACCACCGAGTTGCCGTCCACGGCGGCATCTAAGGCGGTGGGTGCCGCCCCGGCCCGGTTGAAATCGTCGAGCAACCCGCCAAACACCCCGAAGATGCTGTCTTCCGTGCTTCGGGAGGCTTCCCGATTGTCATCAAAAACCAGATAGGGATCGCGGCTACGGCTGGCGATGCGCTGCAACACCCTGAGGCTATCGCGCAACTGTTCGCGACTGGCTAAGACCAACACATTGAAATAACCAGAGGGACCGGCCAGGGGCAGATTAAACCGATCGCTCGCCTTCGGAATTTGAATGCTGTCGCCCGCACTCAGCTCCGCCTCCAATTCCGCTGCACTAAAGCCACTGGGGTGATAAACATACATATTGCCGTTGGCCTCCGCCGCAATCACGGCCACATAGAGAGACTCCGTAGATCGGTTAGTCACCACTAAAGACAGTTGCTCCCCCGCATTCAGACTGGGAATCACGGGGGCCGTCGTGCTGCGGTTGAGGCCACTACTGACCACGCCGATGCCCCCCCGCTCCACCGTGCCGATCTCTAGATCGAGGTGGAGGCGGGTGCTGGTGGTATTCACCATGCTTGCCAAAACCTGTTGGGCCAACAGTAGTTTTAACCGGGGAAAGAGGCGGGAAACTGCGCCGCCAACGCTCTCATAGCGGGACGCGCCAAAGGTGCCCGCAAGGGGTTCGAGGGTGTTGGCCAGTAAGCCGATCGTGCTGGGTTCGAGGGTAACAATGTCGGAGCGATCGGCAATATTAAGGTCCCGAGTCCCGGCTTGCACCGACTGATTAAATCGTCCGAACAACACATCGGTATCGGTCTCCCCTGTCACCGGCACCGGCACCACAAAGTTGTAGCCCGCCAGAGCCCGACCCGCCGCATCGAGATCCTCCCCGAGGGAGTCATGCAAACCCACCCGAAGCTTAAAGTCCGTATCAAATCCCCGGATTTCTTCTCGCAGCAGACTGCCCGGTTGCAGGGTTGCAGGGGGGGCAATCCGGTTGCCTGCGCCATCAATGACCTGACCGGTGGCCTTGAGCCCGTCATAGATGCCGCCCTCTTGCTGAATGCGGGCGATCGCCTCCCCCTGGCCATTGATCACTTCATAAATAGAGTCCCGGGCCGACAGACTGTTGGGCGTCATCCCCCCCAGCCAAAGCTCTACGGTTTGGTCCGATCTCATCTGTAGCACCACCGCATCGGCAGCGGGAACGGCAGGGGCCAGGGTATAGGCAGGCTGTTTATCTAGACTGCTCTCCGGTTGCACAAAATAAGTCGGATCTTGGGAGCCATCGTCACTGGCTTGGGTGATGCGAGCTAGATCCACAAACATAGTATCTAGGGGCTGGGCGGTCCCCACCTGCCACAGATACCGGGTCATCAGATAGGTAAAGACCCCCGCTTGAAAAGTGCTGTGAGATTTCTCCGCCGCCAGTTGGTTTGCCCGCGCTGAACCGATCGCAATCCCCTTAGCAATGCCCGCTTGGCGCTGGTCCTGCAATTGGTCTCGGGTCAGCCCGAGATTGGCGATCAGGGTTTCTTGCAGCTCTAGCTCAGCCGTACTGGGGCCACGACGTTCCCCCGCGTCGCGATTGATCGATCGATAGGTGATATTCCCCCGTACCCCACCCCCGGCATGGCAGCTATCCAACACCATGGTGAAGTTGTCGGTATTGATAGCAGCACTCAGCAAAAACAGGGTGCTGCCCATGATGTCGTTCACAGTGCCGCTGCTGGTGAGGGCATCACTGGGGACGATGGTGCCCTCCAAGTCTTGAAAGTCCTGATATCCAGGGATGTCAAGATACGCTGGGCTGGTGCCATAGTCGATGGGGTGGGGGTCTTTGACATAGGAGCCATGGCCCGAATAGTGAAACACCGCCACATCCCCTGGTTGGGCCTGCCCCAAATGTGATTGAAAGGTATCAATAATGTTCTCGCGAGTGGGAGCGGTAATCACTTCGCCCGCCGCCAGATCAGACACCCCATCACTGATGATCACAATATCTTGGGGGTTAAACCCATAGCGATGCACCAACAACTCGTATTGCAACTGCACGTCGTTGCCACAACCGCTCAGGCTACTAATGGGCGAGGGGTAGGCATTAATGCCCACCAGTAGGGCTAATTTGCGGGGAGTGTCTTGGGCCAATGCCCGGTGCAATTGGTTTCCCTGGCGCAAAAAGTTGGTTTGGCTAAGACCGATCGCGGCAAGGCTAGAGCCCGCCATTTGCAAAAAGTGACGGCGACGAATTCGAGACATGGTGAGCTTCTGATGTAGGAATAGGGCAATT
>CAYGVA010000432.1:0-2707 GCA_964353225.1 uncultured Leptolyngbya sp.
GCGATCGTCGTCAATTTTGAAGCGAATCACCGCCGTCCGACCCTCGGCTTCAAAGTCTGCTTTCTGTTCTGCCGTCAAGGTGCGGTGGCGGTTGTCGTAGCGGGGGGCGCGGTTTTGGGCCTTCTGAGCCGTACGCATGGCGTCTAACTCTTCCGGCGTGTCATAGGCATGGTAGGCCAGCCCCTGCTCTAATAAGGTCTGGATGGCATCCCCATATAAAGACAGGCGCTTGGATTGGAAGAACGGCCCTTCATCCCACTGCAACCCCAGCCACTGCAATCCGGCCATGATGTTGTCAGTGAATTCAGCGCGCGATCGCGCTTCGTCGGTGTCCTCAATGCGGAGGATAAACTGCCCCCCCTGATTGCGGGCAAAGAGCCAGTTGAAGACAGCGGTGCGGGCCGTACCGATGTGGAGGGTACCGGTCGGACTGGGAGCAATGCGGACACGGACAGTCATGGCGGCTGGGGATTGGAGGGTGTTCTACAACAGTCCCCCATTCTACTGGGCTAACCAGGGCAAACGTTTGACTGATCAGCAGCGATAGCCCCCATAAAAATTCCCCTGCCGTTACAACTGACGGCAGGGGTCGGCTCTAACCGGCCATCGTGGCAACTGCTAGAACCCATCCGTAGGGATTTTGCAAAGGACGTGGGAACCGGCTATCCGGTTCTATGCACAATTAATCGACGCCAATCGACTCTAGGGCAAAGTTAGCAAAGCTGGTGGCCACTTCTAGATCGTCTTCATGGGCGGCAAACACAATCACCATGCTGTCATCGCTAGCCCCATAACAGAGAATGCGGAAGGTGCCGTCATCAAAGTAGCCGGTGCGATCGATCTCACCGCCGTCTGAGCTCACCCCTAGCTCTGCAATAAAGTCATCAGCCCGACGCAAGCACTGATTTTGATTGACCCCTTCTAACCAGCGATCGCCCGTTGCAATTTGAGGGGTAGCCCATGCGGGCAAGCTGACTGCAGACAGGCTCAAACCCAACAGACCCATTGAGGCAAGTTTTGTGATTTTCATAACTGAATTAGCCTAATAAACCTTGAAAAACGTCGGCAGCACTTGGGAAGGATCGCCCATCACAAGATAATAAAAAGTAGAAGCCACTCAAATGATGCGGGTCATCTATCAAACCCCTTGCTGCTCCTCAGTGCCGTTAACTTTGGTTGGTTTGGAGGGTCCTACAAAACGAGACGCCCGCTCTCCGGATGGCAAAAACGTCACGCTCAGCAATATCTGAGCTCACCTACGATAGACGCCAAGCCGATCTATACAGTTCCAGGCTGGTTTCATGGGGAGGCCAGCAACTGGGCTTCAGCCAGGTCGATTCAGGCAATGGCTGAGGAATAGAGGTGATAGTTTGCGGAGAGGCTGCGCAACCCCGACCCACTGGCCTTAACGCTGCAAAATCGCCTCGAAAAAGAGTGCAGCTGCTTTGCGGCATTACCTAACCGCAGGAGCACTTTTAAGCACAGCTACTAAGCATAGCAAGGTCAGCATTCATTTTGCAACAAGAGTGTTACCATAAATCCTATAAAGAAAGTAGCGTTAAACCAGAAAAGGACAGTAGTCAATGCAGGAACTTGATAAGTCGATATCCTTCGATGGACGGGACATTCGACTTAAAGTAGGTCTGTTTGCGCCCCAGGCCGGTGGCTCAATCTTAGTAGAATCGGGAGACACCTCAGTTCTGGTCACCGCAACCCTCTCCAGTGGTCGGGCCGGAATTGATTTTTTACCCCTATTAGTTGATTACGAAGAGCGTCTCTACGCCGCCGGACGGATTCCAGGCGGGTTTTTGCGTCGAGAAGGGCGTCCCCCTGAGCGGGCAACCCTCACTAGCCGCCTGATCGATCGCCCTATGCGCCCCTTGTTTCCCCAGTGGTTGCGCGACGACATTCAAATTGTCGCCACCACCCTCTCCATGGATGAGCAGGTGCCCCCCGATGTGCTGGCTGCAACCGGTGCTTCCATGGCGGTGCTGCTGGCCAAAATCCCGTTCAATGGCCCGATGGCAACGGTGCGCGTGGGTCTGATTGGCGATGATTTCATTATTAATCCCACCTATCAAGAAATTGCCGATGGTGACCTGGACCTGATTGTCGCCGGTTCCCCTGATGGCGTGATCATGGTTGAGGCCGGTGCCAACCAACTGCCTGAGCAGGATGTGATTGAAGGCATTGAGTTTGGCTATGAAGTGGTCCAAGACCTGATCAAGGCCCAAAACGAGCTGATGGCGGAACTGGGCATTGAGCGGGTAATCGCGACCCCACCCGAAGCCGACCCCACCCTAGAAGCCTACGTGCGCGATCGCGTCACGGACTCGGTCAAGGGGGTGCTCAAAGAATTCCACCTCACCAAACCTGAGCGGGATGTGAAGCTAGATGCGGTCAAAGCGGAAGTCGCCGCCGAAATCGAAGCACTGCCCGAAGATAATGCCGTCCGTCAGGCCGTCGCTGCTGATGGCAAAGCCTTAGGCAAAACCTATAAGGCGGTCACCAAAAAGATGATGCGCCAACAAATTATCGACGAGAATGTCCGGGTGGATGGACGTAAGTTGGATGAAGTCAGGCCGTTGCAGTCCCGAGTCGGACTGTTGCCCGCCCGAGTCCACGGAACAGGGCTATTCCAACGGGGGCTTACCCAGGTGCTCTCCGTCGCTACCCTCGGCACCGCTGGGGATGCCCAGATGATGGA
>CAYGVA010000433.1:0-2705 GCA_964353225.1 uncultured Leptolyngbya sp.
GTGGCCGAAGAACTCAAAAAAGCCGAAGGCATGAAGCGCAAGGGGATGATCCTCGCCACCCTCACCAAGCTCAAGCAGATCTGCAACCATCCCCGCCAGTTTTTGCAAGACGACAGCGACTTTGCCCCCACCCGCTCCCACAAACTCAGCCGCTTGATGGAAATGCTGCAAGAGGTGGTGGAAGAGGGGGAAAGTGCCCTGGTTTTTACTCAGTTCACCGAAATCGGCGCGTCCTTAGAGCAATACCTCCGCCAGGAATGCCGTTACCCCACCCATTACCTCCACGGCGGGGTCAGTCGCAAAAAGCGAGAGCAGATGATTGCCCGCTTCCAAGATCCCGATGCGGACCCCTCCATTTTTGTCCTGTCCCTGAAGGCGGGGGGCGTGGGGATTACCCTGACCCAGGCCAACCATGTGTTCCACTTCGATCGCTGGTGGAACCCCGCCGTGGAAGACCAGGCCACCGATCGCGCCTTTCGCATCGGCCAAAAAAAGAATGTGTTTGTGCATAAATTTGTGGCGATCGGCACCCTAGAAGAACGCATCGACCAGATGATTGAGGATAAGAAAAAACTGGCCGGGGCGATCGTCGGGGCCGATGAATCTTGGTTGACGGAGCTAGACAACAGCGCCTTCCAAGACCTGATTGCCCTCAGTAAACAGGCGATTTTAGAGTAGTATCAAACCGCGTTCAACGCACCCATTGAAAACCAAGAATTCGTAGGGGCGCAGGGCTCTGCGCCCGATGCAGTGGATAGAGCCATTAATCGGATTGGAGATCGACGCCATGGCACAAATGAGCCGCACCTGGTGGGGGCAAAAATTCATCGCCGCCCTGGAAACCTTCACCGATTCCGGTCGCCTCAGCCGGGGTCGTTCCTATGCGCGGGGGGGCAGGGTCAAGACCTTTGGCATCAACGACGGGGTTGCCTTAGCCCAGGTGCGAGGCTCGGTGAACCCCTACTTTGGGGTTTACAAAGAGCCCCTCTACACCACCAGCATTGAGTTCCAGCCGATTAGCAAGGCTAAATGGGCGGCGATCATGGCCCTGATTGCCTCGAAGGCCAGCCTGATTTCGCGGCTAATGCTGAATGAAATCCCCGAAACCATTGAGGAGCCCTTCGCCGCTCTGGGGCTAGGGCTGTTGCCCCAGGGAGAAAAGGATTTTGACACCCGCTGCTCCTGCCCGGACTACAGCAACCCCTGCAAGCACATCGCCGGGGTCCATTACCTACTGGCGGCCCAGATCGATCAAGATCCCTTTTTGCTGTTTGAGCTGCGGGGACTATCGCGAGAGGCGTTGCAAGCGGAGCTGGCCAAGTCACCGTTGGGGCAGGCATTATCCCAGGAGTTGCAGGCCCAGGTGCAGGAGCCGGTGCCGGTGGACAGCTATTACCCACAGCCGGAGTTGGTAACTGTGGCGGAGCAAAGCCTGAAGGATTTTTGGCAGGGGGAGCAGCGCTCTCAACCCCCGGATACTGAGGAAATTGCCTCAGGGGTGCCCGCCATTTTGATCAAAAAGCAAGGGGATTTTCCGCCGTTTTGGCAGCGGGACAATTCGTTTATTGGGGCGATGGAGGAGCTATATCAGCGGGTGAAAACTAAAAACAAGGGAGTTCTCTAACCCTGACGATTGTCTATACTGGGGCCATTAGCGCTGTAAGTACGAATAATGCTGACTGCTGCGGTTAACCGATTACCCACAAAGCCCGACGAAAGTCGGGTCGCCTTACGGGGTCTGGATTGGGTTGCCTACCAGCAGATGCGGCAATTGCTGGTAGAGCGATCTCAGGCCCGCCTCACCTATGACCGGGGCACGCTGGAAATTACGATGCCGTCAGAACCCCATGAGTTTTATGCCCGCCTGATCGAACGCTTCATTGTGATTTTGGTGGTGGAGTTGGGGATGCGGATCAAGACCCTGGGCTCGACCACCCTCGATCGGCAGGATTTAGATCGCGGCGCAGAGCCAGACAGCGGCTACTATATTCAAAACCAGCCTCAGGTAGCGGGGCGACCGATTGATTTGGCGAATGATCCACCGCCGGATTTAGTGGTGGAGGTGGATATTAGTCACACCGATATTGATAAGAATGGGCTGTATGCAGCCATGGGGGTGCCGGAGTTTTGGCGCTTTGATGGTCAGGTGTGGCGAATTTATCAATTGGTGGCGGGGGAATATAAGGCGTGTGACTGTTCTCCCACGTTTCCGATGGTGGCGAAAGAACGACTCTATCAATTTTTAGAAACCTGCCTGCGGGATGAAGTGGAGGCCGAAATTGAGTTTCGGGCTTGGGTACGAGACCAAGCGAATCGATAGGAAGCTCATATTATTCAGAATAAGGCCGATGCAGTTTCTCTTGTAGATTGGGTGAAACGGAGTGTTCCCGTGGGCGCAGCCGCCCCAGGGGAGCTAGCGTCTCCGAGAGTAGAGAACCCAATACCTGCAATGATTTCGTTGGGTTGCGCTAACGCTTCACACAACCTACGAAAGCTGGGTGGGTAAGAAAGGCTGCTATTTCAGGGACGCCCATCTCTTGGGGGTGACGCTTGCCGTGAAACAAGATGTAGCGGCGAATCCATTGCACGTAGGTTTGCTCTGTGCGGCAGGAATAATGCTTGAGCCGAACAGCGTCCCGAACTTGGTCAAGTAGCTTCTTGGGACGAGGTTCTGCTTGCATGGGTAGATCGCTTGAAGAGAGATA
>CAYGVA010000434.1:0-2695 GCA_964353225.1 uncultured Leptolyngbya sp.
GACATTGCCTCCAGGTTGATAAACAGATCATGGAGCCGAGCCGGACTGGAGAGGCCACTATCTAGCGAGAGGGCGAGCAAATTCGGGGATTGGGCCATGCGAGCCTTGGCGGACTCCACCGTCAGCACCTGCAAAAATCGCTTCGGGCTAATCCCCGCCCAACGGGAGAACAACCGCTGAAAGTGGTATTCGCTCAGGTGAATATGCTGGGCAATTTCTGCCAGGGAGGGCTGGGCCTGCTGTTGTTGCCGCATGTATTCAATGGCGGCGGCAATACGTTGATAATCCCCATGGTTAAGGGCGGGGGAGGAGGTCACCATCACAATCAGACCCAAGCAATCGGTTCACCTTTCACCCTAAGGGGCCGAAGCGCTCAATGCGATCCGATTCTTGCGATCCTGAATGCGCCGAGATTCAGACCGTTAGCGATCGCTTGAGCCATTTAACTTCCCACACCAATCGCCATCGCAACCACTGTTGACCTCGACCCTAACCCAAGCAGAATCAGCAAACAGTCCTCCGCCCACAAACCCAAGCGTCTTCTTATCCAGCACCGACAGAAAAACTACGGGCCTAATTCAAACCTAAAACACCCATGTCTATCCGTCTTTTTACGGACAGAATATTTTTATTTTCGAGAAGATAATTATCGTCAAATCAATGCCAAAAGCCATCTTTGTGGGGGAACTAAGTATAGGCGAATCAGCAAAAACCTTCTCTAAAAGATCTAACTATAATGTCGTTTCAGCGCAATCACGGATATAGCCCTGCAACTAATTATATTGGCATTAGCAATACCTGAAGCGCCGACAGAACCGATTCACTTGCGTTTCATAGGCAACGGCAATTCAGGAAATTCAGGCTAAATACTGACTATCCTCACTCGAATCCAATATCGATCAAGTGCTTTTCAACGGACCTTGCCAAGGTAATATCACTGGCAATCTGCACCGATCTCATTCAAAACTTTAATGCAATAGCAATTATCTCTCGCTAAAGTATTTAATGAAATCAGGGCAGCATTGAACCCGCTTATGGCTTGAGTTGGTTGCTCAAGAATATGACCTATCAACATTTTTGAGGACTAATCCATTGAGTCCATAAGACCTCATAGCTTGGTGCGACTACGACAACAATCAACTACGTCTCGTATTTAGAGAATTCTGGAGCAAAACATGAACCGCCTATCACTTGGCAGTCTGACTATCGCCACCACAATGGGAGCCATGGTGGCGACGAATCCAGCCTTGGCTGCAACCCTAAGTTATTCATCCTCCTATGATCCAGGGGCGCAAACTTACCACGGCATCACCGATCAGGCGGTGCTGAATGGGGGGTATGGCCGGACTAACATTAACGACAGCATTATTGCAGTGCAGCAATTTGATGCCGCTCTGGGGACATTGACATCGGTCACGCTAGACTTTAATGCGGCCGCCTGGCAGCAAGTTTCTTACGAAAATCTTATTGCCGGCTCGGAGGCGGACCTTGCCGTTGATTCCACCTTCAATCTGAGCTTGAAGGCGGCAGATGGGACATCTCTGTTTGATCATTCTCTATCGGAGTCGGATACGGCTGCATTGACAGGATTTGACGGCAGCATAGACTTTGGAGGGACCTCTGGGAACCAGTTTTTGACCGCTGTAACAGGAACCTACCAGGATACGCTGACCTTTAGTGATGCCTCTGTGTTAGAGGCTTTCATTGGCTCTGGCACTCTGGACTATCTGTTTTCAGCGAATGGAACCTCTAAGTTCAGCAGCAGCGGCGGCAGCGTCTTCTCCATGGTGAATTCCTTGGCGAAGGCTAGGGTGAACGTAACCTACGAATATGAGGAGAGCGTCACGCAGGAGGTGCCCGAGCCGGGTAGTTTGTTCGGAATTGCGATCGCCTCTATGTTCGCTGGGGTGCTCCACCAGCGCCGCAAGACAATGGTGGAAACTGCTAGCTAGCCGCTCCAGGACTTGATCCTCAAGACCCTCTCCCCTTGAATGGGATCTATCCGCCCAGGACGCCTCTCCCCAAAGAGATGCCCTGGGCGGATGGTTTTAGGGGACGCTGAGTCGGGGCAGCGGGCGAATGCCAAGCAGCATGCAGACCATGTCACTTCTTCAAGATTGTGAAGGGTGCCGATGATCAGGGTTGCTAGAAGCGGCTGTCAATTTGGTGATGACGGTCTAGGATGCCGCTTCTACCGGCGTGGCTTCGGGCACCGCCACCAACGATACATCTACCCGATCGCCCTCAGATTGCGCCACCTCCGCCCGTATATTCGGGCCAAAAAAGGTCTCAATCTTTTTTTGCTTATCGAGCCACTTGGTAAACGGCACCTTAGGGGTGTCAAACTCCAACACCAGCACATAGGCTCCATCCAGAGACTCCTCCCTTACCCCCGCCAACACGGGTCGCTCAGAATCATTGGGCGATAGCCCGAGGCGTTCTAACACATCGTCAAGGTGGGCTTCTTGGCCATAGCGATAGCGGGTCACATCGCTGCGCACCTGATTCTGGGTGGGGGTGGCCTGTTGCTTTCGCAGGGTTAACACATCCTCGCTGGTGGCTTGGGTGTAGGGCGTTGGCTCCAGTTCAGCCGCCTTGAGGGCTAGCCCCCCTAACAACACTGGAATGCCGTAGAAAAACCCCGCTAGGTTCAACGTGGCATTGTCCTGAAAATAGGCGATAAACCCAATAATCG
>CAYGVA010000435.1:0-2687 GCA_964353225.1 uncultured Leptolyngbya sp.
AGCCAGCGATCGAACTTATAGCCTACCTGCCGCATATGACCCACTGGCTCAAAGCCAAATTGACGGTGGAGGTGCAGACTGGCGGCATTGTCCGCATCAATCCCCGACACGATGGTGTGGAACTCGCGATCGCGGGCTGCCTCAATCGAGGCCCTGAGCAATTGCCGACCAATGCCCTGCCCCTGGCGATCAGGGGCCACATAGAGAGAATTTTCGACCGTGTAACGATAAGCCGCCCAAGCCCGAAACCAGCTTAGTGCCCCAAATCCCACCACCTGATTGTCTAGGGTCGCGACAAGTACCGGCAAATTATCCGCAATCTTTGCCCTATACCAAGCGGCACGCATCGCCAAGGTATGGGGTTCGTAGTCGTAGACTGCGGTGGTATTAACAATCGCGTGGTTGTAGATAGCCAGAATCGCGGGTAAATCGGCCTCAGCACCGGGACGAATCACAATAGCCATACCAGAGCCCTTTAAGTCACTGTTCCAGCATCATAGTCACGCTGGGAGATGCCTGCACCTCCCAGCGTGACTACGATCTTATTGCTTAAAGGGCCGACAATACCGCATCGTGGATTGGTCCATTACTGACCACCACGCCTCGGTTATCCAACATTTTTGCTGCCGAGAAAAAGTCCAGGGGCTTGCCATGCATATCGGTAACCCGGCCCCCCGCCTCTTCCACGACGATCGCCCCCGCCGCATGATCCCAAATCTTCTCCCGGTAGTTGGGATATTTGGGGGAGGGGAGCCGCAGGTAGAGGGCGGCTTCTCCTGCGGCCAACGCCCCATACTTGGCTTGGCTATCCATGCGGGCAGAGGGCTGGGTAATGCCTGCGGCCTGGGCCACAGCATTTTGCCGTTCCTGGTCGCCGTGGCTGGCCTCAACGCTTTCTACAAAACGCAACCGCTCCGTATCGCCGGGCTGCACGACTTTGGTGGCCTGGGCAGCCCCACCCGCTAGAGACTGCATGGTTGTGCCTTGGCCACGGATGGCGCTAAACATCAACCCAGGTTCGCCATCCCCAAAGGCGAGGGCAGGGCAGCCCAAAACCCCTACTTTCAGATCGCCATCTTCGATTAAAGCAAGGGCGATCGCATATTGGTCCCCGCGCAGAAAGCCCTTGGTGCCATCGATCGGGTCGAGGGTCCAAAACCGTCGAGCCACTTCACCGTTGCCATGGTCAATCCACTGAGTAATCTGTTCGGAAGTCACCTCTGCAATCTGATCTGTAACAACGCTAGTGACCTGTTGCAGTTGCTCTGACATTTCCGGCTTTTGCAAATCGGCAGAATCCTCTTCCCCCACCACCGGATCATTAGGGAAAGCTGCGGCTAAGGCGCGGCAGATAATGGCCTGAGCCCCATAATCTGCGACAGTCACCGGGCTCATGTCAGATTTCTCCATGGCCTTAGGAACCATATCTCGCCGCACTGCCTCACACAGTTTGGCCGCAATGGTGACAGCCTCCTGGGCGATCGCTAATTCCTGCTCGTAGGCCATGTTTCCTCTGATTCTGTGCAAAGTCCAGCCCTAGTCTACCCAGTCTTTCACCCCTTAACGAAGGGCGAATAACCAGGCCCTTGTCCCAACCGATTCACAGGCGGCTGCCGCAATCATCGTGGCCTTGGCCAAGGCCATCTGAAAACCATGCTCCAGGTAGTAATGGCAGAAAGCGCCATGGAAAATATCCCCTGCCCCTAGGGTGTCCCGCGCCTGAACTGGCGGAACCGGAACGGTGCCAGTGCCATGGGTTGTGCGATATAGAATCGGCGCTGCCCCTCGGGTAACCGCCACCTGGGAAACCCCCAAGGTGATCAGATAGGAGATTGTGGCCGCTACGGTGTCACAACCTGGGGGTCGAAACTGTTGGGACGCAATCACCACCGTGGCTTGACGGAGTACCGACTCAAAATCAGGCTTCCAGCTCCCGGCATCCACCACCACTGGAACGTGCTGTGCCCTGGCTTGGTGGGCGGCGTTGGCACTGAGCTGCATCTGATGGCCATCCACCAACAGGATCGCGGCGTTTTGCAAGGCCCCTTCCCAATTGACGAATTCTGGTGACCGGCGTCCAGCGGTATTCCGGGCAATCACGGCGCGATCTCCGGTCTCTGTACTGGTCACAATGGCAGAAACCGGGGGCGGCAAGGGATCGTTAGGGGTTAAATCGCTCCAGGTCACCCCATGGCGAGTTAAATCATCACAGATGACGCTGCTCAGGGGATGACAGCCAATTGCGCCCAATAACCGCGCTGGGTTGCCCAGTGCTTGAAACGCGATCGCAGCATTTGTCGCCGGTCCGCCCGCCGCCAAGATCATGCCATCCGCCTGTCGCTTTTCGTTACGCCCTAGGGGCATAGGGGTTTGGTACATTACATCCACCGTAACCAACCCTAAAAACACCCCCCGTTTTGCCATTCGTCCCTCTCCCATCCGGCGTCTCAGTTTATCCTGAGGCACAGGCCACCTTTAGGTAGGACGCGATCCGTTGATACCCTCACTCCCCTCTGGAACCCTCTACATTGTCGGCACGCCCATTGGCAATTTAGGGGATATGACCTTCCGGGCAGTCGAAACCTTAAAAACCGTTGACCTAATCGCCGCAGAAGACACCCGCCATACCGGCCGCCTCCTGCAGCATTTTGCGATTTCCACCCCCCAAACCAGCTACCACACCCACA
>CAYGVA010000436.1:0-2674 GCA_964353225.1 uncultured Leptolyngbya sp.
TGACGCCACGGAGATCATCACCGGCATCCGCCCCTGGAAAGCTTTGGAAATCAGGTTGTCGGCCCCGGTGGCTTGGGCATAGGCGGCGATGCCAATCGAGAGCAACAGGAAGGGGGCTACCTGCAGCAGGTTGCTCAAGGTGAAATTCAGGGTGCCGGAGAGTTGGGCGGGCACCAAGATAGCGAGGAGTAGGAGGATGAGGGCGATCGCTAAAAACACCCGATCCAGTTGCTGCACGCTTCGGTTCAATCGCGTCAGGGCATTGGCTGTCATAGTTGAGGTTCCTTCTGTATTTCGAAGATCATCAAAATAAAGGCTAAAAAAATTTGTCTTAGTCGCAGCAGTCGGCAGGTTGTGTAGCCAGATCCAGCGGATCTAGTGCGGCCAGATCAACCACATGGTTGCGGGTACAGCATTCCTCATACAAAAAATCGATCAGGAATTTGAGGGTTTCGGAACGGACGCTATACCAAATCCACTGGCGGTCTTTTTCAGCGGTAATGACCCCCACCTGACGAAGCTTGTCTAAGTGGTGGGAGAGGGTCGGAGCCGCAATCTCCAGTTCCCGCTGGATTTCCCCCGCCGGGAGACCTTTGGGGTGGGCAGAGAGCAGTAGTCGCACAATTCTGAGCCGCGAGGGTTGCCCCATTGCGGCAAAGGTTGACGCAATGGCCTCTACCGATTGGGGTTGAGACGGGTCCGATTCCATATTTCGATAATCATCAAAATACTTGCTTTTGTCAATGGCATTCCTGCTTGGCTTCCCTGTCTCCGGCGGAGGTGCCTGGATGGTTTGCCCATAGGGAATCACTGATATGTTTAGTTGCAGCACAATCAAAGCAATGTAGACCTAGGCCAGTGCTGCTTCCGTTGCGCTATCAAAAAGGTGGCATGCGCCTACATTGAAGCTGAGGGAAACGGTCTCGGCCCGGTGGATTTGCGATCGCCGATCGACCCGGGCACTCAGAGACTGCCCCCCCTGGGTTTGGCAATGCAAGATCAACTCATGGCCCATATGCTCCACCACCACTGTGGCGGAAACACCGACCGGTGCAATCCCAGGGGGCAAGTAAGCGGGATCGTGAATATCTTCGGGGCGAATGCCTAATATGACGGCGCGATCGCCCTGCCGTTGCCCTTTGGCAAGCCAATTGGGTGACAGGGGCAGCGTCAGCCCTTCCCCCCGAAAAATCGGCATTTCCCCTTCTACACTCAGTCGCCCCTCAAAAAAGTTCATGGCAGGACTGCCGATAAAACCCGCCACAAACTTGTTTTTGGGATGGTTGTAAAGGGTCTGCGGAGTATCCACCTGCTGCAAAACCCCACCGTCCAAAATGGCAATGCGGGTGCCCATGGTCATGGCTTCGACCTGGTCATGGGTGACGTAAATAAAAGTGGTGCCCAACTGTTGGTGGAGCTTACTAATTTCGGTGCGAGCCTGCACCCGTAGCTTGGCATCCAGGTTAGACAGGGGCTCATCCATCAAAAACACGGCTGGATTGCGGACGATCGCCCGACAGACCGCCACTCGCTGCCTTTGCCCCCCCGACAGCTCACGCGGCTTGCGGTGTAGCAGTGCCTCAATCCCCATTTGTTGAGCCGCCCGGTTGACCCGGTCACGGACGCCCCCATGCGAAATTCCCTGTAGCTCCAAGCTAAAGGCCATATTCTCAAAAACAGTCATGTGGGGATACAGCGCATAGGACTGAAACACCATGGCGATGTCTCGATCCTTGGGGGACAGGTCATTGACCCGGCGATCGCCGATGTAGATATGGCCTTCGGTAACAGATTCCAGCCCAGCCAGCAGACGGAGAGAAGTGGTTTTGCCACAGCCCGATGGCCCTACAAAGACAAGAAACTCTTGGTCGGCAACATCAATATTGAGGTCACTGACTGCCACAAAATCATCGAAGCGCTTGGTGACGTATTGGAAAGTAACGCTAGCCATGCCCGAAGCGTCGGCTCCCTAACTGTTTAAACGCC
Source organism: uncultured Leptolyngbya sp. (assembly GCA_964353225.1). GTDB lineage: Bacteria > Cyanobacteriota > Cyanobacteriia > Phormidesmidales > Phormidesmidaceae > PCC-6406. Next base: position 1,987 of record CAYGVA010000436.1, read on the forward strand.
CCATCACCTTATCAAAGGGTTGTCCCAGTCGGTGCTTTGCGAGTGCCCCACAGCCCTAGATATATAGACCGCTATCTAGGGTGACTGCAACGGCCATTAATACTTAAACCGGAATTTCCGCTTGCGCTGTTTATGCTTGGCCAGCTCTTTGCGTTTCCGTTTTTCAATCGGCGTTTCAAAGTAGCGGTGCTTTTTCATGTCTGGGAAAATTCCTGCATGGGAAACCTTACGCTTAAATCGACGCAATATGGACTCAATCTCCTCGTTTTCCCCAGGAACAATTTGGGCCATTTAAGTCCTTATCAATGAGTTGATACAAGGCCAAATGAGGCACCCCTATACAGGAATGCCTCACTCAGCTTTAAATAATGAAAGATGGAAGGCTGTACTAAGCGATTATCGGCTTAGTAACGGCCACGACCACCGCCACCGCCGCCGCCACCGCGATTTTCACGGGGCTTAGCTTTGTTCACTTTAAGGTCACGTCCCATCCATTCAGCGCCGTCTAGGGCTTCAATGGCCGCTGCTTCTTCTGCATCGGTACCCATTTCAACAAACGCGAACCCACGCATCCGGCCGGTTTCCCGGTCTGTGGGTAGCTGGACTCTTTTAATGGTGCCGTACTCTGAAAAGACCTGGGTCAGATCATCCTGCGTAGCTTCGTAGGATAGATTGCCGACGTAAATTG
>CAYGVA010000437.1:0-2662 GCA_964353225.1 uncultured Leptolyngbya sp.
GGGGCTGGGCGTCGAAGATGCGGGGGTGCCTTCAGCATTATTGTTGCTGGTTTTATAGCGGGCACTGGCGCTGTAAAGCACATCTAGGGTTTGCTGATCCGCGATGCCATTGAGGGGTAGCCCATGGACCTGTTGGAAGTCTCGAATCGCCTGGGTGGTCGTGTTCTCAACTACGCCGCTGGGTACAAAACTCAAGGGCAAATACCCCAGGGCCTGGAGTCGATTTTGGAGCGCAATGACTTCGGCTTGACCGGTGGCAGGCTGGGGGGATGCTGCTGGTGCGGGGCTGGTTGTGTTCGTGACCGGACGAACGGCCACTGTTGTGGTTGCGCCGACGCGAATCAGGTTGCCCGCCACCCAGTTGCCATCGGTGAGTTCGGCCCAGCCATTTTCGTAGCGACCGGTGAGGGTAATGGCGGTGCCGGATCGTAGGGTATTCACCGCCGGATACTGAGTGCCGGGACCACTGCGAATATTGACGTTGTAGCCAGGGGGTGGGGCGATCGCGGCTTGATAGATAGTATTACTTGCCAGTACAGCGCCCGTTGCCGTTGCGCCAATCAAGTTGCCTGCGACCCAATTGCCATCGGCGAGTTCGGCCCAGCCGTTTTCGTAGCGACCGGTGAGGGCGATCTCGGTCCCCGAGCCCAAGGTATTCACCGCTGCATACTGGGTGCCGGGGCCACTGCGGATATTGACGTTATAGCCCGCAGGGGGAGAAATATACGTGGGCTGACTGGGGCTATCGGCCCCAACCGGCGATGCCATGAACAGACTGAGGGCAAGGGTGCCGAGGCTCAGGGTTTTAACGAACGGCAGCACACATTGCCTTGGGTTAAGGTGAGCATCGGTTTCGGGGCTTTGATAAAGAAGCCACAGGTACTGATTCGCAAGGAAATCCATAGTGATCTGGCACACGCTTATGGTGAGCTTAGCGCAACGACTCCACCCTGACGGCCATGGCAACCAAACATAACAGGCTGTGCCCGATCTGAGGCCGACCAAGGGTCGGCCTCAGATCGGGATGCGGCACATGCTGGAAACCGATCGGGCGCAATTATTCAGGTTGGATGGGCGTGCCATTTAGGGACCAACGAGGCTCGATGGAGAGCCCCGACCGCCGACAATTTTCCTCTAGCTGTCGTTGCTGCGAGAGGGCCTTACGGAGGCTAATGATCAGCTCATTGACACTTCCCTTCAGGTGAGGATGAGGATAAACCGCCTGCAACGTTTGTCGCTCGAGCAACTGTAGTAGCAACTCATAGTGGACATGGGAAGGCACTGGAATCGGGGTGTTATCCATAGGAGACCGCAGTCGGCAAAGTAGGGCAGGAGAGATCAGCCGTCGGTACCGTCAGTGGCACCGGGGGCTAATCGGGATAGAGCGCAGCGATCGCTGCCCCTAGATCCACCTGACGCATCAAAGATTCCCCAATCAACACCGCTTGGGCACCCGCTGCCGCTACTTGGGAGAGATCGGCTGCCGTATTCAACCCAGATTCAGACACCACGCAGGCACCACGACTTTGGAAGGCTTCACGGCGGGCCTGCAACAACTGCTCGGTTGTTGCCAAGGTCGTCTCAAAGGTTTCCAAGTTACGGTTATTGATGCCAATCAAATTGACCGTGTCGATAGCTAGGACCCGATCCAGCTCCTCAAGGCTATGCACCTCCACCAAGGCTCGCATCCCCAATGCCTGGGCAATGCGGGTGAAATATCGCAAATCAGCGTCACTGAGAATGGCCGCAATCAATAGCACCGCATCGGCACCCTTCAGGCGGGCCAGATACATCTGGTAGGGGTAGATGATGAATTCCTTACACAGCAGCGGCAGATCAACGGCGGCGCGAATCTGGGCGAGATAGTCGAAACTACCTTGGAAAAACTGGCTGTCGGTCAGTACCGATAAACAAGTGGCTCCCCCGGCTTCGTAGGCTTGGGCGATCGCCACCGGATCAAAATCCTCACGAATCACCCCTTTACTGGGGGACGCCTTTTTGACCTCAGCAATCAGGGCTGGCGTGCGATCGCTCCGGCACAAGGCGGCCAGGAAATCTTTCGGGGGCGGGGCACTTAACATTTGGCGCTGAAGTTCAGCCAGGGGCATCTTTTCCCGAAGACGGGCAACTTCTTGTTCCTTGCGCCAGACAATCTTTTCCAGAATGTTCTGGGGTTCGGCTTCAGGCACCTTGACCTGGTAAGTCAGGTTACTCACAGCGACCTCAGGGTTAGGGGGGCGACGACGAATGGGCATAGTCTTTAGGTCTCCTACGCTTTCACAACGGCCCGCTTAAAGGCTTCATCCAATACCTCGGAAAGGGTGGGATGGGTGTGAACGCAATGGGACAGGTCAGTGACCGATTGGCCTTGGGCGATCGCATTGGCCGCCTCCTGGATCAGATCCGACGCATGCAGACCCAGAATGTGGACCCCCAGAATTTCGCCGGTATCCTGGCGATAAATCAACTTAGCCAGCCCATCGGACTCGCCTTCAGCTAGGGCTTTGGAGTTGCCTTTAAAGTAGGTTTTGACCGTAGCAACCTCAAAACCTTCGGCCTTGGCTAGGTCCTTGGCGGCGGGTTCGGTCATACCCACAAAGCTGACCTCAGGGTGGGTAAAGGCTGCGGCAGGGATGCTGCGATAGTTGACGGTGCGATCGTG
>CAYGVA010000438.1:0-2655 GCA_964353225.1 uncultured Leptolyngbya sp.
GGGGCTTTCACCACGATGCGATCGTTGACGGTGGCGCAGACCCCGTAGTTGGTCAAGGTCAAGGCGGTGGCGGCGATGCGTCCGGCTTGACTGAGGCTATCGGTGAGGGCTGCGGCTAACGCTGGTTGAGTGATGTTATCCACAGGATCATTGGGGAGTTTAAAGTCCTCGGGCAGCTTTTCCCATCGAATCGATAGGGGACGATTTTTGGGGGTGTGAGGGGTCGCAATAACCATGGGGAAGCAGACCGGTTGGGTCGTCTTAAATGCAGTTCTATTGTAAAGGGCGCGATCGCGATTCTCTACCCTGGCGAAATCAGGGTAATGGGTCTGCCAGCGGTGCAATTTGTTGCAATCCACACCAAGGGCTGACGATGGTGAGGTATGAGAGGCGATCGCCCCTCATACAATGGTGAGGATTCATGTTGCTATCTACCTGCCACCGTGACTGCCTCACTCCTGCGGACAGACGATCCGATTGATTTACTCGAACAGACCCTGGCCTCCCTAGATCTGCCAGCAGACTGGATAGGGATTCGGGCTATGACCGATGTGGGTACATGGCGATCGCTGCGAGACGGTCACCCCGATAGCAACCGGCGGGCGCGGGATCAAGGGGCTATGGTGGAAGTGATGGTGGAGGGGCAACTGGGCTATGCCGCTACCCATCACCTCGCCCCAGAAGGGCTGCGAGCGGCCGCCCACCAAGCCTTTCAGCAGGCCCAAGCCGCTGTGCCCTGGCGCATTCACGAATTTACCCCCGCCATTCGCCCCCCTGCCAAAGGCATCTACCATTCCCCCGTCCAGCGGCCTTTGCCCAGCCGCACTGCCGGTGAGATTAATGACCTGCTGGTGCAGGGGTGCGATCGCCTCAAGGTGTCGGATCAGATCGTGCAGACCCGTGCCAGTGCCAATACCCGCGAGGTGGATACGTGGCTGGTGAGCACCAGCGGCACCCAGGTCCACCAGCGGTTTGACTTTTTGATGCTGCACTTTGGGGTGACGGCCCAGGATGGGGCGGTGGTGCAGACCCGCAGCACTAACGGCCCCGGTGCCCATTGCTACCAAGGGGGCTGGGAGCTGCTGGACGAGGCCACCCTCTGGCCCGCCGTTACCCAGGTGGGTGAGCAGGCCGTGGCCCTGCTCACCGCCACCGACTGCCCCGAAATCTCCACCCAACTGGTGCTGGCTCCCGACCAAATGATGCTGCAAATCCACGAGAGCATCGGCCATCCCCTAGAGCTGGACCGCATTCTGGGGGATGAGCGCAATTATGCCGGGGGCAGCTTTGTGCAGCCCCAGGACTTTGGTCAATTGCAGTACGGGTCAAAACACCTGAATGTCACCTTTGACCCAATGGTGGAGGGCGAGTTTGCCAGCTACGCCTTTGACGACACCGGAGCCGTGGCAGAACGGCAATATTTGATCAAAGATGGGGTGCTACAGCGGGGCCTCGGCAGCCATGAAAGTCAGACCCGGTTGGGGGTGCCAGGGGTGGCCTGCGCCCGTGCTACCCATTGGGATCGCCCCCCCATCGATCGCATGGCCAATATCAACCTGGAGCCCGGTGATCAAAGCTTTAATGATTTGATTGGGGCGATCGAAGACGGAGTGTATATGGAAGCCAACCGTTCCTGGTCCATTGATGACCAACGCTACAAGTTCCAGTTTGGCTGTGAATATGCCCGCCGCATCCGCCATGGCCAGCTTGCTGAAGTGCTGCGCAACCCCAACTATCGGGCCACCACCCCTCAGTTTTGGCGCAGCCTGCTGCAGGTGGGCGATCGCGACAGTTGGCAAACCTTTGGCACCCCCTTCTGTGGCAAAGGGGAACCCAACCAAATTATTCGGGTGGGCCATGGCTCACCGGTCTGCGCCTTTGACAATATCGAAGTGTTTGGGGGGGGCTAGCTAATGACCCCCTCTCCCTGGGAAGACAGCTTCAATCACCTGGCGAATAATCTGGCTGAGCAATGTGATGACGGTGAGTGTTTCAAACTCGCCCTGGTGGCTGAAGACAGTCAGTTCACCCGGTTTAACCGCGCCCAGGTGCGCCAAACTGGCACCGTGGTGCGCGGCACCCTCACCCTGACCTGGATGGCTGGTGGGCGTGTTGCCAGCGAATCGATGCCCTTCACCGCCGATCCCGTTGCTGACGGGGTGGCCTTGACCACAGCAGCGCAAACTTTACGGGCTGAACTCCCCCAATTGCCCGCTGATCCGTACCTTGTGCTACCCACAGGTGACGCCACCAGTCGGGAGGTGTATGGCGGATCGCTATTGTCGGTGGGTGAGGAGATCGCCACGCTGATGGAGCCTTTACAAGGGTTAGATGCAGTGGGTCTCTACGCGGGCGGCACTTCGGTGCGGGCCTACGTTGACTCGGTTGGGCAGCGCCACTGGTTTGAAACCCAAACCTTTACCCAAGACTATTCTCTATTTGCCGCAGATGGCCAAGCGGTGAAGGGCACCTATGCCGGTCGCCATTGGCAAACGATGGACTACCAGCAAACCTTAGAGACCTCAAAGGCTCTGCTGGGGCAATTGGCCATGCCCCGCAAAACCCTCGATCGCGGCCACTACCGTACCTACTTTGCCCCAGCGGCAGTAGCTGACTTGGTGAGTATGTTGTCCTGGGGGGGGCTAGGGGAAGGGG
>CAYGVA010000439.1:0-2635 GCA_964353225.1 uncultured Leptolyngbya sp.
GCCCAGCCCTTGGGGGTGCAACTGGTGTTTGCCGGGGCGGGGCTGATGGCGTTGTTGGGGGCGGCGGTATTTCGGGGCTATCAACTGGGGGACACCCTGGCGGAATCCTTGCGGAATTTGGGTCATGCGCCGCCGCACCGCCGCCCATGATCTGGCGATACAGCTGAGTAAATTGTTGAATGTCAGGAAAGTATGGCGATGAAATTGACCGGTCTTTGGCACATTTCTGAGATGGAGCTGTGGGATGAGGATTATTTCAACATGGAGGTCCAAGCCTATGTTGAGGTGGATGAAAGGGGTTGTGGAAAATTTCAGTTTGGCCTGGTGTGCGGTTCCATGGATGGTGATCTGATTCCAGGGGGAGAGACGGAAAGAATTGAGTTTACCTGGGTAGGCAGTGATGAATGTGACGAGGCGTTTGGGAGTGGGTGGCTAACCCTGAGCGATCAGGACACCCTGGCAGGGCAAATTAAGATGCACTATGGCGATCGCTCAACCTTTACGGCAAAACGGGCTTAGGGATCCCCATGTTGGTCTTTCTGTGAGTTGAACCATCCAAAATCGGCTGCAATTCTGTCGTAACGGGGATTTTCCTTGAACGCTTGCAAAAAGGCCAGGGTCCCGGCTGGTACCTGGTCGCGGTAGGTGTGCTCCGGCTGCCCCTGAAAGTAGGCGCGACGAATATCCGTGGCCTGTAGACGGGGCTGGCGAGGCTGCTCGATGTAAGCCCAATGGGGAAAGTATTGGCTGAAAAAACCTGCCCCCTGGGGATGGGTGCTGAGGATGGCCACCCGAGCGGTGGGGGCCACTGTGGCCCCCACCTGTTGGTGAATATGGGTAGACCAGTCTTCTAAATCGGGGAAGTCATGGATGGGCAGGCAATGGATGCGGGCATTGGTAGCGCTACTGAGGCTGGCCCGGATCATCTGTTCCCGCTCCGCCGCCGTCCAAGGGTTTTGCTGGCTCAGACTACTTCCGTGGCTACCCAAAAGGATAACGACCCGCTGGCCTTGGACCAAGGCAGCCTGTACCAGTGCCCAATGGCCCCAGTGGAAGGGCTGAAACCGACCGATGCAAATGCAAACCCCATGGGGCGGGGCAGTGGGGTCAGCCATTAGGGCAAGTGATCAATTACGAGATGAACCAGATCCTTTAGCTCAGCGGCACTGTCAAAACGGTGGTAAAGATCCTGGGTGGGAAAAATTTGTGGCTGGGGCACTTTGCTGAAAATTAACGGGGTTTGTTCGACCCGGCGGTGTTGCCAAAACAGCATGGCCACGAGGCGATCGCTCGGTACAAAAATGCGGTGCAATTCATCGTGGTGCAGCCCATAGGATTGCCCTGCTGCCACCCGTTCCAAGCGGTTCAGCATCAGTGGCGTTTGGTTCAAAAACTGCAACCGCATGGTGTGATCATCCCGAAGTACAGCGCTTTCATAGGTGTACTGGTACCACGGTTTCGCCTGGGCAGAGGGCGCTTCAACCACCGTATACACCGCATTTTCCATATACCCCAACAGCACCTGAGTCTGAAAGTCAAAGCTGTGGTTATGGACCAAAATCTGATCGTTGTCCGGGTGCAGGGCGGTTTCACCGGGTTTGCACACATAGAGCCGCAGGGTCAGGGTTGGGCTTTGGCTAAGAATAATGCTGTTGAAACCGGCGACGTGGTAGTCCCGATAGGCCGTCGCCAGCATCTGATCCAGGTTGTCGCCCAAGCAAAGGCTGAGCAGAGTTTTAATGAAGTGGGTATCCACAGCGGTGATCTCCGATCTCAGCTTGATGGGCAGCTCGCTAGGGCGATCGCCCCGGTTCGCATAGGCAGCCCCCAAGGGCTACGGGCCATGGGGCGGTGATTCCAGATGCGGCCCAGGGCGCGATGGTTGAAGCGGTAACAGTGGGGTGATGGTAGTTATGTTATAAAACGCTGACTTGCTTCAGAAACAACGCAAGACTTAACGGTTTAACCTGACAACCCATGTCATATTTTTGGCCATATCAATCGCGGGCATAGACCTAAAAATGAAAATTTTTAACCATGACATTACCCTGAGCACCCAAGAGCGCTCTGACGCCATCCGCTTTTACTCGGGGCGGGCGTTAGGGTTGTCGCAACCTGGTGACAAAGTGCAAATGCACCCCGATCTCGAAGCTGAATGGGCTGCGATCGCGGGTCATTACCGCCGGATTGGTCTGGAATGTACCGACGATGTGATTTGGGATACGTCTGTCTTAGAAACTACAAAATATCCCGAGTACGAAACCTCTTTTTACTTTTTTGGGGATGTCAACAATGGTGTCAACAGTCCCTCCCATCAACTGTTCCAAAACCTAAATCCCCAATGGTGTGAGGTGGTGGAGTATATCAACTCCAAAAATAATTTTGTCAGCTTAGCCGAAACCTTAGGGGTCGCCGTCCCCAGGACCCTGTGTTTTGACAGTGCTGCTGCCGCTCGCGCCTGTGATGATTTGCCCTTTCCCTGCTATGTGAAACCCTCTGTCTCTGACCATGGGGTGGGCATTGCCCGCTGTGCCGATGCCCAAGAATTAGAAGGGGCTTTAGCTGAGCTAGACGGCCTCGGTTCCCTACAGGTGCAACAGGAGCTCAACACATCGATCTTCTTGAATTTGCAGTA
>CAYGVA010000440.1:0-2632 GCA_964353225.1 uncultured Leptolyngbya sp.
ATGCCGACCATAAACCCCACCCAGTTCACCACCACCAGGGTGACGAGAATCGTCAGGTAGTCTTGCCAGCCCAGGCGAAACCAGACGTGATAAAGCCATTGCCAAAGCAGATCCAGCCCCAAAAACAACAGCAGGCTGCCCAAAATGGGTTTAGGGAAATAGGCCAAAAAAGCGGGGCCGAGCAGCAATACCGCAAAGCAAGGCAAGGTTTTAAAGATGCCGGTCAAGCGGCTACTGGCCCCCATCTTATGCACCAGTAGGGTACTGGGCAGGGCTTGGTTCCCGGCCATCGTGCTGCCCAAACCAGCTATGACATTAGCAAGGCCCACCGCCCGTAACTCTTGGTTCAGGTCTAAATCTCGCCCGAGGGCCAGCTCAATGCCACCATTGGTCAAAATCAGGGACAGCAAGCTCACAAACACCAGCAGCCCCAAGGTGTTGCTGTGTTGTGCGATCACCCCCCAGTGCACCTGCCCAAGGCCAGCGGGGGTGAGGGGCTGCCATAAGTTTCCCGCCGGGAATGGCCCCAACAACCAACCCTGGGCGCGAATTGTTTCCAGCGACAGATGGGACTGCCACACGACGCCATAAAACAGCCCCGTCGCGACCAGCAAGATCCCCGGCATGAGCAGGGCATGGTGGTAGCGCTTGGTCATGACCAGCAGCGCCAGGGCAATTACCATGCCGCTGCCCCAGTGCAGCAGCAGGTCTCGGCCCATAAACCCAGCCAGATTTGTGAGCAGCAGGGGCTTGCCCGTCATCACTTGCATAGCTCCCCGCACCAGCAGCCAGCCAGTCGCCGCCATAAAGCCACCAACCACCGGGTAAGGAATAAATTGCAGGGCGTTGCCCCCTTGCACGGTGCCCAAAATCCACAGGGTGGCTCCGGTGACCAGGGAGCCGATCGCGATCGCCGCCACCACGGTCATCACCCGTGCCGGGGCATCGGTCGTGGCGGGGTCTAAGCTCTGGACAATTTGGGCTGCCAAAATTGCTAGCACGGCGGTGGGGGCCGCCAAGGGCGTGGCGATCATTCCTGGTAACGAACTTGTCAGGGCGACCACGATGCTGATAATGGCCGAACTCAGCACCGCGATGCCCACCCCCACATTGAGGGAATCCGCCAAACTGCCCGAAAAGATTAGAGCCGCATAGGAAATCGCCCGAATCACCCCAATCACCCCGGTAATGCTGCCCGCCACAAAGCTCGGAAACAGGGTTTCTGGCTGTAGGGCCTTGAGCCAGGGGGCAACGCGGGTAGACCAAGGCAGGGGGTTACTCAGTTCTGAAGCCATGACGATAGGAGGGTGGGGGGCTGAGCTGGGGGCTGGGGGCTGAGGATCAGCAGATGGGCTTTACGTTGGGTCATTCTGAGGCAGGAAAAGGGCGCGATCGCGGCGCAGAAAAAGCTCGAACGGCTACTGCATCACCCGGAGCTGTTGCTCACGGCGCAGCAGGCTGTCGCAAAGGATAGTGACGATATAGGCTTGCAGGGCCTGTACCAGATCTGGGGCTTCCTGCTCCATGCGTTCAAAGGTCTCCTTCGATAGGTAATACAGTTGGCTGAGCACATCGGTGACCACCGAGGTAGAGAGAGGCGGCTTGTCATAAAAGCGCATTTCCCCCAGCAGATGACCACGGGTGCAGGTTTGGAGCCGTTTGCTGTTGCCGTTGGCCTGCTCTAGCAAGACGCTGACCTGGCCGGATTCGATGAAGTACAGCCCCGGATGGGCTTCACCGGCCCGAAACAGATAATGACCGGCCGAAAAGGTTTGGGGACTGAGATAGGTCACAAAACGCTGGGCCTGGTCTGCGGTCAAAAAGGGCGTCACTAACTGCGCTATGGACTGAGGCTCGGAGGCGTCCGAGGGCTGCGCCAATAGCTGGGGCGTCGCCGCCAAAATTTGCTGCTCACACCATTCCAGCCCCCGATCAATATCGACAAAGACGTGACAGCGATCTCCATGCCAATTCACCCCCAGCCCCCGTTGGAGGGTGGCTTCTAGCTCCGGTAACAGATTGGTCAAGACCAAGGCAAAGTCTTGCTGACGGGCCAATTTCAAGATCTTGTCAAAGGTCAACACCGCCGAGGAGTCGAGACCACTCACCTGGCGAAAGTCAATCAGCACGTATCGCAGGGGCGCTGAGGGGGCAGAGCATTTCTGTACGGATGATTGCGGTGCGGGCTGGTTTTTGCCATGGCCAAAAATGCGATCGCGCACCTTGCTCAGCAAATAATTGGCGGTGCCAAAAAACAAAAACCCCTGTAGCTCTAGAACATAAAGCTGATCCCCCTTTTTTTCCAAAAGCTGGTGTTGCCCAGGGCTGCGGTCCACATTGCTGCGGGTGGTGACCCCATCAAAGACCTGACTGGCCACATCCACCTGGCTGTAGCGGTACATAAACAAAATCACCGTGATCACAAAGCCCGTGAGGATGCCCTGCAAAAACCCGACGGTGTTGATCACCAGCAGGGTCACCCATACCGTCAGGTAGTCCCAAAGCGGCAGGGTGAAGTACGCCTGGTAGAGCCATTTCCACAGCAGGGACAGGCCCAAATACAAAATCACACTGCCCAATACCGCCTTGGGTAAGTAGGAGAGAAAGTCGGAGCCCAGGGCCAACACCGCCA
>CAYGVA010000441.1:0-2632 GCA_964353225.1 uncultured Leptolyngbya sp.
CCCCCAAACCCCCCTCCCACCGGGAGGTGGCCTCTCGGTGCGGATGTATTATAAGTTACATTGAAAGTCCACGCTCCTGCTCTTCGCCAGACCACGGTATCGCCAAATTTCTCAAAGGCTTCCCTATAATACCTGCCGTCTGGGATGCCGCCGCAATCGAGATAAATTTCTTTTTGCACGCTAAAGCCAAACTTACCGTGGCTGTATTGCACCCACAGCCCGTCTATGGCTTTGAGTTGATCACAAGGAAAATTGAGTAACTCCTCAGGCTCAAAAAACTGGCCGACATCCTTGCCCACTGCGGTGATCATCAACCGATAGGTTTCCTCATCGGCGGCTTGCCACTGACCCTTTTTGAGGTATTCCTCCAGCGCTTGATAGCGGGACGTTTCCACCGCCTGTTGGAGCCCTTCTAGCTCTGCCGCTAAACCAGGGTCAATGCGTTTGGTGGTGTCTTGCCAGCAGGCATAGGCTAGGTCAGTCGCTTCCATTGCCAACATTTTGCGGATCAGGCCCGTGGGATTGACCTGGGCGGCATAGAGCAAGATCGTCGGTTTCCACCAGTCGTCGTCAAAGTGGAGGGTCTCTTCCTTGTGGGTTCTGGCAATCTCGGCGGCAGCTAGATATTCCTGAAAGCTCAGGTGAGCAAATTCAATATCGTCCTCCTGCTCCACCAACAGTTCGCTAATTTGGACCACCTGCTCTAAGAAATCTTTGGCCTCTACCGTCTCGCCCTGGGTCTGCAAATACCCCTTCAGTAGCGCCACTAACTGGCCACGAGGCACCCGCTCCCACTTGTGTTCCATCATCTCTAGGGCCAGCATTTGCAAAATCGTCTGGGCATCACATTGGGTCAGCAGGGTATCGAGCTTGCGGGCACGGGGGCGATCTCGGAGCTGTAGCAGGCAAATCTCGCGATACAGTTCAACCCGCCGCCTCGGCAGCTTTGCCCCCGGATATCGGCGGTGAAAGGTGACAATCATGTTGAGCAGCAGGGGATTTTTGGCCAGGTCCTTGAGTTCCTGACGGGCTTCGATTTGGCTCAATAAGTCATGGGCCGAGTCGCGGGCGATTTGTCGCACATCCGGCGTGTCCCTGCCGCCGTGGGCATATCGTTCCTGGCATTGATACCAGCGGGTCACAAAGTCGCATCGTTGGTTTTCGTTAAAGTCCCTTACCCACAGGGTGGTAGAGAGTTCTAGTCGGTCGGCGGCATCTTGCTCTTTATAAGCTTTGGGCCGTGAGGTGACCATAAAGAGGGAATTGCCATAGCGGCGCATTTGGGCATTAATCCATCGCGCCACCGCAGGGCGTTGGTCTTTGGCGACCTCATCAAAGCCGTCGAGCATCACCACCACCTGGCCTCGACGCAACAGATCGGTGGCCCAGTTTTCCGGGGCGGGGCGATCATCACCTTCCTTGGGCAAATTCGGGATGTGATGCTCGGTAATGAGTGTCGGCAGGTCGGGGGCGTCTGCTTTCGCCAAAATATCTCGGTATTTCCGCAGCACCAACAACACCGGAATACGCTTCGGCACCTGGAATCGTTTTTGTTGTTGGATGGCGTGCATGTAGGCGACGTGCTTTAGCAGGGTGGTTTTGCCGTAGCCGCCCCAGGCCAAAATTGCCAGTTGCCGAAAGGGCCGATTTTGTTCGGCCTTACCCATAAAGTGCCAGATTTTGAGATCTTGGATTTGCGCTAGGGCCTGAGTCGCCGGGTCTCCCAGAGGCAGCTTAAATCCGGGTTTGCTAGCGCTGAGGTCTAGCCCCAGAGGTACAAAGACCTCTTCTAGTAAGGGTGCAAAGATGCCTTCGTGCTGAGCCATGCCTTCAGGGCGGTACGATTGGCAATCCCACGCCTGACATTGCAGATACCAGTCTTCAAACCCACTGGCACGGGTGACCAGTTGCTCAGCTTTGTGATCGATAACTTTACCCGCTCGTTCTAGGCGCTTTTGGTTGCCTTTGTGCAACGGTTGCAGCAGCGTTGTCCCGTAGGAAATCCCCAACCCAATCACCGCTGACGCGATCGCTTTGGGGATGTCATCTTGTTGAAAGAGCTGCCAAAACGCGCCAGCACCGCCCGCCGTGATACTGGCTGCTGAGATCGCTTTCAGCAAAATTTCTGCCAATCGCTCGTTGGGGGGTGGTTTAGGACCAGAGGGTTGAGTCATACCGCCAGGGGAAAGATTGCCCCTATTTTGGCTTAAAAACGATGGGGGAGATAAGCATCCACAAAATCCAAAATCGCCTTGTATCCCCGCGCCTGATTCTCCTTTTTCACAAATCCGTGCCCTTCATCCTCAAACACCACATACTCCACCGGCACCCCCCGGTTCCGCACCGCCGCCACCATCTCATCCGACTCCACCCGTAGCACCCTCGGGTCATTCGCCCCCTGCAACACCATCAGCGGCTTCACCATGTGCTCCGTGTGAAATAGCGGTGACTTTGCCCGCAAAAATTCCTCATCCTCAAAATCCCCCATCTCCTGCTCCAGCGCCTTGCGTTGCGACTCCCACCAAGGGGGAATGCTCTGCAACGTCCGCACCCAGTTTGACACCCCAAAAATATCCACCCCCACATCAAACACCTCCGGCTGAAACGCCAGCGCCGCCAGCACCATGTAGCC
>CAYGVA010000442.1:0-2604 GCA_964353225.1 uncultured Leptolyngbya sp.
AACGGTTCGGGAATGGCCTGTCGAGCCTTGATTAACCGCCGTCGCAAATCAGCCTTGGCCTGGGCGCGACTCCCAGGGGGATTTGCCTGAGGAAACGAGGACATCTGATGGTGGGTGAAATTGAGCGGGGATGGGGTTTAACAGCAGTGGGGAGAGATGCAGTGTTAGAAATATAACAGCAGGTTGAGCCCCGGAATTGTTCGTGACAGGGTCCATAACAGTAGAGTGATATAGCTGAGGCCCACGGCCCACTGGTACCAAACCAGCGCGGTAATCAACCCCGGGACTGCCGTATCCCGCAGCCGCAAATCGTTGAAGCCAAACTTGAACCAGTTATTCAGGCTGAAATCGTAGTAGTGCAGCCAGGTGTAGCGACGGTCCCACCGAATCGCACGGTAGCGATCGCGATAAAACGGAAAGCTGGGGATCACCGGGAGGCGGGCAATCAGTAGGCGCAGTTGTCGGGCGCTGCCATCTTCCACCAGATAGCTACTGTCCAATTGGTCATGGAAGCGGCCTTGGCGATAGACCCCCACCATCAGTCCGAGGGGCACGGGCAGCGCTAGCAGGGCGATCGCCAGTCCCGTTTGGCCGGGCCAGTCCCCCAGGTGGCCAATGGTAAAACCGCCCAACCCGATTGCCAGCACCAAACTGCCCCCCATCCACATTTGTTCGCTGCGGGGCGGGGCAATGGGCGAGGGTGACCGCCGCCGGAACCGATCTACCCCCCAAAACAACCCACTGGCGATGGCCACCGCCACCATGCCGACCCCCAGCACCAAACCGACGCTGGTGCCGTAGTGGCTCATCAGCAACAGCACCGCCAGTCCCGACCACTGCGCACCCAACTGTAAGCGCCGCCCCCAAGCCAAGGGGGCCTGCACCACGACGCGATCGCGCACCTTCACATAGGTGGCCAGATTGATCCCCTCAATATTCAGCATGTCCCCCACCTGCACCAGGGGCTGCACCTGCCGTTGCACCACAATCGCAGCGGCCTGGGGGGCCGTAAAGCCCAGCCGCTGTAGCCGTTCAGGGGGGGCAGCATTCAAATTGGTCGCCGTCAGTTGCCGCTGCCAATGCTGGAGGCGCAATCGCTCGGTGAGGTATTCCAGTTGGTTCGCATCGGCCACCTGCTCCAACTGGCGAAAGTTCCGCACCAGGTTGCGCAGCAGGGTTTCATTACCGGTTAGGCTCGGCACCGAGAGGATCCGCCCCACCTGCCCAGGGCTCCCCAGCAGTTCCGCTTGGTCCGCATTAAAGTCCAGATTGGCCACATTCAAATAGGCCCCGGCCCCAAATACGCTATCTCCCAGGTCCAACTGCTGCAATACTGCTGCCCCGCGCAAATTGACCGGCTGGGCAAACCGGGCCTGACGCAGGCTGATCGCTGCCTCAAAGCGGGCATTGGTGAAAAAGACCTCTTGGTCAAACTGTCCCTTCAAAAACGTGGTCTTCCCTTGCCATTGGGTTTGGGCCAGATCAGCAGTCCCCCGAAAGTGAACCCGATTAAAGTTGGCGGGCTGGGCAAAGGTGGCCTGGGTGAATCCCGCTAAGGCAAAAAACGCACTACTTTGAAAATCGGCCTTGGCAAAAACGCTTTGGTCAAAGCGAACCCGATCAAAAAACAAGGTCCCCCGCCAACTGGCTTCCCCTTGAAACTGGGCCGTAATGAAGGAGGCGATCTGACTAAACCGACTCTCGGCAAAGGTAACCCCTTGTCTGAATCGGGCTCCCTGGGCTGTGACCGAACCGAGGAAAAACAAATTACTGCCGTTCACCGCCCCCTCAAAATCAGTTTGGGATAACCCCAAAGCCCCTCGAAATAGGAACAAACTAGCCGCCTGGGGTTGGGGTTGCAGCAACAGCGATCGCGACAACTGGCTCAGCTGCGATAGTCGCGCCCGATCCCGCCGTAGCTGGGTTTGTTCTTGCTCTGTCAGCAGCGGAAACAGGGCCTCCCCATAGAGGGGCTCCCGCAGACTCAGCCGCTGCAAATCGAAGGGACCCCGCACCACAGCATGACTGAGATCAAGCCCTAGGGGTGTCCCGCCACTCTGGAGATGGGTTTGCAGTAGGCGATAAAAGCGATCGCGAAAGTCACCATTCTCCGGGCGCAGATCGATCAGTCGCCCCCGCAAATCAATGGTGGGTTTACCCTCCCGTGGGACGGGGGCGTCGATCTGCTGCTGTAGCACCTCTAGGGTGAGCAGGGGTAAATCACGATCAGCAGCCCAAGCACTTTGGGGAGAGAGCCATACCAGTAGGGTGGCGATCGCCCCTAATCCCAGTCCTATCCAGCGGTTCAAACCCATGCCCCCTACGGTGGTCATCCTGACTGACTGCGTGACGGGGATCACGACTGCCGTACGGTGCTCTCACGGGGCACTCAGGGCAACATCACGATTTCCCCAGGCGACCCATCACCCCCCTCTACCAGCCCTGAGCCGATAATGGAGCCATGGAAACGCCTCCCTCCCCTATGACTCTAACCCCCGGCAAAGGGTCATCCAACCTTGATCCCAGCGACGCCTCAGCAGAGGCGGACGGGGTAGGGGTGATTCATTTAGTAGAGAAAAAAGCTGACATGGCCCATGGGCCATT
>CAYGVA010000443.1:0-2603 GCA_964353225.1 uncultured Leptolyngbya sp.
CCCCCGGACTGCCCCCCAGAGCGATGGATCTCCCACTGGCCCGGTCTGGAGGTGCTGCAACTGGCCGACATTGTCATCGGTGGGGCAGGCTACAACCTCACCTACGAGTGCAGCGCCTTGCAGAGGCCCCTCATCGCCCTACCGCTGCGCCGCCAATACGATCGCCAAGCCCGCCGAGCGGCCCAACAGACCTTCCCCGTCAGCAATACCACCGCCTGTCTTGATGCCGTCACCCAGTGGGTTGCCCAGTGGCAACCCCACGGCCCTTACCCCCACTACACCAACGGTGTCCGTGGTGCACTTCAAGCGATTCAGTTAGTCCTATCCGCCCCCCGATGAGCGCCGAGTTGAGGCCCCTCTGTGCCGGTTGCGAACCCCAGCCGTCAATCACCCACACCCTTGGCCGCGCCGCGCAGCGCGTTGAAGACACGCCGCAATTTTCTATGATGGCAAGCACAAAAAGTCTATGGGTGCCGTCCATAGGCCAAGTTTTTCCAAGACTTTTTGATCGTTAGCGATGATTTCGGCAAATCCCAGGGCAAAATGTATGACTGTAGTCTCCAAAACAGCCCTATGACCGCTGATCAACCGCTTAGTAGTTCGTCGGTGTCGCCTTTGGCAGCCATTTCCCTCAAACTTGTGGGCGTGGTCACTATTCTCTCTGCCCTGCTCGACTACATCATGCTGCTGGTGCCGCCGGATTTTTTGAATCCCCAGTGGCAGTTGAGTCTCACCACCCAGCTCGTTGATCGGGGAATTGTGCCCCTAGTGGGTATCGCCCTCTTGCTCACCGGTTTTTGGGTCGAGCGCAATGCTGGGCGTATGGTCGGCGGCAACTTTCTCATGGACCTACGGTTTTGGTCCTGTGCATTGTCGAGTTTCCTCGGCGTCATCTTTTTGGTGATGTCCTTTCTGCACATTAATAACGTCCGCATTACCAGCCAAGAAGCCCTCGCCCAAGTGACCCGTGAGGCCACAGCAGCAACCACCCAGCTCGAAGAGCGCTTAACGGGTGAGGTTTCCCAGCAACGCAATCAGCTCAACCTGCTATTTCAAGACGAAGCGCTGTTAGACCAAGCCATTCAAACCGGTCAATTGCCCGAAGAGGTCTTGCGGTTTAAGGATGATCCAGGGGCATTAGACCAATTCTTATCGGCGCGCTCCCAAGAGGCTCAAGATCGCATTCAGACCGAAATTGGGACCCGCCGCGAGCAAGCAGACCAACAGGTGCGTCGAGAAGCGGCTAAATCAGCCATCCGCATTTCCATCAGTGGTTTGCTGTTGGCGATCGGCTACACGGTGATTGGTTGGACCGGTCTCCGGCGTTTGCTAATGGTTCGCCGTTAATTTAGGGGTGCATCTGCTGAACGGGAGATCGCGTCCAGAGCGGGCCAGACCGCTTGGACATGGCAACTCAATCGAGCCAGCTTAAGAGGCAAGCATGATAGAAGGGCTGAAAACCTCATCCTTTAGGGCGACACTGTTGCCCTAAAGGGCGCTATCGGGATTGATGGCGGTCATGGCTGCATTTTGGCTCACAGTTTGATACACCTCCCTGAGGTAGGTCGTCACCACCCTGGCATCATTGGTGGGTAGCGGGATGGCATTTAAGACATCCAAGGGGGTTTCTGACGCGGGGCTTACCACCACCAGAGAGGTATCGAGGGGTTGGTCATACTGCCAAAACTGATGGAGCTGTAGCGGAGGGGACAGGGTTGTTCCCTCCGTATTTTGTGGCGGGGAAGGTGCGGTCTCTGCCGTCTCATCTGCCGTAGCCTCTGCCGCAGGCTCTGCGGGCAGTGGTGAGTCCACCTGCTGATAGCGTTTTTGGCGCAGCGCGGCCAAGAGTTGCTCTTTACTGCGCCCCCGCAACTGAAACAAAATGAAGGGATCTTCGCGAAAAAAGTCCCCCAGTTGGTAATACACCGCCGCGATATGTTTGCAGGGGTTTTTGGGGTCGGGGCAACTACAGCGGGAATGGACATCCGCCAGGGTAAAGGGGAACAGGTTGAGGCCATTGCTGGTAAAGACCGTCTCGATGTCGGAGGGCATTTCCCCCGATAGCAACTGGGCTGAGAAAAGGGCCTGGGTGGCAAGGCTATCGGTGACGTAGGTCCAGTCTTCGTCGGTGAAGGCATCAAGCCAGATCGAGAGATGGTAGGGCTCGTCGGCGGTGCCCTGCACGAGGGCCGTGACCTTGGCGTCTTTGTGCTCTAGGTTAAGGATATTGCCTTCGCGGGCGTAGCGACGGCCCCGCTCTAGGCGCTTTTTGAAGCGGTATTGATTGAGCAAATCGACCCAGCGCTCGACCCACCACGCTTCTTGTTCGAGTTCGTAGTCGGGTTGTGGGGGTTGGGAGATCATGGTCAGGCGGGTCTAAAAAGGCAGGTACAGCGCTCTCTCTACAGCGTACAAGTTCTCGGGGTATCAGGGGCTAGCCCCAATGCCTTTACACTTGAGTTAGCCATAGGCAAAATCCGCGCGATCAGTCCCTGGACCCTGTGCCATGACCTCTACCCTGCCTACGAAAGCGCTGCTGACCTTTGATGACTATCTCGCCTATGACGACGGGACCGATACCCGCTATGAGTTGGTGGATGGAG
>CAYGVA010000444.1:0-2591 GCA_964353225.1 uncultured Leptolyngbya sp.
TGGGCGCGGATATGTTTATAAGACACACCACTACGGGAATGGCAGCCATACTCACCCGCCAGCGCGGAGAGGGGGGGGGGGGTTGGTTGGGGTCAACCGGTGGGGATTGATCAATGATTTGTGTGCGATCGCCCCAACCCATATCTAAGTCGTACCAAGGGGCCGCCCACAACAATCCCCAGGTCTCAAAGCCCACCTCACCATCACTGGGTTGCCCCTGTTCTGCCTGCAACTGGGCCACTGCAGCGGCAGTGCCATCCCCATAGACGCCATCAATCGCTGCCGTCGAGCCATATCCCAAACCCGCCAAGAGCCCTTGCAAAGATTCAACCGCAGGTCCCTGATCACCGATGTCTAAGACAGATAAAGGCGGCATCGCTTCCAGTGCTACGGCCACATTGGCAGGGGTTAAAGGCTGATCAACAGCCACCGCCCTAGGGGCAGCGACACCCAGCACAGCAACAGCCGTTAGGGGTAACAGCCCCCCCAGCAACAACTCACGGGCTCCCGTTCGTCGCTTCAATCGTCGGCAATTCGTTTTTGGCCATTGTTGCATCTCCACCATCCTCCGGTCGCACCCTTCCTATCACCATAACGATCGCCCCTCCCTTCAGTCTTTCTGGGGCGCGGTGAATGCTCAGGACGGCTGGGGTAAACAGTAACCACTAGCGGCTACCAGGTACAAAATCCCCAAAGCCAGAACGGCAACGTTAACAACAACATTACCGAACTCATCCCGACACAGGTCACCGCCAGCTCTCGATCCAGCTCATAGGTTTCGGCGAGCACCAGGGTAGCAAAGGCCGAGGGCATCCCCGCTTGTAACACCATCACCAATCTTGGCGGTCCCGTAATGCCTACAGCGGTTAAAACCATACCCACCACTAGGGGAATCAGCATCATGCGAATGCTCACGGCGGCGGTGGCCCGCTGCAGGTTACCCCAGGAGTTGAGCTGCTGTAGCCGAATCCCCATCAACACCAGGGAGAGCATCACAATCGACCAGGCAAACCCATTCAAGCCCTGATCCAACAATTCGGGAAAGGGCACAGGTCGCAGGGCTAACCCCGCTCCAAAGGCGAGGATGGTCGGATTTTTAAACAGCTCTTTTAGGCTGGAATACCAGGGTTTTTGGGGCTCACCATCGGGTCGATGGCCAAACTGAGCCGCCAAAATCACCCCCACCACATAGGCCCCCAAAATGGTGCCCATCACGTCGTAGAACAAGGCCCAGCCAAAGTAGTCTGGTCCCAGTTTTGGCAGCAGTAAAACCACCGGAAAACCGATGTAGCCGGTGTTGCCCAACATCGTGGCTAAGGAAAATGTCCCTTGGGCTGGGCGCGACCAGTCTTTTTGCTGGGGTCGAATCCAAAAGCGGCTGCAAACTAAGGCCAAGGCCATCACGCCCCAGGCCACCACCGGAGCAATGAAAACCCCCCCTGATAAGTCAGCCCGGTGGAGAAAATTAACAATACTGAGGGGCACCCCTACCAAGAATAAGAATCGCCCTAAATAGGCAGGCAGCACCTTGTGGAGGGGGCGTTTGGTCTTTTTGCGGACCCAAGGTGAGCCCAAGCCATAACTAATCAGCGCTCCGACCAGGACGGCGGCACAGATGGGTAGATAGAGACGTAGAAGAAACCACACAGCTTGGGACCGTCCTGCCGACTGATGACACCGTTAGCGTAAACGTAAAAATCCCTTGGCGTTGACGCTAACGCACCTAAAACATCTCTTCAAGGTCAAGGGCCTTAGATCCGCCCTGTTCTAGCTGGGTTAGGATGACGCCCAACTGACGCCAGACCAACCAGGCCATCAGAGCAGTGATGGGGGCACTAACCGCATAAGCGCCACTGGCGGGAAAACCAAATAGCTGCACCCCTGAGGCCAAGAAAATGCAAGTCCCGGCACAAATGCCGAAGTAAGGGAGTTGCAGTGAGAACCCGCGAATGGCGCTCAGGGATTGGGTCCGGTCAGCGGCCCAGGACTGGGTGGACTGCTGCAGGGTGGCACTGAAGGATGAACCAGCCGCGATCGCCGCCAAAAAACCAGCCAGGAGTAAAACGTAGGGGGGTTGGGGGTACACCGATCAAGAACCTCCGGTAGGCTTTGCCAAAAGCAAAGAATTGTAAAGACGATTCCATTATAGAGGGCTGGGGCACCTCCCTTTCTCCCCAGGGCGAAACTTTGTTAGGCATCCAAGGCTTGCGCCGAGCCAACAAAAATGGGTGGCTAGGGTTCCCACCGCTGACTATTGGCGCTATGGGCGGCTAGCGGTTAGCCGTCACCACGGCCACTGGCGGCACCCAGGTTTTGGCCTGCGCCAGAGAAGAGGTCACTAAGGCATCCCATGCAGCCCCCAGTACGCGAGAGGGGGTAATCTCATCCTTAACCAAATTCCAAAGCTTTTGCACCTCCGCTGTGCGCAGGCGATTGTCTTCGGTGAGGGCTAATAGCAGTTGTTTGCGGAGATATTGCCCCTCTTCTGAAAGTAGGTAGCTCAGCCCTAAACCAGCGGTGGGCAGCAGATCAAAGCTGTCATCGCTGCGGGCAATCATCAGCATATTTTCCAGCCGTTGCCATTGGAACTT
>CAYGVA010000445.1:0-2531 GCA_964353225.1 uncultured Leptolyngbya sp.
AGGCATTGTCGTGTTCCTTTGGGAGTCGGACATGGACTTGTTGGACAATGGCCTCGTGTTGTTTTCTCCAGGCCTCAACAATCGAGGAGGACGCACTCCTACGGCTGTCCCAGCAGTGGAGCAAGTTTCTGCAAACGACGGCCCGTGCTTCCACGGCTCTGACAAACTGTAACGACGTGTAGCACTTGGCGTTGCATGAACCGTAATCATCGTATGGGTAGCTGACGTGGAATAGCCAGGGGAGAACAGAAACACAGGCAAACCCATTAAACATGTGGTGGGTCGCATGGGGGCCGTTGACAACATGATTGTTCTTTTTCACCAACCAGCACGGCATTTCCTACTCTGGCACACAACACAAATACACCCAAACGACCGAACGACCGAACATCTATGGCACAGTGACACGGAGAAGTGGTGGTGGTGGGTCGGTCCCTGGGGGGGGTGGCCGCCGCATCCCACGCCATGGCCGCTGGGGCCAAAACCTGCCTCATCGAAGTCAGTCCTTGGCTAGGGGGGCAAGTCAGTTCTCAGGGAGTTTCGGCCCTGGATGAGTCCCGCATTTTACGAGGATCGGACAAAACCTCCATCAGTTGGCAGAACTTCAAGGGGCTGCTAGCCGACCAATCGATTTCCCTGCCCGCTTGGACGGGTATGCTGTCCCCTCAACTGGCGTATCAGCTCAGCAATTGTTGGGTCGGTGCCCTGTGTTTTTTCCCGGAGGCGGGGGCGCGGGCAGCGGAACAACAGCTCGCCAATGCCGCCGTAGCGGCCCCCGGTAGCCGTTGGGCCACCGCCACCGCCTTTAAAGGGGCCACCTTCGATGCCCCAGGGCGCAATATTACGTCTATCTACGCCGTCAAGCGCCTCCCGAAAGATCCCGACTATGCCCCCCAAGGGCGGCTGTCGGATGAGCTATTTTCTTGGTATGCCTGGTCGGATGATGCCAATTTTGAGAAAATCCCGATGCGCTTGCAGGCTCCCCCCAATCAACGGCTGATCGTGATTGATGCCACCGACACAGGGGAGCTGGTGGGCTGGGCCAATATTCCCCATCGCCTCGGATCTGACGCCCAATCAACCCTGGGGGAGGTCAATGCCCCCCGTCGAGCCAACCTGGCCTGTACCCAGGCGTTTACCTTTCCCTTTGTCATGGCCATTTGGGATGACCAAGGGGCCAGTCTGCAAACGCTTAACCGTCTAGAAACCGGCATTTCCCGAGAGGAGCATCGCCGCACCTTTGGCATGGAAGGGTTTGCCATGTTCCATCGCCGTAGTCTGTTTAACTATCGCCGTATCGTCAGTCAGTCCCTGGATCTCCCCATTGACAGCGCCTCCAACTATGGGGAAATGACCTTGGTGAACTGGAATCTGGGGAACGACTGGAACGTTATTGACGACCCCCTGGTGCTCTCGGATGAGCAGATCACCGCCTCGGGGCAGCGGCAAAACTGGATGGGGGGCCTATCGGTGGCTGCCCTCCGAAATGGGGAGCAGCGATCGCTGCTATTTGCCGAATGGTTGATGGAGACCCAAAGCCAACCCGACTTTCCCCTGGCCATGTTGATGGGCAGCGAGTTCCCGCTGGGCACTGACTCAGGTTTGAGCATGACCCCCTACATTCGTGAAGGGCGTCGCATTATTGGTCGCCCCGCCTATGGCCAAGAGGCGTTCATGATTCGGGAGAATGATCTCCGCATTGATCAGGCCGGAGGACGTAACTTTAATAACACCGCGATCGCCTTAACCCACTACGACATTGATATCCATGGCTGCCGCTATCGCAATTGGCAACAGCCCTTTGAGGCCACCGGTGCGGGCACCAATAGCTACTTTGTCAATCCCCTGCAAGTTCCCCTAGAGAGCTTAATTCCGGTGGGAATTGATAACCTCCTAATTGGCGGCAAGTCCCTAGCGGTGTCCCATATTGCCAATGCCATGACCCGCATTCACCAGGGAGAATGGGTGGTGGGGGCCGCTGCGGGTTCCACGGCTGGGTGGCTACTGCGGTATGGCCGCCCCGACGATCTCACCCCAGCCCAAATTATCCCCACTGACCAAATGGATGATCTGCAAGCCTTTTTGGTGGAGTCAGGGCTGCGGCTGGCTTGGTAGGGGGGATGGGAGCAAGGCGTGAGTAATGGCTTGAAGGAGTTAGTGATGGGGAGCATCAAAGATTTGCTGCGTAAGACGATCGCTAGGGCCACTTTCAAAAAGCTGGGTCTGTCCGTGCGGGGCAACCCGCTCAGGGGACTTTTACTGGGGGTGCTGGTGCTGGCGATCGCCAGCGGCTGTGCGTTGCCCCAGGTTAGTGCCGAAGATCGATTGTTTCTGGATCTGTCCCTAGACCTGTTAGATGTCACTACCCTGGCCCCTCAAACCTTTGAGGGAACCCCTGTGGGGGGAATGTCTGCCCTGAACTATGATCGCCAGACCAACCGCTTCTATGCCCTGTCCGATGATCGTGGCACCTTAGCCCCGCCCCGGTTTTACACCTTGAGGATGGGCATTACCCCCACCGCTACGGGGGC
>CAYGVA010000446.1:0-2519 GCA_964353225.1 uncultured Leptolyngbya sp.
CCCCTCCACCCCTTTAGGGCTCTACGGGACATTGCTGCCGCCCTTGGTGTGGATGACGCTGATGTACTTCATCCCCATCGCTCTGCTAGCGGTTTATAGCTTTTGGCGGCTGGAATCCTTTGATATCGTCCAGGAATTTAGCCTCAAGAACTTCCAGACGATCGCCAGCAATGCCGCCTATCGCAAAGTGTTGCTGCGGACCGTCGCGATCGCCCTCGGCGTCACGATCATCGATGGGGCGATCGCCCTGCCCTTGGCCTACTTCATCACCCGCCATGGGGGCCGCTACCGCCAACTGCTGACCTTACTGGTGATTTTGCCCCTGTGGTCGAGCTATCTGGTGCGGGTTTTCGCCTGGAAAATCATCCTGGGCTACAACGGCGTGCTCAACAACGCCCTCGTGTCCCTAGGGATTTTGGCCGAGCCCAGCCAAGCCTTCCTTTACAACAGCTTTGCCGTCACCCTCACCTTTGTCCATGTGTGGCTGCCGTTCATGATTTTGCCCGTGATTAGCGCCTTCGAGCGCTTGCCGGACAACCTGCTGGCCGCTTCCGCCGACCTGAATGCGCCCCCTTCGGTGACCTTTCGGCGCATCACCCTCCCCTTGGTGATGCCGGGATTGTTGGCGGGGGCGATCAACGTTTTCGCCCTGACCATGGGGGACTTCATCACCCCCAGCTTGGTGGGTGGCCCCAGCGACATTATGGTGGGCAATCTGATCGCCTCCCAGTTTGGCGTCTCCTATAACTGGCCCCTGGGGGCGGCGTTTTCCCTGGTGGTGATGGCGATTGTGTTTACGGGGTTGGCGATCGTGCTTAGACGGGGAGGCGTGGAAAGCCTGTGAGTGCAGCAACGGGAACGACACCAGCACCTCAGTCGCACACTGCGCCCCGCCGAGCCGCCCGCCCCTGGGGGTTAGGGATCGTAGCGGTGTTGATATATGGCTTTTTGAATGCGCCGATCGCCGTTTTGGTGATCATGAGCTTCAACGACTCCGCCATTCTGTCCTTGCCCTTCAAGGGCATCACCCTAGACTGGTATCGGCTCACCTGGCAAGATGCCGCTATCCAAGCCGCCCTGGGGAATTCCCTCCAGGTGGCGGCGACGGCGACGCTGTTGGCGACGGGGTTCGGGCTACTGGCGGCCTCAGCGGTGTACCGCTACCGATTTTTCGGCAAACGCAGCTTTCGCATTGCCCTAAACCTGCCGATTTTGCTGCCGGGGGTGGTGACGGGGGTGGCGATGCTGTCCTACTTCTCCCAGTTGGGGCTGGGGCTGTCCTTGGGGACCGTGATTTTGGGCCATGCGGTGTTTGGCATTCCGGTGGCCTTCGGCCCGATTTTGACCCGCCTCGGCCAGTTTCCCCGCAGCTTAGAGGAAGCCGCCTATGATCTAGGGGCGCGTCCCGCCCAGGTGTTTCGCGGGGTGATTTTCCCGTACATTCGCAGTGCGGTGCTGGCCGGGGCCTTGCTGGCCTTTACCCTATCCTTTGATGAGGTGGTGGTGACCCTCTTTCTCACCGGTCGCGAAAACACCCTGCCCATGGAGATTTGGGGCCGTTTGCGCACCAATATCACCCCCGAAGTGGCGGCGATCGCCACCCTGTTGCTGGGGGTCAGCACGGTGCTGGTCTTAATCAGCCAATGGATTGCCAGGGCAGATCAGCCCGATACCCCCTCAATCTCCTCAACCGATAACCCGGTATAGCGGGCAATATCCGACACCGGCACCCCCGCCGCCTTCATCTGCCGAGCCACCTGCTGTATTGCCGCTTCCCGCCCTTGTTCCAGTCCCCTCGCTAGCCCGATCTCCTGCCCCCTCGCCAGTCCAATCTCTAAGCCTTCTTGCTTACCCTCCTGGCGGGACGTATCGACCACATTATTCAAGTCCCGATAATACTTGAGACTCTCTTGATAGCCTTCTTGCTCCACCGGCGAGAAATTGGCAATTTCCGCTACCTCAAAGAGCTGATCAAACACTGCCTCCTGCAGAAGTTGAGGCGGTTCATCCAGGTCCGGAAGATGTTTGAGCAAAAACAACCATTTGTCAAAATGGGTCTCTAGTTCTGCCAAGGTCTTGGTGAATTTTGGCAGCTCAATGTAGATGAACTTGAGCTTGTCGTAAAACACCTGACAGTTCTGATTTTTGAGTTCCACGGTGTGTAGCAGCTCAGGATCTTGCTGGTGGTCATCAAAGATAAAATCTAGCACCCCTACCGTATAGACTGGGGTGAGCTGATAATCCCAGGTTCCCTTCTGGGCTTGTTCTTGAATCGGAAAGGTGGCGTAGTAGACGCTGCGGTCCTTAAAGAAATTCTGTTTGGCTTTTTGAATTTCAACGATGAAGCGATCGCCATTCTCGGCCTGACAATAGATATCAAAAATAGCCTTGCGGTCAACCGGCGTATTCCCCAGATTCTCAGTCTGCTTATAGGTGACTGACTGGATGCGGTGCTGCTCCGGCAACAGCGTATTGAGAAAATCGATCAACAGTTGCTTATTGGGCTCCGTACCGAAGAC
>CAYGVA010000447.1:0-2508 GCA_964353225.1 uncultured Leptolyngbya sp.
ACCAGGTGATGGCCTCCCTAGAGGGCTATGCCACCCAGCTCAAAACCTTTAATGCTGAGCTAGAAACGACCGTGCAAGTCCGCACCACCGAGCTGGCCCAAGCCAACGCTGAGCTAAAGCAGCTCGATCGCCTCAAGGATGAATTTCTGGCCAACACCTCCCACGAACTGCGTACCCCCTTGAATGGCATCATCGGCCTTGCGGAATCGCTGATCGATGGGGTCACGGGCCAATTATCCCCCGCCACCCGCGCCAACCTGGCCCTCATTGTCGGCAGTGGTAGACGGCTGGCCAACTTAGTGAATGACATCCTCGATTTCTCGGCGTTGCAGAACCGCGACATTACCCTGCAACCCCAGGCGGTGGGCCTAGGCCCCCTGGTGGACGGGGTGTTGGCCCTGACCGTCGGGCTCAATCGCGCCAAACCGTTGCAATTGATTAACGACATCCCGGCGGATTTGCCCGCCGTTTGGGCGGATGAAAACCGTTTGCAGCAGATTTTGCACAACCTGGTGGGAAACGCCGTTAAGTTCACAGGATCCGGCTCGGTCAGGGTTGCAGCGGCCTTACATGACCCTGACCCAGAAAAAAAAATGGTGATCACCGTCGCCGATACGGGGGTAGGCATTCCCCAGGACAAGCTCGGACGAATTTTTGAATCCTTTGAACAGGCGGATGGCTCGGTCGGACGCCAGTACGGCGGTACGGGGCTAGGCTTAGCGATCACCCAACAGTTAGTCGAGCGCCATGGGGGCCAGATTTGGGTGGAATCGACGGTGGATGTGGGGTCCCAGTTTTATTTCACCCTGCCCCTGGCCACCCCTGAGCAACGGGCTGCCGGTCTTGCCCAGCGCTCCGAGCCCTTTTATCTGCCAGCACTCCAGGATGTAGTCGGGATTTTGCCAGGGGGGGATGCGCCCTTAAGCCCCGCCCCGGTGGTCCAGTCTGTAGCGCTCAATCAACCCTTTAAGCTCCTGCTGGTGGACGATGAACCGGTGAATTTGCAGGTGTTGCAGAATCATCTGTCCATGGAAAACTATGCGATCGCCCAGGCCACCAGCGGCCCAGAGGTGTTTCGGGTGATTGAGCAAGGCTTCCAGCCCGACTTGATTTTGCTGGATGTGATGATGCCCCAGATGACCGGCTACGAAGTCACCCGCAAACTCCGGGAGCGGTTTTCGGCCTATGAGCTACCCATCCTGATGCTGACGGCTAAAAACCAGGTGAATGACCTGATTGAAGGGTTAGAAACCGGTGCCAATGACTACCTGGCCAAACCCATCGCCAAGCAAGAGCTGTTGGCCCGCATCAAAACCCACCTGCGCCTTTCGAATCTCAATCGCGCCTACAGCCGCTTTGTGCCCCATGAGTTTTTGCAACTGCTACAGAAAGAAAGCATCGTGGATGTGCATTTGGGGGATCAAACCCAGCAAGAGATGTCCGTGCTGTTTGCTGATATTCGCAACTTCACTGACCTGTCTGAGCAGATGACCCCCGCCGAAAACTTTCAGTTCATCAACGATTACCTGGCCCAGATGGAGCCCGCCATTGTGGAGAATGGCGGTTTTATTGATAAGTACATCGGTGATGCGATTATGGCGCTGTTTCCAGGGGCGGCGGATCAGGCTTTGCAAGGGGCGATCGCCATGCTGCGCAACCTCGATCGCTACAACCAGCAACGGGTGGCCGACGGGGCTACCCCCATCAGAAACGGCATTGGCATTAATTCTGGCGTCACCATGCTGGGCACCGTGGGGGGACCCTCCCACATGGACGGCACCGTGATTAGCGATACGGTCAACCTCGCCGCCCGCATCGAAGATCTGACCAAAACCTATGGCGTACCGCTGCTGATTTCCCAAGACACCCTGATGCGCCTCAAGGAGCCCGAGGCCTACGCCTATCGGCTCATTGACCGAGTACAGGTCAAGGGCAAATCAGAACCGGTTTCGCTGTTTGAAGTCTTTGAAGCCGATCCGGAGCCCATGCGAAGGGCCAAGCAACAGCTCAAAACCCAATTTGAAACTGCCCTAACCCAGTTCCATTTAGGGGACTATGGAGCCGCTTTAACCGGCTTTGAAGCTTGTTTGCAGGCTGTACCTGAAGATGGGGTGGCAATTCAGTATCGCGATCGCTGCCGTCAGCGCATCTTAGATCGCGCCAGTGGCATGCTGCCTTGACTTGCGTCAGTGATTCTCATGTTTGTAGATTTTTCCATGGCATCTAAGCGTGCCGTGGCCCCAGCCCCTCATGATCAACCCCACCCTGGCTAAACCGGGGTGGGGTTTTGGAACCATTTATGGGCGCTGGATTACACGGATGCGTTCTCACGGTCTGCGGCTGCATCTGCCGCTTGGTAAGACTTTTCTAACCGCATGATCTGCTTCGCCTTAAGGGACAACGCACTTTTATCTAAGGCATTGGCAAGGAGGGCATCGAAGGCAAACAAGCCCGCCCCATTGATTGCAAAGTAAAGGAACGCAGCGGCATAAATGGCCGACAGCTCTA
>CAYGVA010000448.1:0-2505 GCA_964353225.1 uncultured Leptolyngbya sp.
TCATCATTTCAAAAACAGTTGAAATGAACAAGTCTTCTAAATCACATTCACCCCACCACGCGATCACTCTCCACAGGGCTTGGCGGGAATCATCGGGCTAAAGCGGCGAAAGTCGGCTAAATACTGTTCTAGTAGCGCTAGTTGCGGCAGGTTAAGGCTGTAGTAGATCCATTTGCCGGACTGGCGCGATCTCACCAACTGGGCTGTCTTAAGGGTCTTGAGATGAAAAGACAGCTTGGAGGGAGAGACCTTCAACTGATCGCACAGATCACAGACGCATAACTCCTGGGCTCGCAGCAGATCGAGGACTTGAAAGCGCAGCGGATCGGCGATCGCTCGAAGCCCCTGAATTAACTGCTCAGAAGGGGTGAGGGTGAGGGTCGCCATGGCATTTCTTGAAATGACAGCCCTATTCTAGGCTATTGCCCAGGGCCATCAGGCTGGCCTCATTCCATACATAATCTGAGATGTCCTTTGGCCAATTAACCTGTTTTTGGGTGGGAATGGTGAGGACACCACGGTGCAATTGCTGATGCAAGCCATGGAAATCACCAAGGGCTAAACCATTGATCTGAAAGGTGGTTTTCAAAAACTCAATGGTAAACATCATGTTGTGGGCTTCAAAGTTGCCCGGTTTAAACAGTCTGGGAAAGACCAAAAACTGGATATCGTGCCGATCGCGCCGCGCCGCGCTAGCGGGGGTCAGGCCAAACTGCTCAGGAAGGGGATCTCCTTCGATATACACCATGGTGTAGTGGGGGCCTTTGACCCAATTACGGTAGCCATGGCCAAAGGTAAACACGTTAATCCACTGGCGAGACTGGGTCTGCCATTGGTCGATTAGGGCTTGGCGTTTGCCCTGCTCCCAAGGGCGACTCCCCTGACGGATAAATTTGCGGCGAGCCCGCCCCAGGGCTCGGGCCAGCAAAATGGTGCCATGGCTATCGCCGGAGAGGTTGAGGGGGGTTTCTAGCTCGATGGCTTTGAGGATGAGGCGGGCAGCATTTTCGATCACGGGACTATCCAGGAGGCCGAGGCGGTGGATACCGGCATCGAGCCAGTCAAAGTAGGGATTGATGCGCGCAAAAATGGGATCGTCAATGATGAAGGAGCCATTGTGCAGGTTGGCGATGCCGATGTTGAGCACT
Organism: uncultured Leptolyngbya sp.; assembly: GCA_964353225.1. Taxonomy (GTDB): domain Bacteria; phylum Cyanobacteriota; class Cyanobacteriia; order Phormidesmidales; family Phormidesmidaceae; genus PCC-6406. The sequence continues at coordinate 1,149 of CAYGVA010000448.1, forward strand.
TGGGCATAGCGACGACTCCGTTTGGACGATTCGGTGTTGGTTTGGCCGAGGCCAGAAATAAAAACGGTGCAGGCGGGGGAATGGTCGCTTTGGGGGTAGTAAGCAATGGATTGGGCAATCGCCGCGATCGGGTTGGCCGCCGCAATAATGTCGTCAAAATCAAAGATGTGTTCGGTGCTGGGGTTTTGAAATTGACCGTCGAAACGTTTATCCGGAAACAGAGCTTCCAGAGGCTTCCGCAACCGTCGGGCTTTAATCCGGTGGGGTGGTAACGATTGAGGCATGGGAGGGAAAGGATGATGATGAATGAGGGGATTATTCTGGCTCCCCAGGATCTTGACAATCTGTCTTTAATCTAAGAAATCGGCTGATTGAACCCTGATGGACCTTAAATGCCTTTGAATCACAACAGTCGTAAGGATGGGAACTCGCCCATGGAATTTTTTCGGACGGTATGGCGTGATATTCGCAGCGGTCAGAACCTAGACATTTATATCAAAGACTTATATGAGCAGTAGTCTCGTGGATGAAGGCTAGGGTGAGGGCTTTGCTGAGGCTCGGGGTTATAGGTTTTGCCAGTCAATCAGGATAGGGACACTAGGCTTTTCGCCCTGGCATGATGGTACTGAGTTCCATTGCCGATTTAGGCTGACATCTAGCTGGCATCGATAAGAAACCAGGGTTATGAGGGAGCACAGCACCAGGTGACAATGCTATCGAGTATCGAGGTTGAAGTCAGTTTGCAGGGGGATGCCATTGCACCCATTCGGAATCTAGCCCCCCTGTCCCAATGGGCACAATGGCTACGCTGTTGGCTACAAATCCTCAGGGTCAATCTGTCTCCGATCCACACCTATGAACTGTCCATCCAGTTCATAGGCGATCGCGACATTCAAGCCCTCAACCATCAATACCGCGATCAAAACCGCCCCACCGACGTACTGGCCTTTGCCACCCTCGATGATCCGACGCCAACCCCCGCCGAAGCCTTGGCCCAAGACCCGCTTTACCTGGGGGATGTCGTCATTTCCGTTGACACCGCCCTGCGCCAAAGCCAAGCCCATGGCCATACCCTGCAAGAAGAGGTGCTGTGGTTACTGGCCCATGGGGTTCTGCACCTGCTCGGCTGGGATCACCCCAACGAGATTGCCCTGCACCACATGTGGCAACAACAGCAACAACTCCTCCAGGGTATTGGTGTTAACCTAGCCACCTCGGCTTACACCCAGGAGGCAGGTTACAGTAGCGACAGTAACAAGATTTAAACGGCGCTGCGATAACCTACCCTCAGGTCAGCGCTAGGCTTATTTGTCGAATGGTTGGTTTGTCAGGTTTATGCCTCCCCCTCCCCATGTTC
>CAYGVA010000449.1:0-73 GCA_964353225.1 uncultured Leptolyngbya sp.
TGACCTCTGCGGTGCGATCGCAGCGCTCTACCAACTGAGCTAATTCCCCGTGTTTCGCACCGCTACGGTGCGA
>CAYGVA010000449.1:173-2491 GCA_964353225.1 uncultured Leptolyngbya sp.
TGCCTTCGGCAAGGCTCTGCCAACGCAGCGCTCTACCAACTGAGCTAATTCCCCGTGTTTCGCACCGCTACGGTGCGATTTGCCTTCGGCAAGGCTCTGCCAACGCAGCGCTCTACCAACTGAGCTAATTCCCCGATTGTCCTGATGATTTTAGCAGGTCTGGCCTTAGGGTTTGGGGGCAATCATGGTCTCGGGGCGCACCTGTTGGTCAAAGGCTTCTCCCGTCATGAACCCCAGGGCGATGCAAGCCGCTCTTAGGGTGCTGTTGTCGGCGTAGGCTTTTTTCGCCACCAGGGCGGCTTTGTCATAGCCGATCGCTGGGTTCAGCGCCGTCACCAACATGAGTGACTGCTCTAAATGGGTTTGGATCTGGTCGGGGTTGGGTTGCAGCCCCACCACCAGATGATCGGTAAAGCTGCGGCAGCCGTCAGCGAGCAGGCGGATGGAGTTGAGCAGATTAAAGATCATCACCGGTTTGAAGACGTTGAGCTCGAAGTTGCCTTGGCTCCCGGCGAAGGCAATCGCGCTGTCGTTGCCCATCACCTGCACACAGACCATGGTCAGGGCTTCGCATTGGGTGGGGTTGACCTTCCCCGGCATGATCGAGGAACCCGGTTCATTGGCGGGCAGACGCAGTTCCCCGAGGCCGCAGCGGGGGCCGGAGCCGAGCCAGCGCAGGTCGTTGGCGATTTTCATCAGGGCGACAGCCAGGGTTTTGAGGGTGCCGCTGGCAGCGACAATGGCGTCATGGGCGGCGAGGGCGGCAAATTTATTGGCTGCAGAGACGAAGGGCAGCGCGGTTAACTGGGCAATTTCGGCAGCGACGCGATCGCCAAATTCAGGATGGGTATTGAGCCCGGTGCCGACGGCGGTGCCGCCGAGGGCGAGGGCATATAGCTCTGGCAGGGTCTGCTCAATCCGATGGATGCCTTGGTCTAACTGGGCGACATAGCCCGAAAACTCTTGGCCAAGGGTCAATGGCACCGCATCCATCAGGTGGGTGCGGCCAATTTTGACGATGGGCTCGAAGGCATCAACCCTAGCCGCTAAGGCCTCTCGCAGGTGGGTGGCCGCTGGCAGCAGATGGTGGGTGAGCCGCTCGACGGCGGCAATGTGCATGGCGGTGGGAAAGGTGTCGTTGGAGGACTGGCCCCGGTTGACATGGTCATTGGGGTGTACCGGATCTTTGCTGCCCAAGGCCCCACCCGCTAGGGCAATGGCTCGGTTGGCAATCACCTCATTGGCGTTCATGTTGGTTTGGGTGCCGCTGCCGGTCTGCCACACCCGCAACGGAAAGTGATCGTCTAGGGTCCCGGCGATCACCTCATCGGCAGCTGGGGTGATCAGCGCGGTGAGGTCAGGGGGCAATCGGCCCAAGTCTCGATTCACGGTGGCGGCGGCCCGCTTCAGCAGGCCAAAGGCGCGAATCAGTTCACGGGGCATGACATCGTCGCCAATGTCAAAGTGGTGCAGCGATCGCTGGGTTTGGGCTCCCCAGTAGCGATCGCTCGGGACCTCAATCGCCCCCATCGTGTCGGTCTCGATGCGTGTGTTCATGTTTGCCCTCTATTCATACTGCTGCCGTAACCAATCCAAATCCAGTTCACTCAGGTAGTCCACCACCCAATCGGCCCGCCGCTGGATCATCCGGTAGGGGTATTGATGGGCCACCCCCGCCACGGGAACGTTGGCCGCCTGGGCCGCTGCAATGCCATTAAAAGATGCTTCGATCGCTAAACAATCCGCTGGTGCAGCCTGCAAGGTGGGGTACTGTTCATTCAAGCGGGTGAGGGCCAAACGGTAGGGGATGGCGGTGGGCTTGTCTTGGCCCAAGGGGACATCTTCATCCGTTACCCATACGGCTAGGGCCTCGGTCAAGTTGGTCTGGTCTAGGACCCATTGCACATCCTGGCGTTGGGCCGTGGTGACGATGCCCACCGGCAATTGGGCGACCTTGAGTTGGTAAAGCCAGTCGGTCAAGCCCGGATACAGGGGTAAACGGGTTAAGGCCCCGAGCTGTTGATGATATTGAGCCGATTGCTTGGCCACCAGTTTGTTGAGATGGGCCTCAGTCACCACCCGGCCCCGCTGGGTGAGCAGCCCCTGCAAGCAAGCGCGATCGCCCCGGCCCCGACAGATGTTCAAAAAATCGTCGGCATTGGGTCGGAGATTTTCAGCCAGCAGCAGTTCATCGACGATGCTTTGTCGGAGGGGCTCATCTCGAATCACCACCCCCCTAAATTCCAGAAATACCGCTTTGAGCACGATCCTGCCGACCGGTTAAACACCTCCAGAATAGTAGCGCTTAGGGGGGGATG
>CAYGVA010000450.1:0-2490 GCA_964353225.1 uncultured Leptolyngbya sp.
GGCCGGGTTGGGGTATAAAGACCCCAGCCATCAGGGGAAAGAGTAACGGATAGGCGAGGATATTCCAGTAGTACAAAACGGGGGCTTTGAGGGACAGCAGCGCCAAGCTCACCGTGGAGGTGAGGGCAATGGCGATCGCCACCCGCCCATAAACCTGGGTAAACGGGTTTTGTGGTGCCTGCCGCAGGGCTTTGACCGCCGCCCACCCCTGGGCTGGCCCTAAAATCAACCCGCTCAGCAACAGAAAAAATATCGGCCCAAACCACTGAATACTGCTGGGCTCGGCCTGGACGCTACGGCCCAAATAGAACTGAAATGAGGCCCAACCCTGGTGGGCATTCCAAACCCAAATCGGTGTCGTTACCGCCAGCCCCAGCAGCCCCGCCCCATAGAGATGGGGGTTACGGAAGAGTCGCCACCAGGGGCGGTAGGGGGCGATCGCCCCCAGGCATCCCAACGCCAAAAACACCGCCAGATATTTGCAAAGGGCCGCCAGCCCCAGGCAGAGGCCGGTGGCATAGAGCCACGGAATGGTTTCGCGGGGCGGCTTGGGGGACAGCGCTTGCACCCAGCAGTATCCAGCGGTGGTGCCGAAGAGGATCAGCCAATGGTCTTGCCAAGCGATCGCTAAAAACAAAAAGAACAGAGGTGAGGTGAACAATAACCCCACCGTTGTCCCCCAGCCCGCCTGGGCACGAGACCCATAGAGCTGTTGGCAAATGCGGCCATAGAGGGCAATCAACAACCCATTGCTGATCAGGTTGGGCAGGCGCAGCACCCCATGGGAGCGGCCTAAGCCAGCGGTGAAAACCCCTTGTATCCAGGCTGGCAAGGGAGGATGGTCAAAGTAGGACCCAGCGATGTGTTGTCCCCATAGCCAGTAGTAGGCTTCATCGGGGTTGGGGAAAGCCGCGCCCCAAAACCCCAAGCGCAGCACCACCAACATCAGCACCACTCGGATCGGAAAAGCAGACCTCAGCCCAGAAACACCCATAGGGGAAGCGGCCCATGTCAATACGCCAAGCTAGCTTACTCTAGTAACCAGGCAAACAAATTTGTAAGGGCCAGCCGTTACGGGTTAGCCCACAAAGGCGTCGGCAGGCTAGCCTAAGGGCGATTTTGGGCAATGAACATACCCAGGTTGGGCGCGGAAACCGCTCCCCTACGAGGGTTTCGTCCAGGGTAGGGGGCAGGTCTCCTGACCCCATGCAGGATTGGGCTGGCAGGCGGCTTTGCCAGTCCATTAGCCCGACCGTCGGCATTTTAGTTCTCGGTAATCTCCCAGGCTCGTCAAAAATAACCGTTGCTTGTTCAGGGCGATAAATGAATACCATTTGCTCGCCTGAAGCGATTAACCAGCCCATTTGAGTCCCATGCTTGGGACGGGGAAGGATATGCTTAGTCACCCTGATCCGAGGGTCCCAAGTCCTCTAACTCAGACAGGTCAAAATCCTCGGCTTCGTCTAGATGCAGCTCACCGCTCAGGGGCGGTATCGGCACGGGCTCTAGGTCTGCGGTGGGCTCCGTGTACAGTATGGTGGGCAATCCGGCCCCTTGTAACCCCTTGAGGATGCGATCGGGGCTCTGGGGAAACACCACAAACAGGGGACGTAATTTATCAGCCCCCTCACTGAGGAGATGTTGGTGACGGGCCGGTAGAAACCACTCATAGCCCCCGTCTAACAAAAGCTGGGTGTGCCGCCACCGCATCAACAAATCTGAAAAATCTTCCTGGGGGCGATGGATCAAAATAAAGAGCTCTACCCCAGTTTTGATTTTCCACTCGGGGTCACACATCAGCAGCACCACATCGCAGGGCAAGGGCACCGCCGTACCTGCCGACACGGGCACCCCCGCGCGGCCAGAAATTTGCACCGGCTGACGGGTGCGGATATTGGGCAAGGGCAGGGCCACAATGCTGTCCTGGGGACGCCGCATACTGGGAATCACTTCCAGATAGGGGCGGTGCTGTTTGAGTAGGGCGAGCGCCCCGTTGTAGTCACTACAGTCCGCTAGTAGGGTTTCGTATTGTGCTTTTTGAACCGCCATGGGGAGGTTGGAACCCGAGAGGTGCTTGGTTAATTAATTTTAGCTAGCACCCCAGGGAGATGACCATTCTCAAGGAAGCTGGAAACGGTTGAGGGCATTGCAATCTTTTTGGCTTGGGCGATCATGGGGGAATTGAAGGTGCCGTATCTGCCCTCAAGCGCTGGCACGGGTTTCCTAACGGGTCATATATGAGTGATTTGTAGCTCAAACCTCTACCCAGGGAGGCTTCAGGCGGTTTCGGGGAGGATCTCGGAGATCCTTGCCTGACCAACTTTACAAAGTCATCACCCGTTAACAGTCCAATGCCCTCGATACCAACGAATTCACCTGAAACCTGCCCGCAGTTAAAAGATAAACTCGGCTTCGCCTACCAGCAGGAAACAACCTAAGCGGTATAAATCTTGCTCAGTCCCAACTTAGCTAAACCCTTGCGATAGACAA
>CAYGVA010000451.1:0-2469 GCA_964353225.1 uncultured Leptolyngbya sp.
AGTCGCTGATGCATAAGGGCAGCGGCTTTGTGCTGAATATCTTGGCGGAGGGGCAGCACCTGGGGCCAATGAAACATTTCCTCAAGCCCTTTGCCCCAGGAGAGGATCGGTTTGCGGGGCTCGAAACCGACACCGCTGACAATGGCAGCCCGATTTTGAAGGATGCGATCGCCTATCTCGAATGCGAAGTGGCGAACCGGATGGAATGCGGTGACCACTGGGTGGTGTATGCCACGGTGACGGGTGGGCAAGTACTCCAGGGGAATGCCAAAACCGCCGTCCATCAACGCAAAACCGGCACCCATTATTAATGGGTCCGAGCCGGGAAAATAGCTACGTCACGGCATGCTGCGAACCGATTTACTCAACGGATGGGAGCTGGGTTTGAATCCAGCGTCGTAGGGCTCGAATCATCGTGTTATCGTCCTCCGTCTCTGCCAGCACCAGGAATTCTTGCAGCTTTGCGGCAGAAACCAGAGGGAAAGTGGGACTGCAGATACATTCACGGTATTCCCCAGCGTGCAATTGATAGAAGATCACCCCTTGCTTGGCGGTATAGCGCCAAACCTCTGGAATTTGCAGATGTTGATAAACGCCAAAGCGGCGCTGGGAGGAGCTGGTGATATCCACTTCAACAGCCAGATCGGGGGGCGGATCGGTTTGTAGATCAAGCTGGCGAGTCTTAATCTGATCAGCGTTTTGGATGTAGTAGCAAGAATCAGGCTCTACTCCTCTAACGAGATCCGCACGGTCTAAGGTGGTGGAACCGTAGGCCTTGATTCTTAGGTTTAATTCTTCGGTGAGGGCAGTAATGATCCGATCTAGGAGGCGATTAATAATCTCATGTAGCTCGGAGGGCATGGTGATTTCGAGAAGTCCCTGATCGTAAAGCAGGCGCGTGCGACGGCGATCGCCCATATCCTGGAGCATGGCCTGATAGGTCGGCCACGAAATCCCTTCGAGATTGACGTACTGCGTTTGAGGTGGCGAGAGAGTAGCAATCATACCCGCATCTTAATGGGTTTGAGGGGATCTGTCGGAAAACCATTTTAGTTAACCCAACAAGTCATTCAGGGGTTCAGATCCAGACTCAGACTGGTTTTTAGTTTCTTCGCCCGCCAGCAAAACATCCGCCACCTCCGGGAAATGCTGACGCATGCAGGTATTACAGACCCCATGGGTGAACTCCACGTCTGAATACTGGGCAATAAACTTTTCCACCGTAGACCAATAGCCCTGGTCATTGCGGATGCCCTTGCAGTAAGAACAAATCGGAATCAGTCCGGCCATTAGCTCAATCTTGTCCAACGCTGCGGCTAGGTGAGAAGAGACCCGCTTCAGCTCTAGCTGAACGACAACCTGACGACCCAAGGCTTCTAGGGTTTTCTGCTGGACCTGCGATAAATCCCTGGGTTGATGATCAATCACACAGAGGGTGCCGATCTCATGGTATTCAGGGGTGATCAGCGGCACCCCCGCATAGAAGCGCATGCCTGGGGCACCGGTCACCAGCGGGTTATCGCGAAACCGTGCATCCCTGCGGGCATCACGGACGACCGTCATGGTGCTCTCTAGGATGGCGTGGGCGCAGAAGGAAACGTCCCGAGGGGTTTCATCGACGTTGAGTCCGACCTTAGATTTAAACCACTGGCGATCTTCATCCACCAGGCTAATCAAGGCAATGGGGACATCACAGATAAACGCCGCCAGCGCCGTGATGTCATCGTAGACCTGCTCCGAGGGGGTATCCAGAACGTCGTATTCCCTCAAGGCGGCGAGTCGCTCTGCTTCTTGGGTGGGCAGTCTTGCTTTCATCCCCCCATTCTAGAGAGCACCCTGGGGACAATTCGCCAGGGTTTGCAAGACTTGATAGTGCGTAATATGGCCAGAAAACCTGCGGGTAAAGACGCTGAATTTTGAAGCGGGCCAGGGGATTTCTGGCCCCAGCTACAGCCATCGGTCAACGGTCTTTAAAGGCCGCGATCGCCCGATGCAAGGTCGGGTAAATCTGCGCTGCCCCAATCGCCTGCAATAGCCCCGATCTCCGCAGTTGGCCATACAAATCTTGCTTGACCCGCGCCATGGTTAAGGTGATCCCCTCGGCGGTGAGTTCTTGGTGCAGCTCCGCCAGCATATCGGCAGCGGTAATATCGATTTCAGCGATCGCCTCCGTAATGAGCACAAACCACTCCACCGGAGCGGTTTCCGCCGCGATCGCCGCCAGTGCCCGCCGTTTAAAGTCTTCGACATTGGCAAAGCAAATCGGCGCATCGTAACGATAGATCACCAGTCCAGGGATCGTCTGAGCCCCGTCCCAATCCTCAATGTCATGCCACCCTGAGAGCCCCAACACTTTGCCCAACACCGCATCATGGGGGCGGGCTACGCGGGCAAAGAGCTCAATCACCGATAGCGCCACGGCGATCGCAATCCCCACCAGCAGATTGGTCCCGAGCACCCCAACCGTGG
>CAYGVA010000452.1:0-2452 GCA_964353225.1 uncultured Leptolyngbya sp.
CGCGGGCAAAGAGCTCAATCACCGATAGGGCCACGGCGATCGCAATCCCCACCAGTAGATTAGTCACCAGCACCCCAACCGTGGTGATCAGGGCCAGGGCAAATTCGGTATTGCGGAAGCGGCGCAGGCGGCGAAATTCTGAGATCTCGATCAGGCGCGTGGCCGCATAAATCACCAAAGCTCCTAGCGCCGCACTGGGAAATAAGGCCAACACCGGGCGCAGAAACAATAGCACTACCACTACCGCCACCATTGCCACCAGGGAAAAGAGCTGGGTCTTGCTGCCCAATGCATTGCCGATTACGGTGCGACTGCCGCTGCTGCTGATCGGAAACCCCTGCATCAGCCCCGCCCCCAAGTTGGAGACCCCTAGGGCTAGCAGCTCTTGATTGGCGTCAATTTTGTAGCCGTTACGGGTGGCAAAGGCCCGCGCTGTCAGCACATTGTCGGAATACCCCACCACCGCCACCCCGATCGCGGCAGCCACTAGTGATTGGATTTGATCCCTCGAAACCTGAGCGATCGCAGGCAGCGCCAAGTCCGGCAACCCCGCCGGAATCTCCCCCACCACCGCCACGCCATTTTGATCTAAGTGAAAAACCTTCACCGCCAGGGTCGCCAACAGTACCGCCATCAGCGGCCCCGGTGCATTGGGGAAGCGGGCCTGCATCCCAAACAAAAACACCAACACCGCGATCGCGACCATCAGGGTAGGGCCATGGAATTGACCCACCTGACTCAACCAGCCCTGCACCTCCCCCAAAACACTGTCGGCTTCAATGGCAATGCCGCTGACCTTGCCCAGTTGCCCGGTGATCATAATGATGGCGACCCCCGCCATGTAGCCAATCAGGATGGGCTTGGAGAGCAGGTTGGCCAAAAAGCCGAGGTGGGTCAGGTAGCCCAGGAGGTAGACCAGCCCGACGATCAGGGCCAGCAGTGCCGCCAGGAGGCCATAGTCACTGCCATCGGGGTTGGCCAAGGGGGCGATCGCCACCGCCGTCATCACCGCCGTGGTCGATTCGGGACCCACTGACAATTGGGGGGAGGAACCCAGCAGGGTATAGATCACCATGGCGGGCAAGATCGCCCATAGCCCCGCCACCGGGCTCACCCCCGCCAGCTCCCCGTAGGCCATACATTGGGGAATCAAGTAGGCCGCCACCGTCAGCCCCGCCCAGATATCCCCCCGCAACCAGGCGCGTCGGTAAGCCAATAATCGCTTGAGCCCTAACGGCGCGGACGGCACACCCACCATTCACTTATTTCCTTCACGCTTATCGGTACCGGCGGTGCAGGGGACCCAGAATTTGATTGAGGCGACGCAGCTCATCGGAGGTGCCCATGCCGATCACCAGATCGCCAGAGTACAGTACCGTCCCGCCATCCGGCCCCACAATCAACGAATTGTCTGCCCGCCGAATCGCCAAAATTAGGGCACCTGACTTAGGCCGCAACTCCGCTTGCCGCAAGGTGTGCCCCACCTGGGGGCAATGCTCTGGGGAAATCAGAAACTCTTCGATGTAAACGGTGCGATCGCCCCCGGTCAAAATTCCATCCAAAAAATCCACCACCTGGGGCCGCAGCGCCGCCGCCGCCATCCGCTTACCACCGGTGATATAGGGCGACACCACCACATCCGCCCCGCCCCGCTGGAGCTTCTGCACGGCTTCTTCGCTGCTAGCCCGCGCAATGGCGCGAATATTGGGGGCCAAGGTTTTGGCCGAGAGCACCGTATAGAGATTTTCGGCATCGGAGGGCAACGCCGCAATCAGACAGCTGGCCCGCTCAACCCCCACTTGCAACAACACCTGGTCTTGGGTGGCATCGCCCTGCAAGGTGATGAATCCCAATTGTTGAGCCATTTCAATCGAGCCCTCGTCAGAGTCCACCACAATGCAGGGAATTGCCTCGCTGGCAAATTCCATCGCCACCTGCCGACCGGTGCGGCCAAACCCACAGAGGATGTAATGGTCGGTTAAAGATTCCATCAGTCTACGGCGCTGTCCTAAGCGAATACCGGCCTGCAAATGGCCTTGAATCAAGGCTTCTGTAAAACAATTCAGAATATAGGCAATCACCACGACGCCCATCAAAATCAAAACGATGGTGAAGAGGCGGCCCCGATCGCCCAAGGGATGGATTTCGGCAAAGCCCACGGTGGCTAGGGTGATCACCGCCATATAGGCGGCATCTACCCAGGTCCAGCCCTCAATCAGCTTGTACCAAAGAATACCGGTGAAGACCACGCAGCCCAGGGCGATCGCGCCCCCCAGCAAATGCCGCCGCGTCCGTTGATAGGTTTCTTCGATCAATCGGTCAGAAAAAGATGAACGAGATAAACGCGCTGGCATATGGGCCTTTACAGAACTAGCTTAGGTTCTAGCAAAGACAGGGATGGTTTGTGGACAGCAGGCCCATGTCAGGATAATGCCAGCGCAGACGCAGGCTA
>CAYGVA010000453.1:0-2435 GCA_964353225.1 uncultured Leptolyngbya sp.
CAGCGGCATCAATCCTTTGACTGTTCTGGTTTCTAGCGCCCTTGCCCCTGATGCGTCCCTGCTATCCGCAATCGTATTGGCATGGCACTGATGCCATTGGGTGCTAGGGGAATATTCCGATTTTGCCGAAATACTGTCTAGCCCTCAGTTTTTTGTATGCCCTTTGGGCAAGGTGACTTGGCCCACAATTGAGAGTAGGGGCTGGGGATGTAGGGCTTACTCTTCCCGCAGGGTAGGCCATTTGCAAAGCTGAGATTTCATGGGGGACTAGCGCCCTCAGTTTCCCTGGTTCTGCATTAGGAAAAGATAGAAAATCCTAGCTCAGTTTGCCACTGGGAAGCGGCTCTAGATCAAACAGGGTGTGGAGGGTTTGCATCGCCTGTTTACGGGCGTCAATATCCCGTTGGCTTCGCAACTGCACCATCGGATCATGGAGAATTTTATTGACGATGCCTCGGGTTAACGCTTCGATAACCGCTTGGTTCTTGCCTGCAAATTCGTTGCCGAGGCGAGAGAGGGCTTTCTCTAATTCTTGCTGACGGATCGACTCCACCTTTTTACGCAGGCTGCTGATGGTGAGGACGGTGTCGAGCGATCGCCACCAGTCAATAAAGCTATCCACTTCTTCGTCCAGCAGGGCCTCTGCCTCTAGGGCCATCTGACGGCGGCTCTCCTGGTTTTGGGCCACCACTGCTTTCAAGTCATCTACATTGAAGGCTTGGACCGCCGCCAGATCATTGACATCGGTGTGGACGTTGCGGGGCACAGCAATGTCAAACAGCATCAGGGCTTGTCCGGGCTGTAATACCCCCTCTAGGCGAACCCGATCCAGAATCGGTTCGGTGGCGGAGGTGCAGGTAAACACCACATCCGATGCTGAGACCGTTTCTAGCATGGCGTCTAAGGTGCCGGTTTGAATGCCAGCCCCATTAAATTGAGCCGCCAACTCGTCTGCCCGTTTGATCGAGCGGTTCAAGATCGTAATTTGGCAGGGATCTTTAGAGAGCAAGTGTTGCACCAGCAGGCGGGCCATTTTGCCAGCCCCTAGAATGCTGATGCGGCAGTTCGCCAAGTTTGGCTGCTTCATTTTGGCCAATTCAGCGGCGGCAGAACTAATGGAAACCGCCCCGGTGCCGATGCTGGTTTCGGTGCGGACCCGCTTGCCCGCCGAAATCGATTGCTTAAGTAGCTGGTTGAGGATGCGGCCACAACCCTTATGTTGCTGGGCCAGCTTGTGGGCGTGTTTGACCTGGGACAAGATCTGCCCCTCCCCCAGGACTAAGCTGTCTAGCCCCGCAGAAACCCGCATCAAGTGCATGACCGCATCTTGATGTAGCAGGATAAATAAATGCGCCCGTAGTTCCCGGAGGGGGACCTTGCCGTAGTCCGACAAAAACTGGGTGACTTCCCGCACCCCGGCCTCGGTTTCCTCGGTAACGATGTGGATTTCGAGGCGGTTACAGGTGCTCAGAATGGAGACTTCGCTGATGTGGGGATAGCTGGTGAGTTGAGCCATAGCCTCTTCGGTCTGAGGGGTGGGGATGCTCAGCTTCTCTCGTACCTCTACCGGTGCGGTTTTATGACTTAGGCCAACAACAGCGATGTTCATGAATCCTCCCAACAAAAAGGTGATATCTAGCGGAATAGTTATGGAGCGGGTGAAAGGGCTAGATGGCCAGCCGCAGTATTTTTAAATCACCAACAGTTCTGACGGTAGGGAAAACCAGGGTTCGACTCAAGGAAACTCAATAAAAGTCCATCAAATGAAAAGGGATGAAGACAACCGTGCTGTGAAGACAGCGATGGGTCATTCATCCCCAGACAATATTCAGTCCGCTGATGGAGTCTGCCCCACGGCTCATCCTATCAGCGGGCTAAGGGTGTCGATTACCGCAATTGAACGGTTTTGGGTACCTCGGGCATGTGGATGGTGTCCACAAAGCGAGCGGTCTGAGACTGGGAAGAGATCACCAGGCTCTGGGTGCGCGCGCCGCCATGGAAGAAGCGCACTCCTTCCATCAGGTCGCCAGGGGTGATACCGCAACCGGCAAACAGGACGGTTTCACCAGAGGCCAGCTCGTTGGCACTATAGATTTTGTCGGGGTCGGTGATGCCCATTTCGGCTAGGCGAGCCAGGTTTGCTTCTTTGCTCTCACCAATCAGGCCGGTTTTGACCACAGCCGGATCGTAGATGAGCTGTCCTTGGAAGTGAGCCCCGAGGCAGCGCATAGCCGCAGCGGAAATCACCCCTTCAGGGGCAGCACCGATGCCCATGAGGGCATGGGTGTTGGTGCCGGCAAAGCCGCAGGAAATGGCGGCGGAAACGTCACCGTCGCTAATCAAACGCACCCGAGCACCGGCATCGCGGATCTCTTTGATTAGGTCGTTATGGCGTTCGCGCTTCATGACGATCACCACCAGCTCATCGATGCCGC
>CAYGVA010000454.1:0-2431 GCA_964353225.1 uncultured Leptolyngbya sp.
GCATGGGCCAGCATCATCTTGCCGTTGGCATCCCCAATCGCCCAGAGATGGGGCACCGGTTTGCCATCCCGCAGTACCGCCATATGCTCATCCACCGGAATAAAGCCTCGCCGATCGGTTTCTACCCCTGCGGCTTCTAGGCCAATATCTTTGGTAGCGGGGATGCGACCGGTGGCCACCAAGCAGGCATCCACCTCCAGTACATCCACCACTTCCTTGGTTTTGGGATCCGCCAGCTCAATCACCACCGGTGAACCGGGGGTGACGGTTTTGGCAATCACCCCAGCGCGGGTTTCCACTGCGCGGGGGTTAATCAAAACCCGTTCTGCGACTCGGGCGATGTCCGGGTCAAAGGTGGGCATCACCTTATCCAGCGCTTCAATGATGGTGACTTCCGAGCCTAGGGCCGTATAAATATCACAAAACTCTAAACCGATGTAGCCACTGCCAATCACCGCCACCCAATCGGGCACCCATTCCAACTTCAGGGCACCGTCACTGGTAAACACGGTTTTACCGTCTAGCTCGATGCCAGGGGGCACAAAGGGCACCGATCCAGGGGACAAAATAATGTCTTTGGCCGTCAGGGTTTGCTCACCATCGGCGGTTTTGACCGCCAGCTTTTGCTCCCCGAGTAATCGTCCCCAGCCCTGGATGACATCTACCCCTAAGCGCTTGAGGCTGTTGGACATATCCCCCTGGATTTTATTCACTAGGTTTTTGGCGTGATCGGCGATCGCCTGGCGGTCGTAGCCCACTGCCCCCAACTGAATCCCGAGGGAAGCCAGATGTTGCGCATCCTTAAACTCTCGCACTCGACCCGAAGCGGCGAGCAGCGCTTTCGAGGGAATACAACCCCGGTTAACGCAGGTGCCCCCCATCTCGGCGGCTTCCACAATGGCAGTTTTCAGGCCGCAACGAACGGCATGGATAGCAGCGCCGTGGCCCCCTACCCCAGCCCCTAAGATCACCAAATCGTAATCAAATGCCTGACTCACCATGCTTTCCTCAGCCTTTCCAACCAATATGTGAATAACTCACTATAAACATTGCAAGATGTAGTTTCAGACGACCGAGCCTGAATCAGCAACACCCTGATGCCTTTTTAAATGTACAGGGCAATTCACCCCTTTAGCGCGGCAACGTGGCCTAGGACAGGCCAGTGGAACAACGCTCCACCCAAGAAGTCAGGGCGAATCCTGGGGACCCATAGATCAGAACATCCGGTCTTAAACCTTCGAACAACGGCGCTACAGTAAAAAAGTTGTGCTAGCCCTGATGCCGTTATTACCCCAAACCCCGAGCAGGAGGGTTAACCCTATGGAGCACCGGCAACCCGAAAATCGCCGTGACGCCGCCCGTAAATTCATGGAATCGATGGCAGAGTTGGAGGCGGCTTTGCAAGCTGATGAGGCCCCTCTGCCAACGCCAGCATCCTCTCCATCCGCCCAGCCTCCCGCGACTTCCCCCCCTGATGTCGATTGGGAGACGGCCCTCAGTGAGGCAGCCCAAGACATTGAACAATTTATGAACGCCCAGGAGCATAAGCCAGAGGCGTAGGTCCTGGGCAGATGCTCGATCTATGCCCCTGAGCTAGCGGCCTGCAGTCGTTGTCGCCGCGCCTCAAACAGCAAAATCGCTGCCGCAACACTCACATTCAGGGACTCGACGGCCGCCGCCATCGGTATGGTTACCGCTTGATCGACCGCAGCGGTGACCGGGGCCGACAAACCTGCCCCTTCGTTGCCCAGCAAAATCACCGTGGGCACACACCAATCGATGGCCCAATAAGGGACCCCCTGTTGGGCAGCAGTGGCCACTACCCGGACACCCCCCTGTTGCCAACGATTGATTTGGTTCAGCAGGTCAATATTAGGAGCCAAGGGCAGGCGAAACCATTGCCCTGCCGAAGCCCTTAACACCTTAGGATGGGTGACCTCGACGCTATCAGGACTCAGCCAGATGCCATCGCTACCGGCAGCGGCAGCGGTACGAATCAGCGTGCCTAGATTCCCCGGGTCCTGCAGGGTTTCGACGGCAATACCCAAGCTGGGTTGTGCAGATGACACTGTTACAGAGGGGGGCTGAGGGGCGATCGCCACCACCCCATCGGGAGACACCGTCGTCGCCATCGCTGTGACGACCTCTGGGGCCACCGTCACCACCAGATCGGCTGAGGCGATCGCCTGCTGCCACAACTCGGGATACCGGGCTTGCCAAGCCACCGTGCTGCAAACAATCTCCAGAGAATGACGCGTGACCAACGCTTCCTGGAGCAAATGGGTGCCTTCCACCAAAAACTGCTGCTGCGCCCGCCGAAACTTACCCTGGTGCAACTTACGAATGTGCTTGACCAAAGGATTTTTAAGGCTGGTGAGGATCGTTGTCTCCATTTTGATTGTGACGCTTCACTAGTAGGGAGTGGGAATAA
>CAYGVA010000455.1:0-2415 GCA_964353225.1 uncultured Leptolyngbya sp.
TCACCGTGGCCGGCGTCACCGTGGCCGGCGTCACCGTGGCCGGCGTCACCGTGGCCGGCGTCACCGTGGCGGGGGTAACCGTCACCCCAAAGGGGGCCGCTGATGTCCCATTTTGGGCCGGAACCTCAGTGCGCTGAGCGCCTGAACCAATGCTGGTGTTCCCCCTTACGGGTCTAGGGATACCCAAGGGGAGGCGATTATTGTCTTCGCCATCCACGGGATCGGCTGGGGGGGCTGTGCCGGGGCGCACCCCTGGCAGGATAGGGGATGTGGCCGGGGCATTGGCTGGGGGTGTGGCTGGGAATAGATTCGGAGCGGGGCCTCCTATGCCCCGGGCTGCTGGTTGTGGCGATGGTTGCCTTACTCCGGTAGCGGGGGTACTCACGTATCCAGGATGTGCAGGCCCCTCATCGGGCAAGCCGTCTGTACGGCTCACGTCCACGGCAAACCCATCAATGGTTGTGTTGTTTATGCCGCTGCCCAGATCTTGGCGAAAAACTCCATTCACCCGGATCGAATGGATGGCCGGAACGCCATCGCCCCTGGGCCGCTGACCTATGTCTACGCGGCTGATCGGCCCAAGCTCTACATAAAGCCTTTCGATGTATTGGCCGCCACCTGGCCAGGTGTACCACACTTGCACCCGCACGTTGTAGCTAGCACCAGGGGTTTGCCCCCCGTTGTAAGAAGGATCGTAGGGTATCCGATTTTCGGTGGGGTATGGACCGCTTGCTACCTCTGGGCCTTGGGGGGCTGGTAGCAAGCCTGCTACAGCATCACTTACCCTACGGGATGCAGCCCCTAGGCCAGCGGCACCAGCAACACCTCCAGCTAATCCACCCGCAGCGGCACCAATAGGCCCGCCTAGGGCGAAACCTACAGCAGCGCCAGCCTGAGCACCTGCAACAGCACCGATAGCTTCCGCACCCGCTGCACTGATGCCGCTATTGATTTGCTGGGTCAGTGTGCCCCCTTGGGCTCTAGTCTGGGCCGCTGCGTTAGCACCCTGTAAGCCCGCGCTTAATCCCAGTGAAGCAGTACCCAGGCCACGGGCCACGCCCCCCACACCAGCAGGCAAGCGTATGGTGCTGGGGGTTGCGGCCCTAGGGGTTGCGGCCCTAGGGGATGGCGTTGTGGGCCGTGGCACCGCCGCGCGCGGGTTAAGTGCAGGGTCGGGGGGGGCGTGGTGGAAATTTCGGCTCCGATAATCAGCCGTATTGGCTAGCGTATCTAGGCGGATATTCTGCCGCCTATTACTCTCGGCCCAATAATTAGCGGTTTGTCGGGTGCGATTTGCCGCTTGGTGGCGCAATAATTCGGCGCTGGATACAGAGGTAGGGACGGGCATCAATCAACCTTGAAAGCAGCAGGCAGAACGGTGACGCCTAGCTCGTCAGCGAACATCCAGAGCTTTTGAGATGTGTCCGTTATGTAGGCAGGGTCAACTTCTATGGCAGAACGGGTGAGCATTCGGCTTGTCCCGTCAGCAGCATTAATGAATGAAATATCGACTAAGGGGGCAAGGCCACTATCTAGCTGTGTCCCTTGAGCCTCTTTGTAGGTGATGCCTTTGTAGAGGTTGTGGAGGGCTAGGGCGGTGTAAGCGTGCAGTCGCTCTAGGGTGTCGATCTGCGATGGAATATCGGTGCTGAGGTTGAGGGCAGTCATTACTTGGTATGCAACAAATTGAGTATCAATTTAATTTTACTCGGCTAAGGGATAATTCTTAAGAAGAGTTTGGGGGGTAGGATGGCTCTGTTTTTGGCGTTGCTATTGCTGGGGGCGATCGCACTATGGCAAAACCGCGATCGCTGGTACCAGCCACCGCAAAAAAGAACGTCCCGTGCTATTCGCAGGCCCCCGAGTCGCCCTAGGCCCAAGCAACAAAAACCGCGAATCCCGCCCCATCTGGCCCGTGAGCTGATGGCGCTGACCCGCGACCAAGGCACGGCTAATCGGCTGGTGTCTCACATTGCAAGGCAAAATCCAGGGAGATCGCCTGCCTGGTGTGCGGAAAGGGCGATCGCTGATTTAATTCGCGATCGCCGCCGATAGAATGGTGCAAAAAGGGGGGCGCATGCATCGGGTAGGGAGGGCTGGAATGATCACGTACTACGCCGATCAGAACAAAGGGCTCAAAGGCGTTTGCAGTGGGGATGGGAGCGAATTTTCCTGTGACTGGGATGCCTACCTGGCCTCTTTTGCTAAATCGAAAGACAAAAACGAGCAATCAATAGCCCGGAATATGCTTAGAGTGGCTGAGGGCAAGAGGTCCAGGGCATTGATCTCTTAAAAAACCCCCCAGGGCAATGCTCTGGGGGGTTTTTTGATGGTGTGTGGGGGCTTGGCCCTAACTGGCCGGGATGACCTCTAAGGCTTATTCCACTTGAGCCCTGAGATGGCCCCGAGGGACTG
>CAYGVA010000456.1:0-2413 GCA_964353225.1 uncultured Leptolyngbya sp.
CAGGCCGAGAACTTCCGGCGGATGTTTTTGTCCATGGCCCAGGACGTGCGGGTGATTGTGGTGAAGCTGGCCGATCGCCTCCACAACATGCGGACCCTGCAACATCTCAAGCCCGAAAAACAACGGCGTATTGCCCGAGAAACCCTAGATATTTTTGCCCCCCTGGCCAACCGCCTCGGGATTGGACGCTTTAAGTGGGAACTAGAAGATCTCTGCTTTAAGTATCTGGAACCCGATGCCTATCGGGAAGTCCAAGACTGCGTGTCCGAAAAACGGACAGATCGAGAAGACCGTCTTCACCTTGTAGCCACAACCCTAAGGCAACGATTAGAGACGTCGGGCATTGCCGTAAATGAAGTGAGTGGCCGACCCAAGCACCTTTACAGCATCTATCGCAAAATGGAGCGCCAGGAAAAGCGCTTCGATGAAATTTACGACATCGCGGCGGTGCGGGTGATTGTGCCCGCCAAGGATGACTGCTACCGCGCCCTCGCCATTGTCCACGATGCCTTTAAACCGATTCCAGGTCGCTTTAAAGACTATATTGGTTTGCCTAAGCCCAACCGCTACCAGTCTCTCCATACGGTGGTGCTCGGCAGCCATGGCCGCCCCATTGAGGTGCAAATTCGCACCCTAGAGATGCACCACATCGCTGAGTACGGCATCGCCGCCCATTGGAAATATAAGGAGTCAGGGGGCTCCAACAATACCCAGTTGTCGGCCAACGACGAGAAATTTACCTGGCTGCGGCAACTGCTGGATTGGCAGAGCGACCTCAATGACGCCCGCGAGTTTATGGAGGATGTCAAAGGCAATCTCTTTGATGAGGCGGTCTATGTGTTTACCCCCGGCGGCGATGTAATTTCTCTGACGCGCGACGCGACCCCCATTGACTTTGCCTATCGTATCCACACGGAGGTGGGCAACCACTGTGCCGGGGCACGGGTCAATGGCCGCATGGTCACCCTCGGCACCCATTTACAGAATGGGGACATTGTCGAAATCATCACCCAAAAGAACAGCCATCCCAACCTAGATTGGCTCAATTATGTGACCACTGCGGGGGCCAAAAACCGGATTCGGCAATGGTATAAGCGATCGCATCGGGACGAAAACATTAACCGGGGGCGGGATCTACTGGAAAAAGAGCTGGGCAAAAATGGGTTTGAATCTTTGCTCAAATCTGAACCCGCCCAGGCAGTGGCTGGGCGCTGTAATTACCCGAGTGTGGATGATTTGCTGGCTGGGCTGGGCCATGGCGAAGTCACCCTCAATTTGGTGGTCAATCGGCTGCGGGAGGCGGTCAAAGCGCAACAGCCCTTAGAAACCACCCAGCGAGATGAGCTAGAGCATGCCGATGCCTTTTTGGCGGAGGCGATTAGCAATCCGGCTAAACCGTCGGAACACGACTCAAAGTCGCCGATTCTGGGGGTGGAGGGGCTGCTGCATCACATTGCCGGTTGTTGTACGCCGTTGCCAGGGGAGCCGATCATCGGAGCGGTGTCCTTGGGGAGTCGGGGCATTGCTATCCATCGTCAGGGCTGTCCCAATCTGGCCGCTATACCGGGCGATCGCCTCGTGCCCGTCAACTGGAACGCTGGGGAAAACCGTAATGGCCATCGCCTACCCACCTATCCGGTGCAAATCAAAATTGAGGTGATTGATCGGGTCGGCGTGCTCAAAGATATTTTGTTTCACCTCTCTGATTTACAAATCAACGTCCACAAGGCACAGGTCAAAACCTTTCCGGGGCAAATTGCCGAGATTGATCTGGGGTTAGATGTGCGCGACCATAGCCATCTCGACCAAACCTTTAGCCAACTGCGCAAGATGACGGATATTTTAAAGGTCCGTCGCATGAGTGAGATCGATTAATGTGAGTCGGTTTCTGGGCGATCGCCAAACCCTCGAAGACTTTCAGGATGAGATTTGGGTCCGGTGTCCGCGCTGTGCGGCCCAGGCCAGGGTTTCTCGGGTGGCACCGGGGCCGGTTGACCCTTTCACCCCTCGCCGTCTGACCTGTTTGCATTGTGGGGCGCTGAAGTCCTGGGCAGCTCGGGCCATCGGTTACGCACCCAGGAATGCGATTGATCCGTATTTTCACTGCCCACTCTGGCTACAGGCTCCCTGCTGTGGTGAAATTCTCTGGGCTTATAACGCTGAGCATTTAGACTGGCTGGCCGCGTTTATCGGGGCCGATTTGCGGGAGCGATCGGCTGATCCGCAGTGGGGTTGGGCCAATCGCAGTTTGGCCTCTCGCCTGCCGCAATGGATGCAGTCGAGGCACAATCGGAAGGCGGTTTTGAGGGCGATCGGGCAGTTGCAATTACTCAGTGACGCTTCACAGTAAAGCCGGCTCAGAGTGCTGCGATCGGGTAAATTCCAGCAATTCTCATTTTGGAGAATCCCCGTT
>CAYGVA010000457.1:0-2404 GCA_964353225.1 uncultured Leptolyngbya sp.
CAGGCCCTAGAGTTTCTGCAAAATTTTCACTTTAGCGATCGCCACCTCGACGCGCTCAAGGGCACCGGCATTTTTGACCAGGCCCCACCCCAGTTTTGGGACTTGCTCTCCGGAGCGAGGTTTACCGGTGATGTCTGGGCGGTCCCCGAAGGCACGGCCATGTTTGCCAACGAGCCGCTGCTGCGGGTCGAAGCCCCCCTGTGGCAGGCCCAAATTGTCGAAACCTATCTACTCAATACCCTCAACTACCAAACCCTAATTGCCACCCGCGCCGCGCGACTGCGGGATGTGACCGGCCCTGAAGCGATGCTGCTGGAGTTTGGCACCCGCCGCGCCTTTAGCCCGCAAGGGGCAATGTGGGCGGCACGGGCGGCGATCGCCGGTGGCCTCACCGCCACCTCGAATGTGTGGGCCGCGTTGCAACTGGGGCAAAAACCCGTCGGCACCATGGCCCATGCCCTGGTAATGGCCATATCTGCCATTGCCGGAAGCGAAGCCGATGCCTTTGACGCTTTCCACCGCTACTTTCCTGGGGCACCGCTGCTGATCGACACCTACGATACCGTTACGGCGGCACGATATTTAGCCCAGCACCGCCAAACCGCCGGGGTGCGTCTCGACTCTGGTGACCTGGCCAGCCTGTCGCAGCAGGTGCGGGAACTGCTGCCCGACGTGTCAATTTTTGCCAGTGGTGACCTCGACGAATACGAAATCACCCGCCTCAATCAAGCCGGAGCCTGCATTGACGGTTATGGGTTTGGCACCCGCCTGGTCACCGGTTCCCCCGTTAACGGCGTCTACAAACTGGTGGATATCGATGGCATTCCGGTGATGAAGGAAGCCAGTGGCAAAATCACCTATCCGGGCTGCAAGCAGGTGTTTCGTTACGGTGCAGACGGTGAAGTCAGCAAAGATGTTTTAGGGTTGGCGACGGACCTGACCCCCGAAGGCACCCAACCGCTACTACAACCGGTCATGGTTAACGGTGAACTCAAGGGTTTGCCTGAGTCCCTCGCCACCATCGCCCAACGCACCGCCGCCAGCGTCGCCAGCCTCCCCCAAGCCTGCCGCACCATCACTGACTCAGAGCCCTTCCCCGTCACCCTGTCACCCGCTCTAGAAGCGCTGACCGAACAAACTCGTCGCGGCCATAGGCCGTTGAAGGAGCCGGGGGGCTAGGGATCTAAAATTCAAAGTTCAAAATTTAAAACTCCCGCCCCTCTGCGCCCCTCCTCCCTAACTCCTCTACCCGCACTCACCATGCACATTGCTCTTTTCGGTACCAGCGCTGATCCCCCCCATTGGGGCCATTGCGAAATTCTGCGGTGGTTGGCGACCCAGTTCGACCATGTGGCGGTTTGGGCGTCGGACAATCCCTTTAAGCGCCATCAGAGTCCTTTGGGCGATCGCTCTGCCATGTTGCGATTGATGATTGGGGATATCCCTGCGCCATCGGGGGCGATCGCCCTCTACCCCGAACTCAGTTCTACCCGCTCCCTCGAAAGTGCCGAGCAGGCCCGACGGATTTGGCCCGAGGCCACCTTAACCTTAGTGGTGGGGGCCGACTTGATCGGGCAATTGCCAAGCTGGTATCGGGCGGCGGATCTGCTGCGTCAAGTGCAAATATTGGTAATCCCTCGCCCTGGTTATGACTTGGCAGAGGATGATTTGATGGAGGTGCGGCGACGGGGCGGCACGGTGGCGATCGCCGATATCCCTCTGCAATTCAATCTGTCGTCCAGCTACTACCGCCAGACGGACGATACCGATGTGTTGCCAACAGCGGTTAGGACCTACATTGATCAAAAAAAACTGTATCTATGCCTGGGAAACTCCAGAAAAACGCTGCCGACCCCCTAGCGGACAACGCCCTCGCGGATTTCAAGGTGGGGGTCGATAACGTCATTTTTTCGGTAGATACCCAGCAAAACCGGCTGCTGGTGCTGCTGGTGATGCGCCACGACGAGCCGTTTGCGGGGTACTGGAGCTTACCCGGTACCTTAGTGCGCCAGGGAAATTCCCTAGAGAATGCGGCCTATCGGGTGCTGTCGGAAAAAATCCGGGTCAACAACCTCTACCTGGAGCAGCTCTATACCTTTGGGGGACCCGATCGCGATCCCCGCGAAGCCGACGACGTTTATGGGGTGCGCTATCTATCGGTGAGCTACTTTGCCCTGGTGCGGTTTGCTGAGGCGGAGCTGATTGCCGATGGGGTCAGCGGCATCGCCTGGTATCCCCTTAGTCGGGTGCCCCGGTTGGCCTTTGACCATAACGAAATTCTCAATTACGGCTATCAACGGCTGCGCAACAAGCTGGAATACAGCCCGGTGGCGTTTGATGTGTTGCCGGAGGTGTTTACCCTGGGGGATCTCTATCAGCTCTATGGCACGGTGCTGGGGGAAGA
>CAYGVA010000458.1:0-2396 GCA_964353225.1 uncultured Leptolyngbya sp.
ATCAGGGCTGGCAGTTCGTCGTGGGTTGGGTGAAACGGAGTGTAACCCAACAGCAGTAAGGGTTTTGTTGGGTTGCGAGATCGCTCCTCCCAACCTACCAATTAGGGCTGACCACGAAGGCGTAGCATGGGCGAGGGACAAGACCATGAGCTGGTCCTTTTGCGCGGTGCCGTGGGTCGCCCTCCGTTTGACCCACGCTACGTTTCGACCAATCCCCTCCTCGGTAGGGGTGGCCGGAGGCCGGGGTGGGTCCACCCTTTGGCAGCAAACCGAAAACCCACCCCTACCGCTGTTTATACACAAGTAACTGGCTCGGGGTAGGTTGGGTGAAACGGAGTGTAACCCAACAGTAGCCAGGGTTTTATTGGGTTGTGCTATCGCTCTAAACAGCTTTCGGAGGCTGCTTCTGTTGTAGGAATTCTGCAAAATCACGCACCTCCACCAGCAGATCGTCTGGCAGGCCAGTCAAAAGCTCAATCACCTGGGCCTGAACTAAGGTTCTTTCTAGCTGAATATCGGCTCTCTCTAGGGTCAAAACATGAGCAGCTTGCCCCTCGTCATCAGGGAATTCGACTTCAAAGCCTTGACCATCGTTATAGCAATGCACCACGGCACCACGGCTGCCTTTCGACAACTGGTGTTCTTCGATGTTGCGGGTCAGGGTGACGACGTCGAGTTCCTTAATCATGGGTTGGTCGTTGTAGGTGGCTAGCTGCCTTTGTGAGGGCGGGCGGTGATAAATCTTGGCGCGTCTTCTCCAGTATCAACGATCCAAACTGTCAAGATGTTAACCGTTCTGCCTGAAGGCGTTTCAATTGGACCGATGATGACGTATTTCGTACCATGCCCGGCGTCTAGGGTTTCATGAATCTCTTGAGTCCTGGCTAGGTTGAGGAGGCTTTGTTCCAGGCTTTGGAGAGTCGTTTCATTGAATCCTAATCCTCGGAAGAACTTGGCTTTGGCTTTACCAATCGGGTGGGTCTCAGACAGTAGGTAACCCGTAAGTTTGTTGGGCTGAATATAAGCCTTGGGGTGATTGGGCAGCAGCAAGCGGGGGTTCTCCTGAGCAAGGATCAGTCTATCAGCCATCAATTTCTGACAACGGATATGAAGGGAGGGCGATCTCCTTTCACATTCATATATTGCTCTCAAGCGCTAAATAACACTGCCAACCTACCCCCTTACTCTGTAAACGGTTGGACTAAGGACGTATTCAAGGATGCAGTGGCCAGTCCGCATACACCTTTGGGTCAGAGCAAGGATTGTGCCCCGCCAAAAACACCCACAAACATCAGTTGACGGAGAATTTTCATGAACAGGCTTTCTATAAAACTGGACCAGGCAAAGCAAATGATCGCATTTCCAGACTTCCATAGCGATGACCTACTTAAGATCGCCCTCACCGATCCCTGCACGCTGAACGAGTCTGGCCTAGCGAGAGCAGAACAAGATCGTATCAAACGTAAATATCGTCATCTTGCCTTCCTGGGGGATGCTTTGATCGACACCATTCTCGCTGATTACTTGTATGGCATTAAACGAAAATTGGAGAAAGAAGAGCTAGACAACTACCGACAGGCGATTGCTGACAGACCATCACTCACTGATTTCGCCATTAAACTGGGTTTGCCTGAATACAGCTCTTCCCATGGGCGCAAGAATCGTAAACAACCAGAAGAGGAGCATGGCGTTTGGGGGGAGATGTTTGAAGCGGTTGTCGGAGTACTATTTTTGGATGCTGACCGTAATTTTGACAACGTTGCTCAGTGGCTATGCCATCGCTTTATTCGAGATGCTGTTGAAGCTTACGAAGACGATGGAGATGAAGGCGACGATGGGGATGCAGACCCGAGCTTAGTGACAGCAGATGACTATGCTGAAATGCTCGGTCTGTCTAGATCCGCCGGTGTTTCATTTTTGTAAATAGGTTCGTTAGGTGATCTGACCAACGCCCAGGCATCAACCAAATACCGAGACCAAGCTGCCAGCCCCTCCCCCGTGCGGGCCGACACTTGAAAAAGCTGGGCTTGAGGGGCGATGCGTTGGATATTGGCGATCGCCAGCCCCACATCACAGCCCACCGCCGCCGCCACATCCACCTTATTCAGCAGCACCACATCAGCACTCTTAAACATCGCCGGATATTTCAACGGTTTGTCCTCCCCCTCCGTCGTCGAGAGCACCACCACCCTGAGGGCTTCCCCCAGGTCATAGCTGGCGGGGCACACCAAATTGCCCACATTCTCGATCACCAGTAGATCGAGGGTTTGCCAATCGGGCAATTGCGGTAAAGCTCGGGCCACCATCGCCGCCTCCAGGTGGCAGGCATTGCCCGTGGTAATTTGCACCGCATTGGCTCCAGCTTGGCGCAAGCGCTGGGCGTCGTTATCGGTGGC
>CAYGVA010000459.1:0-2376 GCA_964353225.1 uncultured Leptolyngbya sp.
CCCCCCCCCCCCCCCCCCCCCCCCCCCCCCCCCCCCCCCCCCCCCCCCCCGGGAAAGCGGGTGACTTTGATTAGGTTTCAAGGCTTTACGGTGCTAGCTGGTACAGCCCCTGCAACATTGAGTCACTCACCTGATCCACCGGGGCATCAAACACCAATTGCCCTTGGCGGAGGCCGATCAAACGATCGCAATAGCGTTGGGCAAAGGCCACCTCATGGAGGCTCACCACCAGGGTTTTATCCGCCTGCTCACACCAGTCCCGCAACAGGGCCATTAGATCGTGGGCACGGGCCGGATCGAGGCTGGCAATCGGTTCATCCGCCAACACCACCAGGGGATCTTGCACTAACATGCGGGCGATCGCCACCCGCTGCTGCTCTCCCCCCGAGAGGCGATCGGTGCGGGCATAGAGCTTATCCAGCAGACCCACTTGGGCTAAGGCGGCAGCAGCCGTCTCCACCGCTTGGGGCCAGACCAAGGACAAAGCAGCTTTGGGACCAGACCAGCGGCCCAAATGCCCTGCATTAACGTTGTGAATCACCGCCAGATTGGCGACCAGATCATGGTGTTGGTGGACCCGACCCAGGCGACGTTGAACCTGGCGCAATTGTCGGGAGGAGAGGTGATGGAGCGATCGCCCCAAAACATTGACCTGTCCCGTTGTCGGCAAGATCGTGCCGTTCAAGACATGCAGCAGCGTGCTCTTGCCTGCGCCACTGGGTCCCAACAGTGCCACCCGTTCTCCGGGGTAGATGGTGAGGGATATCCCCTGAAGCGCTGTTGTTCTGCCGAAGTGATGGCTGATCCCAGTTAAGGCCAGGGCTGGCTTTAGACCCGCCACGCCCCTAACCATCCGTTACCCTATTCATCAAATATCAATTCCCCCAACCTGATGGAATGGACCCAAGCAGAATTCACCCTAACGGATGATCCTCCGGCTAATAGTTTAGAAGCCACTTACCAACTTTTGAGCCACACCTACTGGGCTCAAAATCGGCCCCTCGAAAAAGTGGCAGGGATGGTGGCCAACTCGCTCTGCTTGTACCTACTGAACGGCACCCAGCAGCAAATTGGCTTTGCTCGGGTGATTAGCGACTATGCCACCACCGGTTGGATCACCGATGTGGTAGTGGCTGACGCCTATCGAGGCCAAGGCTTAGGGGGCTGGATGATCACCTGCTTAATGGCCCATCCCAAGGTTAGGGGCAATCAATTTATCTTGCAGACCAAAGACGCCCATCGCTTCTATCAGCAGTTCGGTTTTGAACAAAACCTGGCCTTGATGAGTACCCGAGTCGATCACCTGCCACCGGGCTAGTCTTCGCTAAAATGCACCCAGCCCTAAAACTGCGCCCCTGCTGTGTTGACCCTCGCCGTTCAGACCATTGTGCTGGCCCTCTTTAAGCCTTCAGGTAATCGGGGCGAAAGGCCCTTGCCCCCGAAGGCCACACCCTTGCGGTGGGGTGAAGGGCACCGGGAGCGGCTCCTCCCTGGGGTGGCGATCGCCCTTTTCACCCTAGTGCTGCCATCTACCGCCCAGGCTCAAACCCCCGAAAACCCCGCCTTGCAAATTGGGGTGGTGCAGCGGTTTGGCACTGACCCTGATGAAACCCTGGTGATTGAACCGCTGCAAGGGGATACCCTCACCCTGCAATTCAAGTCTGGCGGACAGTTAGAAACCCTCACCACCAACCAAGTGGTGCTCGAAACCGCCCCCCGCCCCCTGCCCGAACCGGTTCTGGAGGAGCGGGTGGTGCTGAGCACCCACCGTAGCTTTGAGAGCGCTGAAGATAGCGCCCACCAGTGGCAGCAACGGGGCATCGAAACAGAAATTGCCCAGCCCGACAACTGGCAGGTGTGGGGCAAGCGGGAGGTGTATAGTACCCCCCTGGTGCGGCGACTGCTGCTGGAGGATCTGCAAGCCGCAGGCTATGACCAGATCTTTCTCGATAGCCAATTGACGGCGGCGGTACCCCAGGCGGCTTTTATTACCAATGGCTTTCGCTACAACCGCAACATCGTCAGCATCACCACCGCCAACCAACGGGTCCGGGTGATTCGCCAGGATGGGGAGGCCGATAGCACCCGCCTCTATGGGGGCCATCTGCGGCTGCAACCCAATGCCTATGGCACCTATACCCTGGTAAATCGGGTGCCGATCGAAACCTATTTGCGGGGGGTAGTGCCCTACGAGATTGGCCTGGGGGCACCCCGCACCACCATTGAGGCCCAGGCGATCTTGGCCCGCACCTATGTGTTGCGGAACCTGCGCCGATTTGTGATTGATGACTATCAGCTTTGTGCCGATACCCAGTGCCAGGTTTATCGCGGGTTGAGTGGCTCGGCGGCGGTGAGCGATCGCGCCATTGCCGCCAC
>CAYGVA010000460.1:0-2372 GCA_964353225.1 uncultured Leptolyngbya sp.
TAGATTGTGTCGTGTTTGGCCTAGATGGGGCTGATCAGCTCAAGGTGCTGCTGATCCAGCGGGAGTTAGCGCCCTTTGCAGGGGCTTGGGCCTTGCCAGGGGGCTTTGTGCATGTAGACGAGTCGTTGGATCAGGCGGCACGCCGTGAACTGCGGGAAGAGACCGGGGTTGAAACCCAATTTTTAGAACAGCTCTATACCTTTGGGCAAGTGGCCCGCGACCCGCGTGGGCGGGTGGTGACGGTGGCGTATTATGCCCTGGTGAATCTGCGGGACCATACGGTGCAGGCGGCGACCGATGCCCGTGATGCCCGCTGGTTTGGGGTGGGCGACCTACCAACCCTGGCCTTTGACCATGGGGCGATCGCCCACCATGGGCTACAGCGGCTGCGGGCCAAAATTCGCTATGAGCCCATTGGGTTTGAGCTGCTGCCCCCGAAGTTCACCCTGTCTCAGTTGCAGCGTTTGTACGAGGTGATTTTGGGGGCGGAGATTGATAAGCGCAACTTTCGCAAACGTATCCTCAAAATGGATCTGCTCCAGCCCCTAGACGAAAAACAAACCGGGGTCTCCCACCGGGCCGCCCAGCTTTATCGCTTTCAACCCGAGCGCTATCAGCAGTTGCAGCGATCGGGCTTTAGCTTTGAGGTGTAATGGTGGGGCCAGCAACAGCATTGCAAATGCCCCCGCCGGATTATGGAATTGATCCAGCAGCGTTTGAATGTATCGGACAATCGACATGTTTTTTCATTCAGGACGCACCATGGGATTTCATCGGACTGGTTTGGCCTCCATCGGCACTGTAGTGATGCTCCTTGGCGCTCAAGTTGGAGGAATGCCAGAGGCGATCGCCAGCCCCCAGCCACAGGCCGAAGCCAATAATAAACAAGCCTTGGGTGACTCAGCCATCATCCTCGATACGAGCAGCAGCCTAGACACCACTGATACCGTGCTGTCTGATGGATCCTATTACGAGGAATATTCCTTTACCGGTCGGGCCGGTCAGCAAGTGGTCATCGATATGAACAGCGCTGACTTTGATACCTATTTGCTCTTGGTCGGACCGGATGGCAGCTTAATTGCCGAAAACGACGATGTCAGCTCAGGAAACTTCAACTCCCAAATTGTGGTGACCCTGCCCACTAACGGGGTTTATACCATTGCCGCCAATGGCTACGACAGCGCTAGCTTAGGCCGCTACGATCTCACCGTCACCACCGCCCTGGGCACAGGGGATTTGCAGATTACCCTGAGCTGGAACAGCATTGATGACCTCGATTTGGTGGTGATGGATCCTGAGGGCAACCTGGTGTCTTTTGAAACCCCCCAGATTGCGTCAGGCGGTCAGCTTGATGTGGATGCCAACTCCCTTTGCCAAGGGGTGACCGCTAGCCCGGTCGAAAATGTCTTCTGGCCCAATGGCGCACCCGGAGGGGAATATCAGGTGTTGGTCAGTCTCTATTCTCGCTGTGCCAACAGCCAAGGGCCGATTCCCTTCACCCTGACCATGAATGTGCAGGGGACGGTGGAAACCTTTGACGGCACGGTGGATGAAACCAACGATTTGGTGGTGGTTCCCACGGCTGTGTATTAAGTGCCCACTGATTTCCGTCAGCAAGCTTGCATAGACAACTTTGAAAGAGCGGTGGCCTCTGGGTCATCGCTCCTTGAAGTCGTATTGATTCACGGCGTCACACATGGTCCAAAGCAATCAGGTAAAGATGGTCTCTTAACCTCTGAAAAAGACCATCTTGCCAAGGTGTGAATGCTCCAGTGCCGCTGCGCCATCTTGATCGATCTCACCGTGACGGGAATCAGGATCAAGTACTTTGTATAAAATCTAGCCGCTCAAAGCTTTTTAAACACTCTCTTATACTTTTCGTGAGTAACGCGGTCAGCGATGAATCAGGATCGTATTCACGAGCTCTTAGATACCCTCAAGGTGGCTGAGCGGCGACGACAAGAAATCCAGCGCTTGTCCGGGGTCGGATTCTGGGAGCTTAACCACAAGCACGGGGATCTCTACTGGTCCGAAGAGATTTACGCCATCTATGAACTCAATAGTGATGCCTTGAAACCAGATTATGAGGTTTTCTTAGATCTCGTTGATGAAGCAGATCGCGATCTCGTCCATCAAACTTACCAGGACTCAGTCAAATTCAAGACAGAGTATTGCCTCCGGTACCGCATCAAGGCGGCAGGCTCAGTGAAATGGATAGGTAACCGTCCCCTTCGACTCCGCTCAGGGGACGGTTACGTATTATCAGCCGAGAATTAGCCTCAGTGACGGCGCACCGACAGGGGCCGAGGCACTACTGCGCTGGGTCAGAGGTGGGCGTTTTTATTCGCCCAGGGATGTGACTACCGCCATTC
>CAYGVA010000461.1:0-2369 GCA_964353225.1 uncultured Leptolyngbya sp.
CCAGGACGGCGGTGCGTCCTGGTGGAGGGGGTCTGGGGGCAATCCAAAAGCCCCCAGTCGAAGTGTTTCATTGTTCACCGAAATCTTCGTCTTAGCTGACCGGTTTGAGCAAAGACAGTTTTTCTCCTTTTAGAGAATTAACCCTACCCCTGCCCCTTGCCCTGTGCAAGGGGGCAACTAACCAGTGGTTTCCAATGCCGGGGCTGCTACGGCCCTCCCTTGTGGCTGGGTGACTTCTAGATAAATGTGCTCTAACCGCACCGGATGCCGCGCAATGGAATCGATGGGAATACCGTCAAAGTGCCCTAGCAGGGTTTTGAGATCCAGGGGTTCTGGCACCCAAAAGGCCAAGTCTGAGCCGTAGCGGCGGGGGGTGAAGCCATGGGTGCGTCCGCGGGCGATCGCCGCCTGCGGTTCTGAAGTTTCCACCGTCACAATTTCCTGGGCAGGGATACGGCGGCGCAGTTCTGCCAAGGTCCCTTGCACCCGTAATTTTCCCTGCTTGATGATGCCAATGCGGTGGCACAGCCGCTCTACCTCATCCAGTAGATGGGTGGTGAGCAAAATGGTCATGCCCTCTTGGCGGGTCAGACGACGGATTAACTCCCACACGTCGTGGCGGGCCTCAAGGTCTAAGCCGGTCGTTGGTTCATCTAAGATCAAGAGTTTGGGGCGATGCACCAGGGCGATCGCCAAACTGAGACGCCGCTGCATGCCGCCGCTCAGCTTTTCGGCTGGGGTTTTAGCGCGATCCAGCAGGTTCACCGCTGCGAGGCAATCCTGCACCCGCTGCGATCGCTGCCGCCGGGGCAACCCATACAGCTTGGCAAAAAAGGCCACATTCTCTTCGCAAGAGAGGCTGCGATAGAGCAAATTCGCCTGGGGCATCACCCCCACCCAAGCCTTCGTGGTATCCCCTGCGGGACGACCGTTGATCCAGATCGCCCCTTGATCGGCCCGTAGCAACCCGCAGATCAGGTTAATGGTGGTGGTTTTGCCCGCCCCATTGGGACCTAATAAGCCGTAGACTTCCCCTGGTTGAATTTGTAGATTCAACCCCTGGAGGGCGGTGTAGCTATCGTAGGTTTTAGAGAGGTTTTCAATGGTCAGCATCAGACTCGGATCCCAGCAGATCTCATTATGGCTTTACCAGCCTTGAATGCGCTGCTCGGGCTGAGTTTGAATTTGTTGAACGAAATTCCAAAATCGAAGAACCAAACCACTCTTCGAGCGGTGCCTACCAAGCGGTCTGGTTCAGGGGGATATTTGGAGGCGGTTACCCACCTCACAGGAGCAAGGGCTGGACTCTTCTCTGGTACACCCGATGAATTTCCATCCATCAGCTCTGACGCAGAAGAGTGCTGGCAACGGCAACCACCACCCGAAAACCGATATTGTTGTTGCGGTTCGCCGGGTTGTTGTTGTTGCGATTCGCCGAGCGGCAGTTCCTGGGATTGTTGTTCCACGAACCACCCCGCAGCAGGTAAGGGCCTGCCCCCTCTTCACCCCCTCGATAAAACGAGGTGAGTGAATATCTGTTGACGCAGTCGCCAGGTATCCCCCTGTTGGAGGTGAGCTTCCCAGCTTTGAAGGCATTGCACCACTTGCTTGAGGTTGATATACCCTGCTGCATATTGAGTTTGCAATCGTCGCAACCGTCGTCTCGCCCGTCGCAGATTCTCAGACCGCACCCGAATCTGGTGGGGCAAGACTCGGAATCCTAGAAAATTTACCCCGACCTGGGTATCAAACAATCGGGTCTTGCTGGGATGTAGACCCAATCTCAGGCGGTTGAGTACGGTTTGGATTGCTGATCTTGCTGCCACCAAAACATCCCTGTCATTGGCAAAGAGAACGAAATCATCCACATACCGCACGTAGCCATGAATGGACAGTTGCTCTTTGATGGCGTGATCCAGACCATTTAAATACACGTTGGCAAAAAACTGACTAGTGAGATTGCCAATGGGCAGCCCCCGTTTGCGTTCTAGGGGCGACAAGAGGGTATCACCGGGGAAATGCTCGACTGCATCAATTTGGCGATTACTGTTGTCGATAATTAGATCAATTAACCAGAGGGTATCTGGGCACTTGATTTTGCGGCGAATAATAGCTTTCAGAATATCGTGATCAATACTGGGGAAATACTTTTTGATGTCGCACTGCAATCCGTAGCGGTATTGGTGCTTGTATTTGACAAACTGCTTAAGGCAGCGATGGGTGCCATAGCCCACGCGATTGGCATAGGAATCGTGGGTAAAGGTGGCCTCAAAGATGGGTTGGATCACATTACAGAGGGCATGGTGAACCACCCTATCGCGGTAAGGGGCAGCGGAAATGATCCGTCGTTTAGGATCAAAAATCTCAAA
>CAYGVA010000462.1:0-2363 GCA_964353225.1 uncultured Leptolyngbya sp.
GCTCAAGGCCGTTGCCGCCCCCGCCCCCGCCCTGGCCCAGCCCCATTGACGAATGAAAACATAGTCGAGCCAAATATTGCTGCCATTGCCCACCGCCGAGAGCACCAACACCCGCCGCCCTTGTCCCAGCCCCAGCAGCCACCCCAGCAGCACATAGTTGATGAGCACCGCCGGAGCCCCCCAAATGCGGGCGTCATAAAAGGCCAATCCGGCAGTCTGCACATCAGGGGTGGCCCCCATCAGCCCAAACCCGACGATGCCGATGGGGGCTTGCAGCACCACAATCACCAGTCCGGCGAGTAAGGCGACCAAACCGTTGCGCCCTAGGATCAGGGCAATGTCGGCAGAGTTTTGGCGGCCATGGGCTTGGGCCACCAGCCCAGTGGTGCCCATGCGCAAAAAGCCAAAGCTCCAATACACCACGTTGAAAATCACCGTGGCGATCGCCACCCCGCCCAGGTGGTGAATATCAGCCAAATGCCCCAAAAAGGCCGTGTCGATGATGCCCGCCAACGGCACCATTAAGTTGGAGAGGATATTGGCGATCGCCAGCCGACTGAACCGCTGTAGCAGCGAGGCCCGAGATGACGGCACTAGGAAATCCAAAATAGCAAGGTGTCAGGGATGTTAACCGCCCAGAAACGTGTATCGACAATGGCAAGATATCCCATAGATACACCCGTTGCGGCCAACCCGTTAATGCAGAACAGGTTGCCGCAACGGGCATCAAGCCCGGTTTACCCGCGCGCCCGTTCTAGCAATAGCATCATTAGCAAACTCAATACCACCCGATCTTGACTGCCCTCGTCCATGGCATCGACTTGTTTGATCATGAATTTGCGCGACAGAAAAGCGGGGATTTTTTCGAGTCGCATCACGACGGTGTCATTCGAGTCGTGCACCAGATACACCGGGTTAAAGACAAATCCGGTGAATAAACCCACGATCGGAATTTCAGCAAATAGGGTGTCAAACACCTTCACCCAGGGGTTCTCTTCACGAATGCTAAATACCGGCGTTTCTGAATCTTGCGGGGTAAAAATATCGTAGTGGGCACGCCAGATCGAGCGCATGCCCCGACGCTTGACGGAACCCAAAGCCCGACCCTGCTGATCCGCAAAGTTATAGCGGGCGGAGAAATCGATGATGCGATCGGCTTTAAGGGTAAACAAAGCATTTTGTTGCTGATTATCCGAAAAGACCGTAATCGCTTCCTTAAGCTTAAAGAGCTTCTGTTTCACATAGAAAACAAAATTACCCTGGTTATCAGTGACAGAAATCTGGGGCGCTAAGGCAAAGAGTTTAAAGGTCAGGGTCAGAGGATATTGCATCGCTGGATATGGCTATGAACACAACAAACACCAGTAGATACCGCGCCATACCGCGATTCTCCTGATTGTCGGTAATTTATGGGGCAAAAGAGCAGGACATCGCGCATCGTCGCGCCCTGCCCCCTTTAGGTTGTCCATGGCAAAGCAAATATCTGATCAATAAAGGGAGGGGATAATCCCCTCCCTTTATTGATCTTTTCTATCACATTTGACCTTGCTCAGTCAGTCAAACTAAGCTTCAGTGCCTTGCTGCTTGCGCTTTAGGCGGGTGGCCACAGTACCGAAAGCGATCAGACCTAAGGCAGCGGTAGGCTCAGGAATTGTAGGAATGACTGGCTCAAGCTCCTTAAAGCGGAGACCGCTGATGGCACCACTGCCGTGGTACTTAACCGCTACCGTTTTAATTTCTTTGACCTGTGCTGGTGCAAAAAACTTCAGCCCATTCTCTTCGTCGATCTTGATGGTGTCAGTTTCAGTACTGTCATCAAAAAAGGTATAGGTAATCAATCCATTTTTGATGTCGTCTACAAAGCCAATTTCGTCAAGGGTCCAACCTTTGCCAGTGACATCAAAAGTGATTGTGCCGCCTTTGGCATTGTCATCAGGCCCTTTTCTGCCTGCATGCTCTTCAAAAATCAGCAGATTGCCTTGGCTCTCGGTGTTATAAGAAACGTTTCCGTAGGAACCCTGCCCTGTTGCCAAGTCCCTATCTCCATTGTTTCTGTTACTAGCGCAGGCCGTAGAATTTGCGCTAGTTATGTTCCCGTATGAGGTGTTGCAATTGCTGTTAAAAAGACCTAGAGGGTCGTTGCCACCATTTGTATAGTCTGTAGTGATATAAACACCTTCACCCGCCCAGATGTTGCCAATATTGCCAGATGTAGTGCTATAGCCATATTGACCCGCACCATCGAGCAGATATGCGTTTAAGGCATCGCCTCGCTCAGTGATGATCCCATCAACTTCCTTCGTGAGAAGAGTGCGGTTGAAGTCTAGGTCGTAGTAGGTCGCAGCTTGGGCAGCGGGAGCAGC
>CAYGVA010000463.1:0-2352 GCA_964353225.1 uncultured Leptolyngbya sp.
TTGTTTATGAATCCGTGAAAAATATAACTATTAATTAGAAAGAACCATTCCACATGACTCTCCTAATATGGGGGGTTAGGTAGAACAGCGTCAGTCTAACTCCCTGTTTTTGGGTGATTAGGTGGAAATATGTCAGCCTAATTCCCCAGTGCGGGTGATTAGGCGGAATGATTCAGTATAACCATCCCGCCCGATAGGATTTCTTGAGAACGTTCAAACGATCATTGTAATGATGTGTCTTTTATTCAAATACTCACTTGAGCGTGTAAGCGTCCCTGGTACTACGCTGGCTGAGCGAAGTCGTTCGCAACGCGTCTCCCAAAGGGAGAAAGCCAAAACCTATGCAAGATGTCCCCTAGCCCCGCTGGGGCGGCAAAGCCAACGACTCCGCTCAGGGGACGGTTACCTTGAGCGTTTGGGTAAAAGCGATGGCAGATCGCTGTTGTCAGCCCAAGGCTTTAGCCCTGACTCAACTCAAACAGCGGCAAGCCAAGGTGCTCTGGATCCCATCAACTTGATCATGTTTGTTATTGAGTTTGGGGCCGTTCTTCAGACCGAGTCCCTCTCTTTGACCGGCGATTCACTCGATATGTTGGGAGATGCCCTGGTCTATGGCACCAGCCTCTATGTGATTCATCGCAGTGCCAAAGCCCAGACCGGTGCCGCCCTGCTGAAGGGGGTGATTATGTTTGGCTTTGCAATCGCCGTCTTCACCCGTGCCATTTACCAATGTTTTGTCGGAGTTGTAGCCGCAGCCGGATTAGTCTTGCTGGCCCAATCCCCCATCCCAGATTTATTAGTGGGTCTGCTGCTAACCGTTGTGTTTGCCCGCTCTGCCGGAACGGTCTTGTCGCAATCTTGGCAGGCGATTTCGGCAGCATCACTTCACCGCCATGCTTTCCCCTCGCATAGGCGTAAACCCCTATGGCACAATAAGCATTGCCCGTTAAATTCTGTGACGCGCGCCGTTAACGATATTCACGAGTATTGACCTGTGACTGCTACCACCGCCCCCTCCCGCCGCGCTGTTTTTCCCTTCACAGCCGTCATTGGCCAGGAAGACATGAAGCTGGCCCTGCTGCTGAATGTGATTGATCCACGCATTGGCGGGGTGATGATTATGGGCGATCGCGGCACCGGCAAATCCACCACCATTCGAGCCTTAGCCGACTTACTGCCCGAGATTGATGCCGTCGCCGATGATCCCTTTGGTCGCGCCCCCAACGATCCCGATGTGTTGCGGGAGCGGGCTGGGGCCGAAGTTGCTGTCATCCAGAAAAAGGTGCCCATGGTGGATCTCCCCCTGGGAGCTACCGAAGACCGGGTCTGCGGCACCATTGATATCGAAAAAGCCCTCTCAGAAGGGGTCAAAGCCTTTGAACCGGGCCTGTTAGCCAAGGCCAATCGCGGCATCCTCTATGTGGATGAGGTGAATCTGCTGGATGACCACCTGGTAGACGTGCTGCTCGACTCCGCTGCCTCCGGTTGGAACACCGTAGAGCGGGAGGGCATTTCCATCCGCCACCCCGCCCAGTTCGTGCTGGTGGGCTCCGGCAACCCGGAAGAAGGGGAGCTGCGCCCCCAACTGCTGGACCGCTTTGGCATGCATGCGGAAATTCGCACCGTCAAAGACCCCGAGTTGCGGGTGCAGATTGTGGAGCAGCGCTCTGACTTTGATCAAAATCCCCAGTCATATCTAGAGGAGCATCAGGCCACCCAAGTGGCACTCCAGAAGAAACTGGTGGCGGCCCAAACCCGTTTGCCGAAAGTCACCTTAGACCATGACTATCGGGTCAAAATCTCCCAGGTTTGCTCCGAGCTGGATGTGGATGGCTTGCGGGGCGACATTGTCTCCAACCGCGCCGCCAAGGCCCTCGCCGCCTATGAAGGACGCGAAGAGGTCACCCTGGATGACATCCGCCGGGTAATTGCCCTTTGCCTGCGCCATCGCCTCCGCAAGGATCCCTTAGAGTCAATTGACTCGGGTTACAAGGTTGAGAAAGTCTTCGGCCAAGTGTTTGGGGTGGCCCTCGATGCCGCAGACGCAAGCAGTAATGGTCTCCAGCCCGCCGGTGTCCGTTAGGGAACGAATCCTGGGGCTTGACCCAGGGCTGGCGATCCTGGGGTTTGGGGTAATTGATGTCGGCGCTAGCGACACCGGCACGGTGGCTGAGGCCGCAGCGGTCGATTTTGGTGTGATTTCGACCGCCGCTAAGACCCCCGTGGGCGATCGCCTCTGCACCCTCTACGACGATTTGCATAGCCTGATTGACCAGATGAAGCCCCAGCGGGTGGCACTGGAAAAGCTGTTTTTTTACCGCATGGGCAATACCATTTTGGTGGCCCAGGCTC
>CAYGVA010000464.1:0-2348 GCA_964353225.1 uncultured Leptolyngbya sp.
AACCCACGGCTTTGATTAATGGGAGGCACTCGTGGGTCGCGCTTCGTTTGACCCACGCTACGGTTTACAGCATCAACCAAGCAAATACGCCGTCAACCGTCAGATTCAGCGCCTCTGCAAACACCGGTACCGGCAACATGGCTTCTGGCTCGTCATATACTTCAATTTCCTGCTTAGGTCGATAGACAAAAACTGTCCGTTCATCCGGGTCAATCAGCCATCCCATCTGAGCCCCATGCTTCAGACAATGGAGAATGTTTTTCGTCACCTTGGTGTGGCTTTGATCCGGTGACAAGATTTCAATCGTCCAATCTGGGGCCAGGGCAAAGACATTGGCCACTTCCCCATTTTCATCAACCGGAATGCGCTCCCAAACCACCACCGCAATATCGGGTACCGTTGAACGGCTGCCAAACGTGCAGCGCAACTCAGGAAAAGCACAGGCGAATTTCTGGGGCTTGACGACGCCATTAATCGTTGGAACCAGTTCCCCCTGAATGCGACTGTGCTTGCCTTGGGGCATGGGTTTCTGAATGATTTGACCATCAATGTACTCACTAGCAGGCTGCGTTTCAGGTAGTTTCAAAAACGCAGCTAATGTCAGTGGTCCAGATCGCAATTGCACCATTTGCCCGGTTTCCCGTTGCGAGTTTAGATAAGTTCTATTCTACCGAGGCTCATTCCGTGAATCCCCATAATATCTACGCATCGCCAAGACTCAACCCCCAACTCCTTAGAGCTACACCCGCTTCACCCCAGCCAAACTGAGCTACAAAGAGAGCTGGCATCCTACCGGCAACCCATGGAACTGATCGAACATTTTGAAAGTGGCTTGGCGAATATTGCCGCGATCGCCAAACTCATTCTCGAATGTGTCTCCGTCCTCTGCGTCATCAGCGGTCTGCTCAAAACCGCGCAACTGTCCCTCGCCCTGAGCCGTCGCCACCGTAGCCAAGAAACCTACCCCTTCAACCAAATCCGTATCCGCTTTGGCACCTGGCTGGCGATCGCCCTCGAATTCCAACTCGGGGCCGACATCCTCGGCACCACCGTCGCCCCCAGCTTAGAAGCGCTGGGACAACTGGCGATCGTCGCCGTGATTCGGACCTTTCTCAACTACTTCCTCAGCAAAGAGCTAGAGGCCGAAATAAAGCTGGAAAATCGAAACCGCGATCGCGACTTTCCTCCCATCCTCTAAACGCTCCAGGGTCCCTAACGGTTTAAGCATGACCTGTTCCTGCACCTTTGCTATCGGTTTATAAAGGATCCGGGATATTACATAGCTGAGCTTTATGCCAGCTTCAAAAACCCCTCTTCTTCTTAAAGCTTCGATGAAATCGGCTTCGGTTCCATGACATATAGGCAACCTCTTCCGTAAATTATTTGAGTATAAACACAGGGCATACTTAGCCTAAATTTAAGTGTATTTATCGATGCTAGGTGTGCTGTGATTCTTCATTGAATTTTTGGGAGTCTCAAATCAAAATGTTAACTAAAGCGTTATTTGCAGCCAGTGTGGCTGTTGTGAGTCTAGGTCTTGGTGAAGCAGCCCAGGCGGTTACTTTGACAAAAAGCGTTGATTTCGCTGGTTTTGGTCCCTCTGTCTCGGAGCTACTTTATGATCTGGGTAATGGCTTGGAGTTAACGGTTACCGCTGGGACCCATGCTGGCGGAAGCGGTGCCAATGCTCCCTTGACCGGGATTAATCCTGCTTTGATCACGCAGACCGGTGGGGGTTCGCCGGGGTTGGGGGTTCGCTCAAGTCCTGGAGACACATCATCTCAACTAGACGCCTTTGGTCCGGACGAGTTCTTGCGTTTTACCTTCAATCAGGAAGTTAACTTGCTGTCCACAATTTTTGAGGCGGCTGGGTCTGGGGATGAATTTGATGCGGGTGTTGATGGGGTTGACTTACTGATCACGAGCACCTTGGGGACTGATAACCTAAGGAGTTTCCCTGGGGCAGGGTTTCCAGGCTCCACTGATCGGCTGGTAGATTTCAGCGCATTGCCGACGATGGGCTCCGTATTCGACTTCTATACAACTGATACTTTTGATGATTATCGGATTAGAACGATTGAAATTTCTCAAACGGTGCCAGAGCCTGCAAGTCTTTTGGGTCTGCTAGCCATTGGTGCGGTCGCCACTGGCAAAGTACTCAAGCGCAAGGCCCAAAATTGCTAAATCGACTTCAATCAGAAGACGGGCTAAATTCCATCCAGTGGAGTTGAGCCCGTTTTTTTTGTTGAGGGAATTGTGCCTTAACAAAAACGGTCCGATGTAGAACATTACATCGAATCATTGGCGGGGGCATGCAAAGGATTCAAAAATCTAGAGCCTGACCCATA
>CAYGVA010000465.1:0-2345 GCA_964353225.1 uncultured Leptolyngbya sp.
CTCCCAAAGGCGTTGGCCTAATGGGGATGAGGGGAGGGCGGTTGTGGTCATGGGTGTATGGGGAAAATCAGCAACTTTACCCGGGTAAATCAAGACGGCTCTACCCGGGTAAAAACTCAAAGGGGGGACAAAATGCGGGGGGCTAGCTCTGACAGCAGCAGGGCCTCAGCGTCTTTGCCCAGCTCTGCGGTGGCCAGCACCTGGTCTATGAGGTCATTGGCCCAAGCGGCTTGCTCTGGGGTGATCGCCTGGGGGGGCATCAAATAGCGGCGATCGTCAATCGTCACCAGTAGAGGTTCTGTTTTGTACAAAACCTCGGGGCTGTCTTGATCGAGCATTCGTGCCAGTTGCAAACACGCCTCGGTAGCGTGTTCTGGCACCCGGATCGCTTTAGTGGGGCTGTTCCATGGGCTGGGTCTGGGCATGGCGATTAGCAAAAATGGGTTAAGCGTCTTCGTGGGGTGTGACCTTTACCAAGGGATATTTGACGGTGTAGGGCTCGTCATCGAGGGTGATGGTCACCAGGTCACCGACTCCTAATTCACTTGGGTCATGCACGAAACGCCCTTCCCATAGCCATGCCTGAAAGGGAGAGCAGACTAAAACTTCTCCATCAGCGGCTATATGCCACAGCAAGAAGTCTTGGCCTTGGTCCTCGAATTCCAGAACCAAGGCGATCTCCTTCATTTCTTCGGTGGTTGCACTTGATGTATTCATGAGATTAATTTTTGACTGGAGGATTTTTTGTCAAGGGGAATCCGTCACCCCCGCCCAAAGCGGGGGGCGATTGCTATAGGTGATCTGATGAATTGGTGACGATTTCAGGAACGCATGAAGCCTGCTATGAGGGCTTCATAAACCTCTCTCTGGTCGCTCGGTAAAAGCACTGAGAGAATGGATTCACAATGCGATGTGCTTTGGACGGCGCGACTCGCATCAATACGACCACGAACAGATGTTCATGCTATGCTGAGTCTAGCACGAACATCTGTTCACTGAACGGATGTTCGTCAAATGACTCAAAAACGTGCAGTGAAAGTTATCGAGCGCTTAAAAGAGTTAGAGCTGACTTATGAGGATCTAGCCGATGCTGCTGGCGTCTCCGTGCGGGCCGTCAGTTATTGGCTCAATTACCGGAGAGTCCCTAGGACTACCTGGCAGCAAGATGCAGCCATCTGTAATTTGCTGAAGTGGACCATTCAGGAGTTGAACGAAGCTTATGGGCTGAAAACTCCTGTTCCTCAGGAAAAGGCAGCAACGAAATAACCCCCGGAAGCGTGAGCTGCTTCGCGGGGGCGATGTCCAACTAACCGGAGATGAACAATCCAATGTTACCGAATCAAAGCCCTGCTGAGGGTGATAGAGGCGATCGACTTGATGATGCGGTCAATTGGGCCGTCTCTGAGGGAGACGATTATTACAACTGGCTTGAGGGCGCAATGGAGCCAGAAGCTTTTTGCGTGAATCTTTCCGACGCCTTACAGCTAGCCAAGAAAGTATCTCACCAGGGCGTAGCGCAATATGTTTGGCCTCATCCTGCCCCTGAGGGAGAACGGGGCGCAATAGCCATTGCGATCGGGGGGGTGCTCTACAGGGCCGAGGGGAGCGATATCAACGCCCCCAGCCCCACCAATGGCCTACGTAGTGCGTTCCCGTGGGTCACCCCAGGGGACAGCCCCAATGACTTTTGCATGGAGCCGGGTCTATCCAAGCGTGAATGGTTCGCGGCCATGGCCATGCAGGGCTTGCTAGCTGCCGAATGCGCCAAGACCGGGGATGTACATCACCCCGATCACTTGGCAGAGCTGGCCATAGTTCAGGCCAACTCACTGTTGGGGGCATTCACCCCCACACCACCTGCTGATAGAGCTTGTGAAGAACTGCTGGCTGAATTGCGGGGGGACAAAGCATGACCCTCATTCACGAAGAGTTTCACATCGGCGATCGGGTTTGTCCCAACTGGTCAGCGGGCCAGGGCCGTGAGGGTGTGGTGATTGGTGTACGCACTGTCACCCATCGCCGTCCCGAGCCCAACCAGTCGCAAAGCGTATCGGTGCAATGGACCATTGCACCCGATGGCAAAGGGTTGGGGCAAGGCCAGGTGAAGGGCGATCAGCTGCGCCTGTTAGTCGCCGTCCATGAGCTTTTGAACCATCAGCGACACGAAACCGGACAACAACCGGACACCTAACCGGACATCAACCGGACACAAACCGGACACAAACCGGACACAAACCGGACATCAACCGGACATGCCTAAGCCCAAGCCCAAAACCTTTAGCCGTAAGCATTGGAGACGAAACAAGATGGCTAGAACGACCAAAACCGGACAACGACCGGACACC
>CAYGVA010000466.1:0-2336 GCA_964353225.1 uncultured Leptolyngbya sp.
AGGGAACTCGATCATGATGTACTCACCGTGCAAGAGGCTGGGCTAGACAATCAGCGTATTCCAGATGAGGCAGTGTTAGCCTTTGCCATCAGCCAGAACCGAGCTGTACTGACCGTTAATCGAGCCGATTTTATTCGGCTGCACAAACAAGATTCCGACCATGCTGGCATCATCGTTTGCACAGAAGACATTGATCGCCAGAGACTGGTTCAGCGAATACATGCAGCGATTTTGGCGACAGAAATCCTGGAAAAGCAATTAATTCGGGTCAATCGCCCGAATCCGTAGCAAGTGCCCTTAGTTTGGGTGAAACGCAGTGGAACCCAACACCCACAACCGTTGTGTTGGGTTCTGCTGACGCGCCACCCAACCTACCGGCGATTCACTAGATGCGGTGCGTCACGCTTGGCAATGACACTACGATAATGAGGTGACGGGTGGGACGATCTGCCACACTTTTTAAGACATAAGGGTGGGCATTGCCCCCCAAACCTGCCTGGGCACAGCAATCACCATAATCAACCCCCAGGCAGATTGTAGGCTGGGTCAAGCCAAGCGCGACCCAGTTAGTAAAATAGGTCTAGAGGTCTTTCAACCTAACCTCAAGAACTGAGAGGGGAACAGATGTATACGACCCAAGAAAAAATCCTAGAACGCCTCAATCTTTTGCCTGAAAACAGGCTGAGAGAAGTCTTAATGTTTACTGAATTTCTAATTAGCCAACTCACGCGCCCTATCCCAGCCCCTCAGCCACCGTCCACTTTTGCCCATGCTTTAGCTCAGTTCCGCACAATCGTGGCCACTCAAGGAAGTGACATCCAAGAAGTTGATTTCTTTGAAAATGTACGTGATTGCACGTTGACACCAGAAAATGCCAGGTGGTGAGCATTGCGCTTTCTTCTTGATACCAACATTATTTCCGAGCCTTTCAAGCTCAATCCTGTTGCTAGTGTTATGACAAAACTCCAGCAACACAGTACAGAAAGCGCGATTGCTGCTGTGACTTGGCATGAGTTGCTCTATGGCTTTCATCGTATGGTTGCTTCGCGCCGCAAGCAGCAGCTCGAAATCTATTTGTTCCAGACGATTCAGCCGAATTTACCTATTTTTACTTATGATCAGCAGGCCGCAGCATGGTTTGCAACGGAGCGTGCCCGGTTAACAGCACTGGGTAATCCACCGCCTTATGCGGATGGCCAAATTGCTGCCATTGCTACCGTCAACAATCTGGTGCTAGTGACGCGCAATGTCGATGACTATCAATCCTTTTTGGGCTTAGAACTCGAAAATTGGTTTGAGTAAAACGTTTCAAACATCCTCTGAGTGAAACTGCTTAGAATAGATGCAGTTTTAGGTGGCTATAGCTATGGTCGTTAGTGCCAGACGGCTGACCCTCCAAGATTACTTGGCCCGTGATGATGGGACTGAAACGCGCTATGAGTTAGTGGATGGAGCGCTGATCGAAATGTCCCCCGAGTCGCGCTTCAATGCTCGGATTGCC
This sequence comes from uncultured Leptolyngbya sp., assembly GCA_964353225.1. GTDB lineage: Bacteria > Cyanobacteriota > Cyanobacteriia > Phormidesmidales > Phormidesmidaceae > PCC-6406. The sequence continues at coordinate 1,502 of CAYGVA010000466.1, forward strand.
ATGTTTCTGATTGCCGAGTTTTTGCGACATGTTCCCTTTCAACTGCTCTGCTGCAAAGATACTGAGTTAGAAGTCAGTGGCCGCCTTGCCAAGGTCCGTTTCCCCGACCTGATGCCCATTGATTAGCCTCAAAACCCGACCGGAGAACCGGGGTATACTGAAAGCGTTGCCAACCTTGAGGCGGCCCCATGGAGCTATCGTGCAAAAGTCAATATGCGCTGCTAGCCCTAGTAGAACTCAGTGGTCACTATGACAGCAACGAACCGGTGCAGATTCGGCATATCGCTAACCAGCAAGCCATTCCCGATCGCTACCTAGAGCAGCTTTTAGCCATCCTGCGTCGAGCGGGGTTGGTACGGAGTCAGCGCGGTGCTCGGGGGGGCTATTTATTGGCGCGATCGCCCCTTCAGATCACCCTCTACGACGTGATCAGTTGTATTGAAGGCATTGACACCCCATCTCAAGACAATGCAAAGCGAGATGTCACCCCAGAAAGTCAAGTGATTGGTGAAGTCTGGCAAGACGTACGCCAAGCGGTAGAAACCGTTTTAAAACACTGCACTTTGCAGGATTTGTTAGAGCGCCGGAGCACCCGTCAGCAAGCCGACATCATGTATTACATTTAGCCCACCCATGAGAATTGCCCCCGACATTACTGCTCTGATTGGGCAGACTCCCCTAGTTCGCCTCAACCGCATGCCCCAGGCAGAAGGGTGTCAGGCCACCATTTTGGTCAAGTTAGAAGGGCTAAATCCCTCAGCTTCCGTCAAAGACCGCATTGGCATCAATATGATCGGGGCAGCAGAAGCGGCAGGGCAAATCACCCCAGGCAAGA
>CAYGVA010000467.1:0-2334 GCA_964353225.1 uncultured Leptolyngbya sp.
CCTCAGGCTTGTCGCTGACTTTGACCCCTATCACGAAGGCGCAGTCTTTGTAGAATCGGTAGAAAAGTGGGAGCGCTTGGCAGACAAGGATGATTAACGCAATCCTCGCAGCGGCGGAACGGTTACAGAACCATGCCCATGTCACCCCCGTAATGCAGTCCAGCACCCTGAATGAACGGCTGGGGGCGACGGTGCTGTTTAAATGCGAAAACCTGCAAAAGATTGGCGCGTTTAAATTTCGCGGGGCCTACAACGCGATCGCTCAGCTCTCCCCAGCCGAACGCAGTTGCGGGGTGCTGGCCTACTCGTCGGGCAACCATGCCCAGGCGGTGGCGAAGGTGGGCCAGGAGTTGGGCCTCAAAACCGTGATTGTTATGCCCAACAATGCCCCGATCACCAAGCGGCTGGCCACGGCGGGCTATGGGGCGGAGGTGGTGCTGTATGACCCAGCTACGGAAACTCGCGAGGCGATCGCCGCCGCTCTACAAGCCGAACACGACTACACCCTGATTCCCCCCTTTAACCATCAGGATGTGATTGCCGGTCAAGGCACCGCTGCCCTAGAGCTACTCCAAGAACAACAGGTAGATACGCTGCTGGTGCCCTGCGGGGGGGGTGGACTGCTGACGGGGGCTGCGATCGCCGCCAAACACCTCAACCCCCACTGCCGGGTGATTGGCATCGAACCCGAGCTGGCCGATGATGCCACCCGCTCCTTCCGCACCGGTCAACTCCAGACGGTCAAAAATCCCGCCACCATTGCCGATGGCACCCGCACCGCCTCGATGGGGTCCCTCACTTTTCCATTGATGCTGGCCCATGTGGACGACATGCAGACGGTTTCTGAGCAGGCAATTATCGAGGCCGTCGCCTATTTGTTCTATCGAATGAAGCTGGTGGTGGAGCCCTCAGGGGCGCTGGGTTTGGCGGCATTGCTGAGTGGGGTGGTGCCTGCTGAGGGTGCGGTGGGGGTAATTTTGACGGGGGGCAATGTGGATGCAGAAACCATGACCCAGATTTTGCAGGCCACCGCTGTGGCTGCATAAGCCGGAATTCCCAGCCCATCAGGCCAGCAATTCTTATCGTTTGGGCTGAGCTTGTCGTGGGCTGCTTTCCCGCAGGGAATAGGGTGAACGGCAAATCTTGATGCCTGACAATTTGAGATCGCCACACCCTATCGGTGGAGCATTGACCTTTATCACCAGTGGTAGGGAAATGTCAGAATGAGAGTACCTGAGTGCGATGACCTCAGGATGCGGGTCACACTTGGGTTCGGCTACTGCTGAGGTTGGGCGAAGGACGATGGTAGTTACGACAGCAAAATGGACGCTTGATCAGTATCACCAGATGATTGATGCTGGCATCTTGGCGGAGCAGCGGGTTGAGCTACTCAACGGAGAAATTATTGAGATGGCCCCAGAAGGGTTGGAGCATGCTCAACTCAGTACCGATACGGCTGACTATCTACGGGCGCTATTGGGGACCAAAGCCCTTGTGCGGGATGGCAAACCAATCACGCTACCCGATAGCAATTCAGAGCCCCAGCCCGACCTAACCATTGCTGAACCCTTGCGAACGGTTTATCGCACCCAACACCACCCCTATCCCGAAAACATCTTTTGGGTGATCGAGTATTCGAACACCAGCCTGGCGAAGGATTTGGCGGTGAAGCGAAAGACCTATGCCCAGGCTGGGATTCGAGAGTATTGGGTGGTGAATTTAAAGCAGCGGCTGGTAATCGTGTTGGAAGAGCCCAGTCAAGGAGATTACCAGGCTGAGGAAACGGTCACTGAAGGTGAAGTGTATCCGTCAGCGTTTCCTGAAGTAGCTGTGTCTATTCAGCGATTGCTCAAGGGCTGAATGGTTTGAACGATCTGCCTTCAAGTGTCTAACTAGCGACTATGAAACCGCTCCAAAATAGAACAATTAGGCCTACTGGAGGGAACCTTATCAGCCTCGGATGCCATAACGGTTGACTCTACAGCTCACTGGAGACTCTAGTGTAAAGATGACGGGCTGCAAACGCTTCGGCCATGGCCGCAACCCGCATCGAATTGAGAGCATCACCATGACCCGAGATCGCCTGCAACTCACTGGAATGGGCTGTGCCGCCTGTGCCAGCGCCATCGAATCTGCCATTCAAGCGGTACCGGGTGTAGAAGACTGCGCCGTCAACTTTGGGGCCGAACTGGCGGTGGTGGACTACGACGGCCAGCGCACTCGCCTGGGGCAAATCTTGGCGGCGATCGCCGATGCCGGTTATGGGGCCACCCCCGCGATCGCCTTTGGGGCCAAGCCCCCTCAATCCGTTCCGCTCCCCAGCCCCCCATCTCC
>CAYGVA010000468.1:0-2320 GCA_964353225.1 uncultured Leptolyngbya sp.
ACCGGCATTATTTTTCCCATTGGCTCGACGGAGCAACATGGTCCTACCGGTCTGATTGGCACCGATGCTATTTGCGCTGAGGCGATCGCCCGTGGGGTCGGTGACCAGACCGGTGCCCTAGTGGGTCCGACGATTAATGTGGGTATGGCCTTACACCACACCGCCTTTCCCGGTAGTGTTAGCCTCCGCCCCAGCACGATCATTGCCCTGATTCAGGACTATGTAAAACCCTTGGCCCGTTATGGGTTCACCCGTTTCTTTTTTGTCAATGGCCATGGTGGCAACATTGCCACCCTCAAGGCCGCCTTTGCCGAGACCTATAATCTCCTGGCGGACCTACAGATTCCCCAGGGGGAACAGGTGCGCTGCCGGGTGGCGAATTGGTTTATGTGCCGGTCGGTGATGGGTTTGGCCCGAGAGCTATACGGCAACCAAGAGGGGTCCCATGCGACGCCCAGCGAGGTGGCCCTCACCCAGTATGTCTATCCCGATTCGATCAAATCAGCACCGCTCACGCCAGCGATCGCCCCAGCCGGCTATCCCATTTACGGCGCAGTGGATTTCCGGCAGCATTATCCTGACGGGCGCATGGGTTCTAATCCTGACTTGGCTACGCCTGATCACGGTCGGCAACTCTACGAGGCGGCGGTGCAGGAGCTGAGCCAAGGCTATCAACAGTTTTTAGGGGATTAGGCGGCGGCGAAGCGATCGCTGGCTGTCACCAAGGCATCGACAATGCCCGGTTCAGTGGCAGAATGGCCCGCATCAGCAATCACCCTAAAGTCTGCCTCCGGCCAAGCCTGGTGCAGCTCCCAAGCGGTCTGCATGGGGCAAACAACGTCGTATCGCCCCTGCACAATCACCCCAGGAATATGTCGAATTTTGGCCATATTGGCTAGGAGGTAATCGTCTTGCTCAAAAAAGCCACCATTCACAAAGTAATGGCATTCAATGCGGGCAAAGGCCGCCGCAAAGGTTGCCTGACCAAACTTTTGCACTAAGGTTGGATCCAAAATTAATTTACTCGTGCTGGCCTCCCACATCGACCAGGCTTTGGCGGCAGTTAACCGCGTGGGCTCGTCATCACTGGTAAGACGTCGGTAATAAGCTGACACTAAGTCATCCCGTTCTGCAACGGGAATTGGTGCCAAGTAGGTTTGCCAAGCATCGGGGAATAAGTAACTGGCTCCCGATTGATAAAACCATTGAATTTCTTGGCGACGCAGGGTAAAAATCCCCCTGAGGATTAAGCCCTGGCAGCGATCAGGGTGGGTTTGGGCATAGGCCAATGCTAGGGTGCTGCCCCAACTGCCGCCAAATACAACCCAGCGATCGATGCCCAAATGAATCCGTAATTTTTCAATATCCGCCACCAAATGCCAGGTGGTGTTGTCTTCGAGGGTGGCATGGGGGGTACTTTGGCCGCAGCCCCGTTGGTCAAACAGGATAATCCGCCACCGATCGGGATCAAAGTATTGACGGTAAACGGGCACCGTACCGCCCCCTGGTCCCCCGTGCAAAAAAACAACCGGATATCCCTGGGGATTGCCGGATTCCTCTAGGTATAGGGTGTGGCGATCTGAAACGGAAAAATATTCAACCCGGTGGGGATCGAGGGGCGGATACAACGCGCGCATAGATTCAGATAATCCGGTAAAGCAGTGGATTTCTGAAGATGATTATAGGGATAGTTGAGCCCAGAGGACGCTTTTTCAGATACTGGTCATTGCGGGCGATCGGCATCAATGGGGGATTGATCCAGCGGAAACTGACCGGGCTCTGAAGGCGCAGATAGGTCCCCTAGGCTGTGGCCTTTACCACTAGCCATTTTCCTGTTTTGGGATCCCGATAGGTGGCAAAGGGGTTGGTTTTGAGTGGTTTTTGGCAGGACTTAACCATGGCGATAAAGGCAACGCTAACCATGGTTTCATCCTATTGCCCGACCCTAGAAATTCCCGTGATGGGGTCAACCGGTCCCTGTGATTTTGGCAGATGGTTACCTGTGATACTTCTCACAAGGGGTAAAGACCCACTTCATTTGTGCGCCATCAATCGAGCCTCGCCCCCAATTGCAGCCCCCAAACGCAATGGTTGCCACCCATTCAGACTGCGGGACACCGATCTGGCCATGACGATTTGGCGTTAGGCCCCCGCTCCCCTGCCCCTTAGGGTTGATTCATTTGACAAAGAAAAAGCTGATAGGCCCTACGAGCTACCTCCAACCTCGCGGCCATGTTGAGTGGCTGTCACGAAATCTGCACGAAACGATCGTTGCAACGGCACAGCTAGTAACACTGTCCGCGAGGTCCAGGACGGCGGT
>CAYGVA010000469.1:0-2311 GCA_964353225.1 uncultured Leptolyngbya sp.
GAATGCGTCTATTAGCTTGTTTCTCAAATAAGGAAAAGTTATCACCCTGTTAACGAAAGAGCCAGCAAAAGCGGCTTGGCTAAAGACCTTTCTGGCATTGCCGAATGGGATTCCCTCTCACGACACGTTCTCAAGAGTCTTAGCCTTAATTGACCCCCAGTCACTACAAGAGTGCTTCTTGAAGTGGGTGCAGCAGTTCAGCGAGCAGCTAGAGATCAATCTCATCAACATTGATGGCAAAACTGCTCGGGGCTCCTATGACCGAGAACAGCACCTCAAAGCTCTACATACGGTGAGTGCTTGGGCATCTGAGCATCATCTGGTGTTGGCCCAGCAGCGCGTGGAGAGTAAATCGAATGAGATTACCGCCATTCCAGAACTGCTAAACCTGCTGGATATTAGCGGAGCGATTATCACGCTTGATGCCATGGGTACCCAGCGGGCGATTGCTGCCCAGATTATTGACCAAGGCGGTGACTATATCTTGGCGCTTAAGGGGAATCAAGGCAGTTTGCATAAGGGTGTCAAGACTTTCTTTGAGGCAGCAGAGCACAGCCAGTGGGCAGGGATTGAGGTGAGCCACAGTGACTGTACGGAGGCGGGTCACCACCGGATTGAACATCGGCAAGTCTGGGCTGTGCCTCTGAGTCAACTGCCTGCTTTACCCAGCCACAGCAAATGGAAAGGACTCTCTACGGTCGTGATGGTCAAACGAGAACGGCAGCTTTGGAATAAAACCACCACCGAGGTGTGTTTTTACATCACCAGTTTGGCGGCTGATGCGGCCCTACTGGCTCGGGCGATTCGCTGCCATTGGGGCATTGAGAATAGCTTGCACTGGGTATTGGATGTCACCTTCCAAGAGGATCAGAGTCGGATTCGCAAGGGTCATGGGCCTGAGAATACCGGGCTATTGCGGCGTTTGTCGCTCAATTTACTCAAACGTGAGCCGTCCAAGCAAAGTCTGAGGCAAAAGCGTTATCGCGCGGTTATGGATAATGACTTTCTGGTGAAGGTATTGCTTTGTAATGGGGCTGATTAGGGACAACCAGCTCTAAGTCGAGGATAGGGCAGGCAAGATTGGGAAATGAGAGTGACGTACATCCAAATCCGTTTTAGAACCGCGATTTGACGCATGAACACTAGCAGGTCTTACCAAAAAAAGTTCGGTTTTTAGGCCCTCTGGCAACCTGATTTAGGTGCGATTCCCCTGATTCGCTAACTTAGAATTCACGGCTTAGAGGTTTTCGCTACCTCAAATTCTAAGCCACTTGATTGGGTTGCATATTATTTTCAGTTCCGAAGGAACTTGAACACCGCCTTCGCTCAGCTAGTGCTTAGTCACTTTTAATAGTTCAACTACCCCAGTTAAGCTGATTCGAGATTTGTGTGTACCGGTTGAGTGGACGGTATAGCGCTACACGATCTTGATTATCCTTTGGGGGGATACTGCCTCTAAAGCGCGTTGAGCATAGTTCTCTCCTAAGCCTCCCACCTGAGCGTGGGGGGCATTTTATTTGATTAGGAAGTGTGCCAGGTGTAGTAACGGCAGCTTTCGCAATCCCTCACGACTTTCTCATAAATGCTGTGGTAGGGTTGGACCGATATAAAGCACATCCCTCTTTGCCCGTGCATTGAGGGAGTTTCTTTAAATGGTATCTATATATATAAACAACATCACTCGAATGAAATTTACCCGAGTGCAGCATGAAATTGAATGGTATGTGTGAGGCTCAGCCATATGACGAGAGCCAGCAAAATGGAAAGGATTGTAGCAATGCGCTTTAAGCGCGTCCTTTCTATTTCGAGTTTTTCTACACGAGCAAGCAAATACTCGATTTCCTTATTTTGTTCCTTTAGCCGAATTGTGGCGGCTTTATGGAACTGCCTTAATCTATCTTCAGTAGAGAATGAGGCTTCCGATTGTGGTTGACTCATAAGAATCTTGTAACGCTGCAATCACTCAACTTCTACCCAAACGCGATGGTAGAACATTCCCGTAGTTAAAACCACGTTGTATTCTTCAGCTAATTGTTTAGCTAAATGGAAGCTTTCATTGCACTTGATTAGATCGAAGGATGAATCGAGTTTGTAAAACATTCCTCCATACATCATCCCTTCATATATATTCGAGTCTCTATAGAACTTAAAAGCCTTCACTGTTGATTCAGGCAAAACGAGTGGAATGGCCATAGAGCTTGCTAGGCATATATTTTCAGGAACCTTACAATCTATGGGGAACACGGTTAAACAGGATTCTCAAAATCTAGCAAAGTATCTGTGAGAAAGTTGTGAGGATGGAAGTGTCTTT
>CAYGVA010000470.1:0-2295 GCA_964353225.1 uncultured Leptolyngbya sp.
GCCCTGATCAATGCCTTTAACCCCGTGGTGACGGGGCTGCTGGCGGCGCTGTTTCTACGGGAACGGTTGGCCTGGATGCAGTATTTAGGGGGAGCGATCGCCTGCCTAGGGGTCTTGGTCCTCCTCACCCAGGGCAATCTGCCCCAACTGCTGGCCAGCGGCATCAACCTAGGGGATGGGCTGATGCTGGCGGCGGTGCTCTGTTGGGCGATTTATTCCCTATTGGTCAAGCAGTTGAGTCAGCGGTACTCAGGGCTGGCCCTCACCTTCTATGCGGCGGTCAGCGGTTGCTTGCAATTGCTTGTTTTGGCCAGTTGGGAGCGGTGGTGGCAGCAGCTCGGCACCCTTTCCCCTGCGTCGCTGATCGCCTTGGCCTACATGGGCATTGCTGCTTCGGGGGTGGGCTATCTCTTGTTTAACCTCAGTGTGGAGCGCATTGGCCCCACCCGCACCGCCAGTGTGGTCTATGGCGGGGTGCCGGTGTTTGTGGCGATTTTGGCGGGGCTATTTTTCCAAGAGGCGATCACCCCCACCATGGTGGTCAGCATGGGGTTGATTGGGCTGGGGGTGCAGTTTGTATTGCGATCGCCCTAGGGACAATACAACGTGTCGCGGGTGTTGTTGCCGGTGACGGCATTGGTGCCCTCAGCCATCTCGCACAGCAGGTCAATGGTGCGCAGATCCAGCATTACATCGGTGAAGTCCGTGCCGTTGATATTGGCTTTGCGGAAATCAGCATTGAAAGCATAGGACCCAGACAAAATTGCATTGGTGAGGTTAGCGCGGATAAACCGTGCCCCATCCAGGGTGGCCCCCCGCAGATCGGCCCCTTCCAGATTGGCCTTCACCAGGTTGGCGTCAAACATCCGCACCCCTTGCAGATTCACCCCCCGCAGATCCGCCTCAGCCAAGTCGGCACGGGTGAAGTCATTGCCCCGCAGGTCTTGGCCGGAGAAATCCGACATGCGTAGATTTTGCCGGTCAAAACTCTCGGCTTGGGCCGGGGCGATCGCCACCATCACCCCAACCAACACCACCAATAGACTGAGTAAAAGAGACGTCGCGATCGCCCGCATAGCTGTCATCCCCATGGCACTGCCCTCGTCATCCAACCCTTACTGATATTGATCCTACTGGCCAAGGGGCACGCTTTGACAAGCGCTACGCAAATCGAGCCATAGGATAGGCTTAAACAGCCTGCCCCGTATGATTGCCGCCATGGCCAAGCCCGCTGCTTTATTTTCCGGTGACGAAAGTTACGGTGCCCTGCTGGATGGCCTCAAGGCCCAGATTCGCACCGCCCAGGTCAAGGCGGCGCTGGCGGTCAACCAAGAGCTGGTGCTGCTCTATTGGCAGATTGGTCGCGAAATTCTCACCCGGCAGCAGGCCCAGGGCTGGGGCGGCAAGGTGATTGATCGACTGGCGAAGGACTTGAAGCGAGAATTCCCCGATATGCAGGGGTTTGGCTCCCGCAACCTCAAATACATGCGGGCCTTGGCCGATGCCTACCCCGAGCTTGAGTCTGTGCAACAGCTTGCTGCACAAATTCCCTGGGGCCATAACTGCCTGTTGCTCGACAAGCTCAAGGACCCCGATGAGCGCCGCTGGTACATCCAGCAGACCCGAGCCAACGGCTGGAGCCGGAATGGGCTGGCCCTCCAGATTGAAGGGGGCCGCTACGGCAAACAGGGGAATGCCATCACGAATTTTGAGCAGACCCTGCCGTCCCATCAATCGGATCTCGCCCAGCAGCTAATCAAGGACCCCTACAACTTTGATTTCTTAACCCTGAGTCAAGACGCCCAGGAACGGGAGATCGAGCGGGGGCTGGTGGATCGCATCCGCGACTTTTTGCTGGAGTTGGGGGTGGGGTTTGCGTTTATGGGGAGCCAGTATGCGATCGCGGTGGATGACAAAGAGTACCGCCTCGACCTGCTGTTCTACCATGCCCGCCTCCATTGCTACGTGGTAATCGATTTGCAGATGGGGGCCTTTGAACCCGCCTTTTCTGGCCAGATGAATTTCTATGTGTCGGCGGTGGATGCCTATTTGCGCACCGAAGGGGACAGCCCGACGATTGGCATTATCCTTTGCCGATCCAAACAAAAAACCACGGTGGAATTTGCGTTGCAGGGGTTGCAAAAGCCGATTGGGGTTTCGACCTATCAGCTCAGTGGGGATCTGCCAGATCCCCTCAAAACCAACTTGCCGACCTCTGAGCAGCTAGAGCGGGAAGTAGAAGCGGCGATCGCCGCCCTAGAAACTGAGTGAGCCCGCTTACTCAGTACGATCCGC
>CAYGVA010000471.1:0-2277 GCA_964353225.1 uncultured Leptolyngbya sp.
ATTTGAGTCCTATCGCGACGAACTTCTCCCGCCCCGTGAACCGGAGCTATTTTGATGCGTTATCTCCTCGATACTTGCGTCATCAGCGACTTCATTAAAGGCGAAGCGGGAACTGCCGCCAGACTCAAGCAAACCCCACCGATTGATGTGGCTGTTTCAACAATCACGGTGATGGAATTGCGCTACGGCTTGGCCCTCAACCCTCAGCGGGCGCGGAAAGTTGAACCGGCAATTGCCAGCCTCTTATCCTCCATAACCACCCTCCCTTTCAACAACGCAGAAGCTGAGCAAGCGGCTCAAATCCGGGCATTACTCAAATCCCAAGGCCAACCCATTGGTGTCTACGACATCTTGATCGCAGCTACTGCGCTTAGCCATAACTTGACGATGGTTACTGCAAACCAACGAGAGTTTGAGCGGGTTCCTGGTTTGCAGATCGAAAATTGGCGGCAATCTTAGCTAAGCGTTTGGGGCTAATCGCAGGTTAAAGCTGATTAGGAGCATCGGCGTCAAAGCCATTCCTGCTTCAAATAAGGCTGCAACACCTCCGGCACCTTCACCGTGCCATCCGGCTGCTGATAATTCTCCAACACTGCCGCCATCGTCCGCCCGATCGCCAGCCCCGAGCCATTCAACGTGTGCACAAACTGCGTGCCCTTTTGTCCCGCCACCTTAAAGCGAATGCTGGCCCGCCGCGCTTGAAAGTCCCCACAATTCGAGCAGCTCGAAATCTCCCGGTAGGTGCCCGCCGACGGCATCCACACCTCCAGGTCATAGGTTTTGTTGGCCGAGAAACCCAGATCCCCCGTGCATAGCTCAATCACCCGATAGGGCAGCTTTAACGCCTGCAAAATCGCCTCAGCATCCGCCACTAGGGTTTGGTGCTCCGCCTCAGAGGTGTCGGGGTGGACGAACTTATACATCTCCACCTTGTTGAACTGGTGTAGCCGGATCAGACCCCGTGTGTCGCGGCCATAGCTCCCGGCTTCGCGGCGAAAGCAGGGGGTGTAGGCGCAGTAGTGCAGGGGCAGATCCTCCGCTGGCAGAATCTCCTCCCGGTGCAGATTGGTGACCGGCACCTCGGCGGTGGGGGAGAGCCAGAGGTCGTCATCCTTACATTGGAAGCTCTCTTCTTTAAATTTGGGCAGTTGACCCGAGGCGGTCAGCGAAGCGGTATTCACCAGGTAGGGGGGCATCACCTCGGTGTAGCCGTGGTTGGTGTGGCGATCCAGCATGAAGGTGAATAGGGCACGCTCTAGGGCGGCCCCCTGCCCCATCAGGGTGACAAAGCGACTCTGGGCGATTTTGGCCGATCGCTCAAAGTTCAGCAGCCCCAAAGCTTCGCCAATTTCCCAATGGGGTTGGAGGGGTGCGCCTTCGGGAGCCTGGGGAATATATTCATCGCCCCAGCGGCGAATCTCTACATTTTCGGTTTCGTCCTTGCCGTCGGGGGTGGTGGCGCTGGGCAGGTTGGGGAGCCCCAGCAAAATTGCCTCGATCTGCCCCTTGAGGTCCTTTTCTTGGGGATCGAGTTGTGCCAGTTGGGCTTTGACCTGGTTGCCCTCTTCCCGCAGGGCCAGAATGTCAGCGCCCTTGGGGTCAGCGCCTTGGCGGATTTGCTGGCCGACGGCTTTGCCGATCTCATTACTGCGGGCCTGGAGCTGCGATCGCTGGGTTTCTAATTCCCGCTGTTGTTGATCCAGATCGCGCAGGGGGGCCAGGTCATAGTCTCCGCGCCGCCCTAAAGCCGCCTGGATGACGTCAAAGTTTTGTCGAATTTGCTTCAGATCCAGCACGCCCGTCCGCTCCCGCTCTCGCCACTACCAGCGATCGGCACCGCAATTGCCGCCGCCAATTGTCGAGCATAGCAGGAAGCTTTCAACCTGAAACATTTGGGCCATTGTTTAGCCGCAATTCCTGTCGTCAGCCGTGTTTAATTTTGCAATTGCCCAGGCTGAGCGAGGGGTTGCCAACCGCATCGAGTCCGTTGTTATCGATCACCCCATGTCCGGGGTCCATAACCAGAGTCGTTAAAAGCTGTGATTAGCCCTACTTCGACATTTCCAACCCCGTGGCACACTGGCAGTGATTGCCGCTGCCAGAGAGACGCTGCCCCCATGCCCCCGGTTTCTAACGACCAAAATGCCGCCATTCAAGCCGTGCTGCTGGACTGCGGCCAGCAAGCGAAGGCCGCCGCTGCCCAACCCTTTGAGGTATTTGAAAAGGGGTTTGAAGACTATGTCACCTCGGTAGATCGGACCTTAGACACCCAGCTTG
>CAYGVA010000472.1:0-2270 GCA_964353225.1 uncultured Leptolyngbya sp.
CCCCAGCCATGTTTATGAGCACCGTCACCCCAGGATTTAACTGTGATGGGGCGATTATGCTCACCGCCAGCCATTTACCCTTTAACCGCAATGGGCTTAAGTTTTTCACCGCTCAGGGGGGGTTAGGGAAAGCCGATATCACCCAAATTCTGTCCCTAGCGGCGGCAGCATCCTTTACCATGGCGGCCAAACCAGGCACCGTGGCCCCCCATGACTTTATTGCGGTGTATGCCGAACAGTTGGTGCAAACCATCCGCACTGCGGTCAACCATCCTGAGCATTTTGAGCAACCGCTGCGGGGCCTCAAAATTTTAGTGGATGCTGGGAATGGGGCCGGGGGCTTTTATGCAACCCAGGTGCTGGAGCCGCTGGGCGCAGACACCACCGGCAGCCAGTTCTTAGATCCCGATGGCAATTTCCCCAACCATGTTCCCAACCCTGAGAACCCGGATGCCATGGCGGCAATTCGCGACGCGGTGCTGGCCAACCAAGCGGATTTTGGCATCATCTTTGATACGGATGTAGACCGCTCGGCCGCTGTGGATCCCCAGGGCAATGAACTCAACCGTAATCGCCTCATCGCCTTGATGGCCGCCATTGTGCTCAAAGAACACCCTGGCTCGACAATTGTCACCGACTCGATCACCTCCGATGGGCTAACCACCTTCATTGAGCAAGACTGTCAGGGCAAGCACCATCGCTTTCGACGGGGGTATAAAAATGTGATAAATGAGGCTGTGCGCCTGAATCAGGAAGGGCAGGAGAGTTGGTTGGCGATCGAAACCTCAGGCCATGGGGCCATGAAGGAAAACTATTTTCTGGATGATGGGGCCTATCTGATTAGCAAGGTGCTGATTGAATTAGCCCGGTCTAAAATGGCGGGCCAGACCCTAACCGATTTGATCGCCCCCCTCAAGGAACCGGCAGAAAGCCAGGAATTTCGCCTCAAGATTAAGGTGGATGACTTTAAATCCTACGGTCAGGATGTGATTGCGGCCCTCCAGGACTTTGCGGAGGCTCAGCCGGGATGGGCGATCGTCCCCAAAAACCATGAAGGGGTCCGCATTGCCTGCCAGTCTCCCCAATCCCAAGGGTGGTGCTTGCTGCGGCTCTCCCTCCATGACCCGGTGCTACCGCTGAATGTGGAATCGGAGGTCAGTGGCGGGGTGGCCCAGATTATTCAGCAACTCTTGGGCTTTTTTCAGCGCTACAGCGAGCTAGACACCTCAGCCCTGGTGGAATAGAGCGGTTATGGATATCTACCCCATTTTAGACACCACCCAACGCCAACGGGTCAGTGATGGCGCTACCGTCCCGATCTTGAGCAATACCGAAACTGCCCAACAATCACTGGTGCTAGTGTGGCCCCAACTGGGGGATTTTGACAGCCTCGAATATGCCTGGTGGCTGCAACGGCACCAACCCCAACTAAAGGCCCAATCGATCGCGGTGCGGGCAGTGGGCATTGGCGATCGCGCCTCTGGCCAACGGTTTTGCGACTATACCGGCTTCCCCGCTGAGCATCTGTATATCGATCCTGAGGCGGCCCTGCACCAAAGCCTGGGGCTTTACGCTGGGCTATCGGTGTCGCTGCCCGGTCTCGACCCTGGGCAAAAAGCTTGGCTGAACTTAATGCTGATGTGCGCTGGCATCGGGAGCCCTGGCACCCTGGCGGAAGTGCTGCGGGGCTATACCGGCGATCGCCAAGCCCCCCAGTTAATTGCCGCCGAGGAATCGATCAAAGCGGGTCCCCTGCCGCCGTTACAAGGGAAGGTCTTCAACACCGCCGGGGGAGAAGGCTTCCAGCGCCCCTTTGAGCTAGCCACCCTACGGCTGCGCAACATGGCTGAAGCGCTCAGCCATTGGTCTACCTATGTCCCCGATGCAACCCATCTCACCCAGCGGGGCGGCACTTTTTTGTTTAATGGCCAGGGCAAATTGATTTATGAACATCGAGATCGCGGCATCCTCGGCTTTGCCCAAACCATGGCGAATCCCCTTGCCTTTCTAGGCCCAGAATTCTAAATGCGCTCTGGGCATGAATCCATCTGCGACTGGACTCTGCCATCAGCGACAGGTCACGTCTCTCAACTCCCCAAAGGCTCGCCTATGGCGCTAGTACCTGAGGGTATAAACGCCTGAATCATTGCGGATGGCAGGTGGGCAAAGCATCCGAGTTATCGTGTGTGCGCATGATTATAAGCGTGCATGCTCATCTTAATTAAGCCTGCCGATTTTCAGTTGATTGATGGAATTTCTAGCTAAAATCC
>CAYGVA010000473.1:0-2259 GCA_964353225.1 uncultured Leptolyngbya sp.
GGCTGTGCCGTTGCAACGATTTGTCCGTAGAAATTTCGTTGCAGCCGTTCAACATGGCCGCGATGTTTGAGGTGGCTCATAGGGCATATTGACTTTTTTCTCTGCTAAATGAATCAACCCTAAGGGTTAAGGGTGAATTATGCCTGGAGGGTCTCAATTAAATCGGTGGAGGTGGCCACAGTGCCGAACACACCGCCCTGCATTTTGATCATTTTCAGCGCGGCTTGATGGTTGCCGTAGTCGGTGGCTCCGGTGCAATCAGAGAGCATGAGGCACTCGTAACCGCGATCGTTGGCCTCCCGCATGGTGGTATGCACACAGACGTCGGTGGTAATGCCGGTCAGGATAATGTTTTGGATGCCGCCCCGCCGTAGTAATAGATCGAGATCGGTGGCGTAAAAGGCGCTTTTACCTGGTTTATCGATCACCGCTTCCCCTTCGAGAGGGGCCAACTCAGGAATAATGTCCCAACCCGCTTCCCCCCGCACCAAAATTCGTCCACAAGGGCCGGGGTCGCCAATGCCTGCCCCAATTTGCCGCGATCGCCATTGCTTATTTTCGGGCAAGTCAGTCAAGTCCGGGCGATGCCCTTCGCGGGTATGAATGATGGGATAGCCCTGGCCTCGCATCACCGACAGCAGCTTTTGCAAAGGCTCGATGGGTGCTCGGGTGAGGGAGAGGTCGTACCCCATCTTGTCGACATACCCCCCTTCGCCACAAAAATCGGTCTGCATATCAATGATGATCAGCACCGTATTTTCGGGACGCAGATCGCCATTGTAAGGATAAGGATAGGGATCTGAGGTGACGTAACGGCCCATGGCAGCAGTTTTCCAGTGGAGAATTTGCCTTCCAGACTTGGAGGGGTATTAGGGGAGACATACCATTCCCCTGTTGGCAAAAAGTGTCCACTACGAACTTAGTCATCGTTTGTGACTTAGGGAAGCAGTCGGCAACTACCGTACAATCACGCTATATCTGGCTGGCTGGCATTAACTGCTTTCTGGCTTCCCTTTCATCCCCTTTCTATGGTTGCTACTACGCCCTCATGCTTGGTTGAAACCCCCACCGGGCCATTACAGGTCTCGCCGGTGGCAGCGGAAACCATAACCCTCACCTTCTCCCTCATCATCCCGACTTACAATGAGTGCCGCAATATTGCGACCATTGTTGAGCAGCTCACCCGCCTTCTAGAAGGGGTGATTCCAGGGGACTACGAACTTATTGTGGTAGATGACGACAGCCCCGATCTCACGTGGGAAGCGGCCCTAGCCCTGGGCAATACCTATCCGCAATTACGCGTGATGCGGCGGGTGGAAGAGCGCGGCTTGTCGTCGGCGGTCATTCGGGGCTGGCAAGTGGCGAGGGGTGGCATCTTGGGGGTCATTGATGCGGATTTACAGCACCCCCCGGAGGTATTGCTCCAACTGCTCGACGCCGCGCAAACCAAGGCGGATCTAGCGGTGGCCAGTCGCCATGTGGAAGGGGGTGGGGTGAGCGAATGGAGCTTTATCCGTCGCTTTTTATCCCGAGGGGCGCAAACCCTGGGGCTGTTGATTTTGCCGAAGGTGGTGGGGCGGGTGTCGGACCCCATGAGTGGTTACTTTTTGGTGCGGCGCAGCGCGATCGCCTCAGCCCAGCTCTATCCCAAGGGCTACAAAATTTTGCTAGAGGTGATTGGTCGGGGGCAGATCGACACCATTGCCGAGGTGGGGTACGTCTTTCAGGAACGCCTTGAAGGGGAAAGCAAGGTCACCTGGCGGCAATATATCGACTACCTCCACCACTTAATTAGCCTGCGATTTCAGGGACGCATCACCCCCACCGATAAACCCGCTCCCCTGGGCCGATTCTTGCGGTTTGGCCTAGTCGGCTTTAGCGGCTTGTTTGTAGACTATGCCATCTTCTTCCTGTTGTTTAGCCAATGGGGAGTGGGGTTGACCACCAGCAACATCCTTTCGGCAGAAACGGCAATTTTCAATAACTTCCTCTGGAATGATGCCTGGACCTTTGCTGACTTTGCTCAACAGCAAAAGGGCTGGCGCGCTAGGCTCAAGCGTTTTCTCAAGTTCAACCTGATTTGTTTGGCAGGGTTGGTGCTTAATACCCTGATTGTGAATCTGCTCTTTAATCTATTTGGCTTCAATGCCTACCTCGCAAAATTTATTGCCATTGGTCTGGTTACCCTCTGGAACTTCTGGGTGAACCTCAAGCTGAGTTGGCGGGTCACGGATACACCGGAAGTATAGGCATGGATCA
>CAYGVA010000474.1:0-2257 GCA_964353225.1 uncultured Leptolyngbya sp.
ACTCTAGAATGACAACTTAACCAAGGACCATCGGTGCCGTTACTGATTTTGCAACGTCCCGGACAAGTCTAAATCCCTTGAAATACAAGGTAAAGGCGATGAGGGTAAGGAATTGGACAGGATTGCAATACGCCTGAACTGCCCTAAATTGGGGCTAATTCCTTGGATTTTTAAGCCAAATTCAAGCCAGTTTTAGTTATTTTCCCTTGCTTTGCAGTTCTTTCCACGCCTGACGATGGACCTTTTCAGAGATCCATTTTTGGTAGGTCTTGAGATGCATGTCTGGACTATGGCCCAAATCGGTTCTCTGCTGAGCACGCCATTGCTTTTCAGCTCGCTGCCGCTGTTTTTCCACCTGTTTGTCAACGTGCTGTCGGTCACTGTCTACCCGCGCTTGGTTTTCCACCACTACCCAGTGCTGGTTGACCCCGCCATAGGTGCTGCAGACACTGCTGAATCGGTAGCCCTTGTGGGCGCTAGCAACAAAGGTCTCTGAGCATAAGTCGCTGACTAAGTTTTGGGCTGAGGAGAGGGGCAAGGGCACCCGTGTAATCCAATGCAGTGTCCCTAATTCTGAGAGGTTATCCGCGCTGTAGAGCGCTGCATCTGCCACCAGCATCCCGTCGACATCCCACTGCTCAGCAAAGGCTTTGAGCCGTTGCGTGAAGACGGCTTTGTCTGACTGATTACCGCTGGCCACTTGAAACGATAGGGGCACTGACCCATCGTTGCTACACACCATTTCCACCATGAACTGCTTCAGGTCGGGGCGATGGTCTTTGGAATGGCCGTAGGTGATCTCGATGCAACCTTCGCTTTCCCCGCTGGTAGCGTCTTCATAGGCTCCATGGACGTTGAAACTACTGCTGTCGAGATGGTAGCGATGCACTTGTAAACCAAAGGCGCGATAGGCATTCATCGCAATCAAGCTGAATAGTTCACTCGCGCCGTAGTCCCAAACTTTATCAAGCATTCGTCCGAGGGTATCGTCATTGAGATGGTGCGCTTCTACCTCTGCACCCAGCAGGTGACGGGTGGCTTTCCCGAGAAAAAAGCCTTCGTACAAGTATAGAGGGGCACTAACGAAGCCTAAGCCATTGAGAATAATCATCGCTTTGACACCTTGACCTGGGCTCACGATTTGTTGTGGATGCTGCCCTAAACAAGCATTTGTGCGCGCCTCTAGACCCATTTGGTCTATGATTCCAGCAATGATTCCTAGATGCTCAAGGTCTTCTACTTGCATCGTTTAATACCCTTTATTGCTGAAAAACAATACCGAATTTAATTACACAAAACTCTCCTCTAACCTGCTGAATGTCCGTTCAAGGGGTTCAGCCTTTCACATAATCTAAATACCTGAATACTGGGTATTTATGCTCGAACTAAAATCCTTTGTCCTGCAAGGGCTACGTAACCGTCCCCTGAGCGGAGTCGAAGGGGACTTTTTCGGGAGATCTGGCTTCGACTCCGCTCAGCCAGCGTAATGTGTGGGACGGTTACAGGGCTACAGCCTTAGCGACAAAATTTTCTTCGATTCTATACATAAGCCTACTGGCACAATCCGGTCTAGCTCAGTTGTTTTACCTCTTCATGGCCTCAAGCTCTGATCACAGCGCAGATGAAGTTTTCTTTGACAGGGAGCTATGGCGAATTGGAATTTCAATCACAAAGGTAGTCCCTTCTTCCGGTGTAGAGTAGCAACTTAAACAACCGTTATGTTTCTCAGTAATAATTTGGTAGCTAATCGATAGCCCTAAACCTGTTCCTTTTCCAACTGCCTTAGTCGTAAAAAAGGGTTCAAATAGCCTGGATTGAACTTTATCTGGAATTCCTGGACCGTTGTCGCTAATGCGAATAAACAACAATCCATGCTCCAAAACCTCAGTCGAAATTCTGATTGTGCTTGGGTTGTCTAGAATATCATTTCGAGTGCGAGTTTTATTGAAATCTTCCAAAGCATCAATGGCGTTCGCAAATATATTCATTAGAACCTGGTTCAGTTGGCCAGGATAACATTCAACTAAAGGCAAGTCTCCGTATTCTTTGACCACGTTAATTTCAGGTTGATCATGTTTAGCCTTTAGGCGACTATTCAAAATCATCAACGTACTATCAATTCCCTCATGAATATCCGCTGTTTTGACTTCAGCTTCATCTAGGCGAGAGAAATTCCTTAGGGAGCGAACTATTTCAGCCGCTCTCTTCGCTCCCACGTTCATCGAACTCAAGATCTTAGCCAAATCGCCTTTAATAA
>CAYGVA010000475.1:0-2255 GCA_964353225.1 uncultured Leptolyngbya sp.
TGCTCGGGCACCGCCCCCACCAGATCCCAAACTTTTTCGACGGTGACTGGCGGCACCAACAAACTGAGTTGGTCTAGCAAACTCTCCGCGTCCCGCAGCCCCCCTTGGGCCACCTGGGCCACCAGTCGCACCGCTTCGGGGGTGATGTCAATGGTTTCTTTTTCGACGATGAATTGGAGATGACTCACCATCGCTTCTAACGGAATCCGCCGAAAGTCAAACCGCTGACAGCGGGAAATGATGGTCGGCAACACCCGCTGGGGATCGGTGGTGGCCAGCACAAAAATCACCTGGTCCGGCGGTTCTTCTAAGGTTTTTAGCAACGCATTGAACGCGGCGGTGCTGAGCATATGACAGTTATGAACCAACAATCCGTTGGCGACAAAGTTGTGGTTGTCGGCTACCTCAATGTCATAGACGGGCTCAGCCCCAGCGGGGCGGACAGATACGACCGCCTCCAAATTTGTAGTCCATGGCGGGAATGGCATATCGTTGCAGGGCCGAGAGCCAGTCTCGGGCGGCATTGGCTCCCATGGAGACGTAGGCGTACTGCTGGCCCGAGGCGCGAGTGTAGGATTTTGCCTTAGCCGAATAGCCCAAGGTGGTGAGCCAGTCAGCAATGAGCTGGTTTTCCTCGACAGAAAACCCTTCTGTATGGAATTGGATTTGGGGGCTTCCTTGGGGGCTAAGGCTGAGGGAGCCGTCATCCATGTACCACCAGGCCATGCCTGCCTCGGAAATTTGGGATAGCCATTGGTGGGAGACGGACTTTTGTCCGTTGTCTGGTCGGACGCAACTGAAAACGGCTCGGAGATCGGGGTGGCAAGCGGTACGACAGCACACCGAGGACTCTCCATATCCTTGGTTGGCAGACGCCCATAGTTTGGGTTGCAGGAGGCCGAGGCGGGAGGCTTTGTACTCCAGCCAGTCCTGCTGTTGCTGGCTGTGGGTCCAGGCCAATCGAGGAAATCGACTGTGGGGGTTGGGATAGGTGATTGACCCGTCTCCCAAGAGCGTGCCGTAGATAAGGCCGAGGTGTTCAAGGGAGAGGGTGCCAGCGGCATCCAGGTATTTCTGGGTTCTGAGTTGCCAATTGCCGTGGCCCTTCTTGAAAGGATGCCTTTTTCAGTAGGACTGAATGCTGCCGATCCCTTTTCCCTTTTGTTGAAGAAACTCCGGGATAACCAACTTTTCGCCGCATCCACACTGGCAGCACGGTCGAAGCGGCTTTGCTTGTGCAAAGATATCGTCGAGGCTGTAAGGCTTTTGCCCGTAGGTGTTGCCTTTGAACTGGTGACCGCTAACAAAGCGGCGCGGGCGTTTATCGGTGCCAATTTTGTTGATGAGCGTCCCGCAGCCACAGGCACAGGGGATAGTATCTTGGCTCTTGTCTTGAGGTCCTTGGCGGCGACCCATCCCTGCTCGGTCCTAATCAAATGATTGCCAGTACACCTGATCTTACGATGCGTCGTTTCGATTTCCAAAATGTCCCGCGTTCCCTGGTCGAGCCAGCGCAGCACGGGCTTGAATTCCCAGGTACTTGATTGCTCGTTATAACTGAGAACTTGCTGACCTTCGAGCTGAGGATCATCAATCCTCATCAGGCCATTTTGAGTGAGCACCTGAGCATCGCCAGTGAGGCACTCGTCAATGACGTAGACCTTGTAGCGGCATTGCACGGGGGCAAACTGTGCCCGTTCAATTAATTCGCGGATGTTATCGACGCCGGTGTTGCTGGCGGCGTCAATTTCGACGATGTCTAAGACCGAGCCGTTGTTGATGCCGGTGCAGACATCGCACTGGCCGCAGGGTTGGGCGGTGGGGTCGGGGGCGCTGAGGCAGTTGAGGGATTTGGCGAGGATGCGGGCGCTGGAGGTTTTGCCGGTACCACGAGGGCCACAAAACAGATAGGCGGGGGCGATGCGGCGCTGTTCTAGGGCGCTGGTGAGGGTGGTGGCGATCGCGTCTTGCCCCACCAGTTCGGTGAAGGTTTGGGGGCGGTATTTGTGGTGCAGCGGTTCGTAGGCCATAGCTCTAAGATACCGGGGGAATGGGCTCGGCACAGTCAATACAGGTGTATTGATTGTATCGGGCGGGTCAAGTCTGGCGGATAGGGCTATAAAGGGAAGGAACTGCCCAGCTAGCTATCCCCACCAGATGTCTGCGGAATTCACAGATCGGTTACAGCTTTTTGACCAATTGGCCGCGTTGCCGAGCGATCGCTTTGAGGCACTGCTGTTTGCGCTGGAGATTCC
>CAYGVA010000476.1:0-2255 GCA_964353225.1 uncultured Leptolyngbya sp.
CAAAGACCTCACTGTGACCGCGCAAAACCAACTCTTCTACCGCTGAGCCATAGATCTGCGCTAGGCGGGTTTCATCTAGCTCAGCGGTGCGACCGTCAAAGCAAACCAAGCCCTGACGCAGGGCAATGGAGCGGGGGCAATAGCGTTGCACCACTTGCACCTGATGGAGGGAAATGATGACCGTGATCCCCTGCTCTTGGTTAAGGGTGGTCAATAGCTCCATCACCTTGGCGGCAGACTCAGGGTCAAGGGAGGCGATGGGTTCATCAGCCAGGATGATTTTGGCCCCCTGCATAAGGCAGCGGGCGATCGCCACCCGTTGCTGCTGCCCCCCCGACAAAGAGGAAGCGCGCTGGTAGGCCTGGTCAAGGATGCCGACCCGCTCTAGGGCTGACAGCGCCTTGAGCTTTTCGGCTGGGGTGAAGCTTTGGGTGAGCGATCGCCAAAGTGAAACTTGGGACAGATTGCCCACCAGCACGTTTTCTAGGGCGGTGAGCCGCCGCACCAAATTAAACTGCTGGAAGATGAACCCAATCTGACTGCGCAATTGACGCACTTTGGAATGGAGCTTGCCATCCACCTGCAAGGGGCTGCCAAAGATTTCTACCTGGCCTTGATCCGCCAATTGGAGACCATTCAGATTTCGTAAAAGGGTGGATTTACCCGAACCAGAAGCCCCCACCAAGGCCAGCATCTCACCCGCTTCGACCGCCAAGCCCACCTGCTGGAGGGCCGGACGACCTTTAAACGCCTTTGACAAACCATCAACGCAAACGGCAGGTTGCGCGAAGGATGCATTTAAAGAATCCGTCGTTGCCTGCATTACCTCTCCTACGCCTACCTGAACAGCATGGGCTCACCATGGGTATTACATCTAGATGTCTAGACGTAATTAACTCCTAAAGAATGGGTTCACAGCAAGCTAAAACAATCCTCTAGGAGGAAGTTTAAGGGGGGAAACAAGCGGGGTTAATGGTGGGTTAAGCTTGGGCTAAGTGTCCGTGTCGATCACCAGTTCCATGCGATCGCCCCGAAACCGGGTCACCCCATATTCAATGACTGCGCCCTGCTGATCCACATTGATTGATTCCGACAGCAGGATGGGTGTGGTGGCAGGCATTTTTAAGAGGCGGGCATCTCGGGGGCGGGCGGTGCGGGCAGACACCCGCGTGCTATGGCGAATGTGGTCGCAGGCGTATTCTTGCCGTAGCAACCTAGAGACGGAACGATAGGTTTCGCAATGGGCGCTGAGCTTGGGGAAGCGCTGGCTAGGGAAATGGCTGCTGGCCAGACTGATCGGCACCTCATCCACCTGGCTCAGGCGCTCAAACAGCACGACGGGATCCCCTAAGGCAATGGCGAGTCGCTTGGCCAACTTAGGGTCAGCGCTGAGTTCTACCACCCGCAGCAGTTGCCATTGGGGATTGAGGGCCTGGGCTTTGAGGGCTTCGTTGTAGCGTACCCGCTTGCCAATGGTGACGGCGATGGGGGCGGCCATCACAAACGTGCCTCGCCCGCGCTCAATACTCACGATCCCCTCCTGCCGCAGGACCTCTATGGCTCGCCGTAGGGTATGGCGATTGACCCCAAAGCGATCGCTAAGGTCGGTCTCGGGGGGGAGGCGATCGCCGATGCCAAACACCGATTCCTGGATGTTCTGACGCAGTTCATCGGCAATTTGCAAATACAGAGGCAAGGCATCTTGGTGCATGGTCGAGGGTAGCGCGATGCAGGGTGACGAGATCCCTCGTTAAGCTCTAACTCGCCTAGGTTTAGCCCCAGGGTTAGGGTTCAGGCGCTCAGCCCCGAGGGCAAAGGTGCCGAGGGTAATCATGGCCACCCCAATCCATTGGAGAAAGTTTATGGTCGATAGGGCTGGGGTCAAGTTGACGGCAATAATGGCGGTCAAGAGGGGCACTGCGGCAGCCACCAGGGCAGCTTGGGCAGCCCCCATGAGACGCACCCCATAGGTATTGAAGAGATACCACACCAGGGTCAGTACCCCCAGCACGATGCCCCCCAGCAGCAAACCGTTGCTACTGCTGGGGGGCAGCACCGGTACCCCTTGAATTAGCCCCCGCAGCCAGGTGAGGGCAAAGAGCAGCCCCGACAGCACAAATAGCGTTGTGAATTGGGCAATGTTGACCGATATCGGGTTAAGCCGTCGTGAGCCCAACTGCATGGCAATCATGTACAGAGCAAAGGCTCCACTGGCAAATAGTGCCATAGCGACCCCCCAAGCAAAGGTCCCCCCC
>CAYGVA010000477.1:0-2249 GCA_964353225.1 uncultured Leptolyngbya sp.
AGCTGGACGATTAATTTTGAATTCGACGCGATTATTCTCCTCTTGCAAGGGGCGGATATCGTTGGCAAGGGCACACCTCAGCCCACGATAGCGATTAAGGGATAACTGTTACCCCATGTCCCAATCTGGCCCCCTTCCCTCGCTCACCGCCCTTATCCTCGCCGGTGGCCGTAGCCGCCGCATGGGTCGTGACAAAGCCCTGCTCCCCCTCCACGGCCATCCCCTCATCCATCACCTCCACGCCGCCGCCTACCACTGCACCCCCCGTGTCACCATCCTGACCCCTTGGCCCGATCGCTACCGCTCCCTGCTTCCCCCTGACACTCGGTTCATCCTTGAGTCAACCGCCCCAGAGGGCAAGCCCCCCGGCCCCCTGACCGCCTTTGCCCAGGCCCTGCCACAACTCCACACCGACTGGGTGCTGCTACTCGCCTGCGATCTACCCCACCTCACCGGCCCCACCCTTCAGCAATGGGCCAGCCTGCTCCCGCACCTTGATGCCGATGTCACCGCCTATCTGCCCCAAAGCCCCAAAGGCTGGGAACCCCTCTGTGGCTTCTATCGCGGCACTTGCCTAGGTTCTCTGGAAAGCGCTATCAGCCAGGGGCACCGTTCCTTTCAATCCTGGCTTACCGCTGTTTCTGTCCAGGCCATCCCCGATGTGCCCCTCGACCAACTGCTCAACTGCAACACCCCCGACCAGTGGGCCACCGCCATGGGCGATTCGCTACACTAAGGGCTCAGATGTAACGAAATGTAACCATGGTCGCCACCTTCCCCTCAGAAAAACGTTTAGCAAAGCGCGTGGTGGTTGTGGGGGGCGGCATTGGTGGGCTAACCACTGCGGCCCTACTAGCTCACCAAGGTTATGCGGTCACCGTTTTTGACCAGGGCCAAGTGCCGGGGGGGTGCGCCTCTACCTTTCAGCGCCGGGGATTTACCTTTGATGTGGGGGCGACCCAGGTGGCAGGGTTAGAGCCGGGGGGCATCCATCATCAAATTTTCACCAGCCTTGATATTCCGCTGCCAGAGGCCAACCCCTGCGACCCCGCTTGCGCGGTATATTTGCCAGGAGAAACGGAGCCCATTTCGATCTGGCGGGACCCCGATCGCTGGCGGGCCGAACGGCAGCGACAATTCCCCGGTAGTGAGCCCTTCTGGCAGCTCTTGCAGGTGCTGTTTCAGGCCAGTTGGCGATTCCAGGGGCGGCAACCGGTGTTGCCCCCCCGCAACCTGTGGGATTTAGGGCAGTTGGTGACAGCACTGCGACCCGACACCTTGATTACCGCCCCCTTTACCTTCTGCACCGTGGGGCAGATCCTCAAGCTGTTTGGCCTATATGGCGATCGCCGCCTCAAGACCTTCTTAGATCTGCAACTCAAGCTCTACTCCCAGGTGGATGCCGACGAAACCGCCCTGCTTTATGCCGCCACCGCCCTCGGGGTTTCCCAAGCTCCCCTAGGGTTGTCCCATCTCCAAGGCAGTATGCAGGTGCTCAGCGATCGCCTCGTCGCCGCGCTCCGTCGGGATGGCGGCAAGCTGCTGCTGGGCCACACCGTGGAACGGATTCACCTCTACCGGAGTGAACCCACTGGGGTGACGGTGCGGAACCCTAAAACCGGCCAGATCTGGACGGAGCCTGCCGATCAGGTGGTGGCTAACGTGACGGTGCAAAACCTAGTGACGCTGCTGGGGGAACAAGTCCCGCCCAGCTATCAGCGCCGGGTGAACGCTTTGCCTGCTGCTTCCGGGGCTTTTGTGGTGTATTTGGGCGTTGAGCAAGCCGCCATCCCCGAGGGCTGCCCGCCCCATTTGCAGTTTCTTTATGACTACGACGGCCCCATTGGCGAAAACAATTCGCTGTTTGTGTCGGTGAGTCACCCTGGGGATGGGCGGGCTCCTGAGGGGCGAGCGACGATTGTGGCTTCGTCTTTTGTAGACCTCAAGGATTGGGGGGAATCAGCCGATTACCCGGCCCGCAAGCAACGCTATACCGATGCGGCGATCGCCCACCTGGGGCAATTCTTTGACTTGCGCCCTGACCACATCATCCATGTGGAAGCCGGAACACCCCGCACCTTTGAACGGTTTACGGGGCGCGATCGCGGGGCGGTCGGGGGATTGGGGATGCGGGTAAACAACTTTGGTCCCTTCGGCTTTGCCAACCGCACCCCCATCCCAGGGCTGTGGCTGGTGGGAGACTGCACCCATCCCGGCGAGGGCACGGCGGGGGTGAGTTATTCGGCCCT
>CAYGVA010000478.1:0-2229 GCA_964353225.1 uncultured Leptolyngbya sp.
ATTGGGGGTAAAACTGTTGCTATTCGTTAATATTATCGATGATAAACCGCTGTGATACTTGCACTATCGAGCATATTTGCACGGATCATGAAACCGACAAGCGCATTGCTTGGATTTTCAGGCAGTTCCAAGCGTTCCGTACTCAGCGCATACACCGTAAAGATGTAACGGTGGACTTCACCGGGAGGGGGACAAGCGCCGCCAAACCCAATAGTACCGTAGTCATTTCGAATCTCAATTGCCTCACCAGGTAGGTCGTTATTGGTGCTCACATTCTGAGAAATAGAGTTCGTGGAGGCTGGGATATTGACGACATTCCAATGCCACCAGCCTGAGCCAGTGGGTGCATCTGGATCATACACGTTGATTGCAAAGCTTCTTGTTTCTTCTGGTGCGCCAGTCCATGACAATTGTGGCGACTGGTTTTCACCTTCGCATCCAAAACCTGCAAAAACGTGGGCAGTTGTTAAATTTTCACCTTCGGAGACGGTTGTACTGGTTAAGTTAAACTCCTGCGCAAATGCAGGAGATGTGATCATTGTGGCGAGAAAAAAGCCAAGGAAATTAAACTTGCCAAGCATTGTCGTAGTCCTCTTTAAGTTGAGTATTGTCTACACTCTAAATTTAACAAGGACAGCTTTACTCTACTTTCACCAATCAGGCAGAAACTATCGAAAAACGCTCAACTTTCTACCTTGCGTATCTCACTCGGCTTGATCCCAAATCGCTTCTTGAACGAATCCGAAAAGTGGGATGGTGCTTTGAATCCACAATCAAATGCGATTTCTGAAATTGGAATGTCTGTTGACTGTAGAAGGCTAAGCCCATGCTCAAGTCTTGTATTCTGCAGTATTTTTGAAAATCCTTGCCCGGATTTGGTTAGCCAACGCCTCATGGTTGCTTCACTGATGGCAAAATAATCGGCCACTTCGCTGGATCGCCAAGGGTGGCTTAAATCTGTTTCAATAAGTCTTCTAACCTTACTAAGGGGTCTCTCTTCTTCATGGGGTGAGAGATAAACAGCATTATGTTTTAACCAGATCAAGGGTTCCAACAGTCGGTGCTGTCTTATCGGCTCTGGTATTTCTGTGTCGTCCAGTGTGGCCTGAATAGTATTTAATATTTGGAAGGACTGACCTGTAGAAGCTGGCACAATTTGGATGCCAGTTGATTCGGACTTGGGTGTTGTGTTAGAGAACACCGCTTCTATCATATGGCGTGGAAAGCAAACACCAGTAGCCCGATAATCATCGCCAAGCACGGGTCGGTTTTCCATCGTCACCATAGACCCAGGTGGAAATATCATCACATCTTCAGAATGGCCAGTCAGTTCACCGTTTATCGGACACAATACCCTTTTGCTACCAACCTGAATGAAGAACAAAAATGTGTGTTGAAAATAAAGATCGGTAAACGTAGCTGTCGTTGCCTGAGAGATTGACAGCACGGACACACTTGCAGTGGTACTAGCTTGCAACGCATCACTTTTTTTCATTGATAGCTAACTATGATATTCAACGCCAGATCTAGCACATAGGATTTTCATTCCCAGATCTTATACGCTTTAGATTTGCGGAAAGTAAAATCCGTGAAAACGCTGCGGAAATGGAGTGCGATCGCTCATGGTGCGTTCCCGTGACATTGGCTCAGTTTGCCCGTATATGTAGATAGGACCGCACCCTATGCTTGCTCATTCTTGGACACATCCTTTTCTTCGGCTGGCCTTGGAAATGGATTTGAGGCGACGATTAAAGATAGATTGATAAGGTTAAATAATTTATCCGAGAGGTCTTCATATTCTTTTTGATTAGCCTATTCGTTGAATCCGATGTCGTTCCAGGAACCCATCCCTCCAAATACCCACGCGCGTTGACATGCATTGAGTAGTTGTTGGTATTCGGGTAGAGCATAGTCATCGGGAAAAATTTTATATCCGTTACCTTTGCTAATCGGGTAAGTGTCCCAGGGGTTGGGTTGAGCTTAGGAGTCAACGAGCTTAATAGGGTTTCAGCCTATATCTTGAACGGTATTTAGACCTGAAATGGCTGAAACGACCAATCTTCGTCAGATTCCAGGGACGGTTACCCTCGCAGGTGTCAAAGCAGGTCGAATTTACCCAGCAATTCTCAGTATGGCCTCGCGGGTTCTGAATTTGCCGCTCGGGCTGAGCTTGTCGAAGCTCATTCACCCTATTCCCTGCGGGAAGGAAGCCCACGACGAGCTCAGGGC
>CAYGVA010000479.1:0-2227 GCA_964353225.1 uncultured Leptolyngbya sp.
GCAAGTAAGGAGATTGCCGAGAACTAAAATACCGGCTTTCGGGCTAGTGGACTGACAAAACAGCCTGCCATCCCAATCCTGCATGGGGTCAGGAGACCTGCCCCCTACCCTTGATGCAACCCTCGTAGGGGAGCGGTTTCCGCGCCCAACCCTGCCCGAAAATCCTGCATCGGACCAGGAGACCTGTCCCCTACCCTTGACGAAACCCTCGTAGGGGAGGGGTTTCCGCGCCCAACTTGTTGGGGGATTACTGGGTTGAAACAGAGGGGGGGATGATGGGGGTTGCTTGGCCGACTGGGGGCTGATCGTCGATGCCCAAAATGTCTGAGTACAGCTTGATGTAATCGGCTGCGGACTGGTCCCAACTGAAGTTTTCTGCCATGGCTCGTCGCTGTAGGGCTTGCCAGTTTTCGGTATAACGGTATCCTTCGGAGGCCCGCACCATGCAGGTATAGAGGTCTAGGGGCTCGTAGCGATCGAAACAATACCCCGTCCCCAGCGCCTTGTTGGGGTCGTGGTGGGACACGGTATCTACCAGCCCACCGGTGCGGCGCACAATGGGGATACAGCCATAGCGCATGGCGATCATTTGGCTGATGCCGCAGGGTTCAAACCGGGAGGGCATCAGGAAGGCATCGGCCCCCCCATAGATACGACGGCCAATGCCATCGCTATACATGAGGTACACCGCCATGCGGCCCCGATAGCGGGCGGCTAATTGCCAGAGTTGGTTTTCGTAGTAGCGATCGCCCGTCCCCAGCAAGACAAACTGGGCATCGGTATAGGCCAAAAACCGATCGAGGGTTTGCAACAACAGGTCTAGGCCCTTTTGCTCCACCAATCGCCCGACCATGCCCACTAAAAAGGTGTCTTCGTTAATGTCTAGGCCGACTTCTTTTTGGAGGGCAACTTTGTTGGCTTTGCGCAGATCTAGGGTGTCTGCCGTGAAGGGTTTGACCAGTTGGCTATCGGTGGCGGGGTTGAAACGATCGCGATCGATGCCATTGATAATGCCGCTGAGGCGATCACCCACGAAAGATAGCAGCCCCTCCAGCTCTTCGCCATAGTCGGCGGTTTGGATCTGCTGGGCGTAGGTGGGGGAGACTGTGTTGACGCGATCGGCATATTGCACCGCCGCCGCCATGGTGTTGTGGCCCTGCATATACCAAGGGCACCAGGTGATTTTTTCGAGCTGCCAGCGCCAGGGACCTTGATAGGCCAAATTGTGGATGGTGAAGACCGTGCCAACGTCAGCGGTGTCGTGCATCCACACCGGAATCATGCCTGTGTGCCAGTCGTGGCAATGAATAATCTGGGGCTTCCAATGGTTCCAGGCAAACTCCGCTGCTCCATTCGCAAAAAAGGTAAAGCGCCAAGCCTCGTCTGCGCCCCCGTAGATATTGGGACCATCAAAGACCGGGTGACCAAATAGGTACAGCGGCACGTCGGAATCGGGCATCACCGTTTCATAAACGGCGAAGGCGTTAAACATCGCCTCGCCCCGCCACACCGGTTCGGCTGGGATATCAACCTTGGGCGCAATGGAGCCGTAATAGGGCATAAAGACTCGGACATCGTGGCCCATTTTCCGCAAGATTTGGGGCAGGGCACCGACAACGTCCCCCATACCTCCAACTTTCGCTAGCGGTGCTGCCTCGGCTGCCACAAACAGAATCCGCATCGTCTCGCCTTTAGACTTTTTTAAGTATCCCCATCAGTCTACGGGGGTGAGGTCAAAACCACTAATGGACTCACAAAACAGCCTGCTATCCCCATCCTGCATGGGGTCAGGCGAACTGCCCCCTACCCTTGATGAAACCCTTGTAGGGGAGTGGTTTCTGTCCCTTACCCTAGTCTGTTCATTACTTGGCTGACGCACAATTGCTGATCTAATTGCGGTGGCGCTTGGAAAAATAGTGGCGCTGGGGACAACGCATTCTGCTCGACTGTCATGAATGGACAACGAGGGCCGAGTTAGCTGGATAGCGACTATCAACACGCGGCCCCTTGGCCTCAATTTAGACAGACCCTGCATTCCTAGGGCTGATTCTTTAAAGGGAAAAAACAGGCTTTGTTCAAACCGGTTAGGTTAGGCGAAGATTTCGGTCAACGATGGGACGCTACGACCGGGGGCATTTGGATTGCCCCCAGACCCCCGCTACGCACGTCCTCCGGCCTACCACCAGGACGAAGCGCCGTCCTGGACCTCGCGCACAGTGTTACTCAA
>CAYGVA010000480.1:0-2225 GCA_964353225.1 uncultured Leptolyngbya sp.
CGACTCCGCTCAGGGGACGGTTACCCAGAATAATGGCCAAGAGAAAACGAGCAGAGTAGTAGTAAGTTGAAAATCAAATTCCGGAAAAGGGTTCAAGTCGGATGAGTTGCCCATTCGATTCATCCGTCAGCACATAGAGCAGGCCATCTGGCCCTTGGCGGATCGCCCTTACCCGCTGGCCTATCGGCATCGACACTTCATTCACCACATTGCCCGATTCGTCTAGCTCAATGCGGCGAATATCTTGGGACACTAACCCGCCGGCAAACAGATCCCCTTGCCATGCCGGAAAGGCATCCCCCCGGTAGACCGCGAGCCCAGAGGGGGCGATCGAGGGGGTCCAGATCACCTGCGGGTCTACCATGCCCGGCAGGGATGTTTCGGGGGAAATCAGCCCGCCCGAATATTCTCGACTATGGGTCGCCAGGGGCCAGCCATAGTTTTCACCCGCCTCAATCCGGTTGACCTCATCCCCCCCCCGCGACCCATGTTCCGTGGCCCAAACCTGATCGGTGGCTGGGTCCACCGCCAGACCTTGGATGTTGCGATGCCCGTAGCTCCAAACTTCTGGGGCGGCCTCGGCATCATTGGCAAAGGGATTATCAGCGGGAATCGAGCCATCGTCGTTGATGCGAATCACCTTGCCGAGGTGACTGTTGAGGTTCTGGGCCTGTTGGCGGATGAATTGGCCCTCAAGCTCGATTGGCGGGTTGCCGCCGTCACCAATGGAAGCCAGCAGCGTGCCGTCGGGCAGCCAGACCAGCCGAGCACCGAAGTGCTGCCCCCTAGGTTTGGCTTGGGACACTTCAAAAATGACTTGCCAATTGCTCAGGGTGCTGCCATCAAAGCTGGCGCGGGCAATTTGGGTGCGGTTGGCGGCAGTGGTGCCCTGGGAATAGGTGAAGTAAACCAGGCGATTGTCTGCAAAGCGGGGATGTACGGCAATATCGAGTAAGCCCCCTTGGCCCTGGGCAAGAATCTCAGGGATGCCAGGCATCGGGGTCGGGTCGAGGATGCCCTCTCGAACGATGCGCAATCGCCCCGATCGCTCCGTAATCAGCAGGTCACCCTCGGGCAGCCAAGCCAGCCCCCAGGGATGCTCCAAATTTTCTGCCACGGTGACGGTTTGGAACGCTGCATTGCTGTCAGCGGGGGCCTCGGCGGTAGCGGCGGCTTCAGTCTGGGTTGCAGGGGAGGATGCAGATGGAGCCGCGCACCCGATCGCGCCCAAGAGGGCGATCGCGCTGCCTGTGGCAATCAGCTGGTAAATCGTCCTGGTGGTTAGCCGTTGAGAATAGATTGGCAACATCGCTCATGATCGGGCGTTTTTAGCTCCCTTTATTCTGCCTCCTAAAATGCGCTAAACGAAAACCGGAGTGCGGGGGGTTCTTCGTCTGACAGAACACCATTAAATTCAATAACTTCTCCCTTAAGCCGCACCGATAGCGTGAAGGGAATCGGGTTGCTGTCGACGCGGCGAGGGAGACCGCCCCGGAGCTGCCCCGAGAGGTGTCGATTTGGCTATGAGCAGAGGCCCATGCGGTGGTGTTAGGGGCTTGGTTGGCACCGGCCAGCAAGGACCCCACAACCACTATTTTTACGGATTAAGATCCGTACAAAATTTTTTCTTTTGCTACAGGTGGTGCGGTTTCCAGCGGATTTTAACCCTGGCGGTTTACTGTAAGGGCTGAAACCCGTGTGTTGTTCGCTTTAAGGAGTTTGTCGAGTCATGATTATTGGATTTTTAATTACCGTCGTGGTTCTGGCGGTCAGTTTGCTGATCATCTCGAAGCTACCCATTGGGGTCGAGGTTGATAGCCCAGCCAAGGCGCTGATCGGTGGGGCCATCATTGGTCTATTGCACGCCATTCTGGCGATCCTGCCCTTTAAGGGGGTCTTTGCGGTGCTGAGTCTCGGGCTACTGCCGCTGCTGAGTGGCGTGATTGTATTTGGTCTGGCGGCGTTTTTGGTAGAGGGCTTCAAGCTGAAGTGGGGCATCTGGAGCGCTATTTTGGGGGCGATCGCGCTGGCGATCGTCAATGGCATTTTGGTCAAAATCCTGGCGGCGGTGGGCTTGGTCGGGTAGGCTCACGGCTGGAATGGGGGCTAGCCATGGGCGATGCCTCCATTTTGCTGAATTTCTCTCAAAATAGGGTTTGACAGGGATACCCATGGTTAACTATATTGAGTAGTGCCGAAAAGACGTGCCCCCATCGTCTAGAGGC
>CAYGVA010000481.1:0-2212 GCA_964353225.1 uncultured Leptolyngbya sp.
TGCTTCGCCATCGCCACCAAGGCTTCTGGGGTGAGGGTGCCATCGGAGCAGGTGGTATGGCAATGGAGTTCTAGCATGGCTGGGTTTCTAAGTCGGCAAAAATGTGCTGGACGATGGCCTTGGCTTTTTCATCCAGGGCAACCCAATTCACATCCCCCATCTCCGGGTCCCACAAGGTCATGTCCACCGCCACGGCCTGATCACCCACCGGGAACCGCTGGAAGCAGGTCTGATAGCAAAGATCCCACAGATCAACCGTCTTTTTCTGATCCCCTTGGGTGAGGTGTAATTCGTAGACCGGAAACGCCTGCGGCAGTTTCGCCAACTGCGCTTCTAGGTTAGTCACCTGTTCTGGCTTAGCTCGTGCTAGCTGGGTATTCAGAGCTTTGACCTGCTGAATGTCAGCCTCGGCCGTCCCCTGGGGCCAGACATGGGCCTCTTGGTAGTCACCGACCCAAGTTGAGACTTCTAAGCATTTGCGAATATTGTCAATCACCCGAATCAGGGCCGGTTGCATGAGTTGATCGGCCTGCTGACGGGCTTTAGGGTTACTAAACTTGAGCATAGAAAAACGTGAGCATCTGAATCTGAAATCAATGGGGGCTGGTTTTCTAAAGAATCCGAATTAATGCAGGTCTAAATCTTGCCTTGAATACAGTCAACGCCACCCTCAACGCTGAGCTTTGAGCGCTGAAACCCCAAAACTTACTCCCCCTTAAGCTTACTGAGTAACCTTCCCGGCGGGTCAAGTATGTTTGTATTATTTCCCTAGGGTCTGACCCTTGGGTATCAGCCCCTTCCCCATCGTTACACGGCACCGGCCATGGCCCCATCGCCCTGGGAAAGACCCCCTACCCATCTGCAAACTCGATTGGGCATTGCGATCGCCCTGACCCTGGTGGTCATCCTGCTGTTGTTACTGTTGCAGGTGGTTCTACCTTGGTTGCTGCTGGGGGTCGGAGCCTGCGGGTTGCTAGGGCTATGGCAGCGTCACCGCCAGCACCAACGGGTTTTATATGACATTTTTTACGATTACCTGCGCCATCACCAAGGTCGCCTTAGCGTTTTAGAGTTTGCCATGGCCGCGCAAATTCCCGGCCCCCAAGCTCGCCGCTTCCTAGATGCCAGAGCCCAGGACTTTTTTGCCCAGTTTGAGCCGACGGATTATGGGGATGTGATTTATACCTTTGTCGTTTCCCAGGGGGGGACATCCCCCCGGAGGGATTGACTGCCCCAGAACATCAGGCCAATACTCATCAACTTGCCCACTATTTAGAGAAAAAGCTTTACAAAAAGGACGGCGTTCCTGAGCATAGAGAACGTCATCCGTACGTTAGGAGTGAGTGTCTGTGGAACGCAGTTTTATCATGATCAAGCCCGATGGAGTCCAACGGGGCTTGATTGGTGAAGTGGTGCAACGGTTTGAGACCAAGGGATTTACCCTGGTGGGCATGAAGTTTATGGCCGTGCCCCGTGATCTGGCGGAGGCCCACTACGATGTGCACCGGGACAAGTCCTTCTTTGGTGGCCTGGTCGATTTCATCACATCTAGTCCAGTGGTGGCGATGGTTTGGGAAGGGGATGGGGTGGTCGCCTCGGCCCGCAAGCTGATTGGTGCCACCAATCCGTTGACCGCTGAGCCCGGTACGATCCGAGGGGATTTTGGCATCACCATTGGTCGCAACCTCATCCACGGCTCTGATGCTGTCGAAACCGCCCAGCGGGAAATTGCCCTGTGGTTCAAAGATGAAGAATTAGCTGGTTGGGAGCCTTCTCTCAAGGCTTGGCTGTACGAATAAGCGATCTAAATTTCTGCATCGGATCGTTGTCAATGCCCCTGGCCAGTTGGCGGGGGCAATGGCGGCAACCTACAACAATCGAGATGGATGTTGGGGGGCAGCCCGTGCCCCCGCCTACAAATGTTTGAAGTCTGGACCTTTTCCCTGTGAGCCCTCAAGAATTTGGCCTGCTGATGATTGCCGTGGTGACCAGTTCCTGCGGTCAGCTCTTGTTAAAGATCGGAGCGCTGCAACTGGGGGAGGTCACCGCTGACAATGCCGTTTCCCACATTCTTGGCATTGCCACGACCCCAGCCCTGCTAGGGGGGCTTTGTGCCTACGGCGTGGGGGCGATCGCCTATATTTTGGCCCTGACCCGCATCAACCTCAGCATTGCCGCCCCCTCCGCCTCACTGATTTATGTGTTCTCGGTG
>CAYGVA010000482.1:0-2209 GCA_964353225.1 uncultured Leptolyngbya sp.
GGCCCCACATGTCGGCGAGGCGCTCGTTGAACAGCACCAATCGCTGCTCGGCGTCGAGGAGGGCGATCGCGTCATCAACGTTGTTTAAAATCAACGCCCGCTCCGCTTGAATCTTCTGGAGCCGGTGTTCTGCGGGATTACTCAAACCCATACCTTCCCTCGGATTGGTAGATCCGATTGCAATAATGAAACTGAGGCAAAATTCCAGTTGAGAAACGGTCAAAAACAAGGGGGCAGTGCTAACTGCGACGGGAGGCAGCCAGTACAGCGACTAAATCTCCGATGCGACCGTTCTTGTTCTAGGCAGTTTTGGCAGCCCCATCAACGGCAAAAGGGTTTTCAAACCGCTTCTGAGTAACATGGTGCAGCAGATGCATCTCTATGCAGGATATCGATCCCTGAATCGTGCCATACCCTGTTTACTCAACTTAACACTCTCTTCAGGAATTTGAGGCTTAAGGGCTGCTCAAGCGGGTTCTATCACACACAGCATGAGGCTCCTATGAAAACACGCCAATATCTGATCGCGTTGCTGGTGCCAGCGCTGATCATCAACGAGAATCTGGTGCAATGGGCGCTGGCGGTTGTGGTCGGTGACCATAGCTTCGCCAGTGGGTTTCAGGATGCTTTCCAGCCTTTTAATGGGGGCAGCTACCTTATCCTGACGGCATTCAGGCTGCTGCCTTACGTGGTGCTGGGCGTGATCATCGGTATCCTCTCCAAAACCCGTCTCAGGAACTATGCTCCGGCGGTGTTGATCGGGGGTTTGGTGGGGATCTTGGCGATGATTTTGGTGGGATCGTGGGTGTCTCTCAGTCCGATTTATACCGATGAGGCGTTGACACCGGCAATTGCGATCGCGTTTGTTTGGATCCCGATATATGCCGTTCTCACAGGGGCGATCGGGGCGATCGTTGCGGCGATTTTGTATCGCCCGTTGCGGGCTATGTTGAGGAAAGGCAAGGCTGGACGTTAGCTGTCTTCCATGGGCAGGGTTATGCTTGGCAAAGCGTCTAGGTCAACCATGAATACGCCTCAAACCCTCTCGCCTATTTTTAAAATGTCTTTCTTTTACTAGTTGCCAAGAGAAGCAATGGAGCGTTACAACGTACTCGGCATGATTTGCGGATACTACCTCTCCCGATTCGATGAGCATGCATACGCTCGCTTTGGCCACGCCACTCAGTCTGCAACACACAAAGCTTTAGCTGATGCATTTGGCATCCCGTCTAGGTCCATTCAAAACTGGCGAGACGAATTCGATCCTGTTCATGACAACCTGCGGCAAGGCTGGCATAAACGTGAAATGTATGCGAGTCGTAAGCGTGTTATCGAAGCATTTAGTGATCTGACCGAGTCTGAAGTGTTTGTGGTCGTCTCCTCTATCACTCGATCTCCTTCAGGGCAAGTGGTAACTGAAATTGTTGCAACAATTGGTGATGCTGACGCCAATATTGATGAAACAGCATTATCAACCGGTTTGCGTGGATTGACCGGAATCAAAGCAGAGACCACATTTGTGGATTATCACACTCAAACAGGCTTACCCATTCGTGGACTGCTGCTCGATTGCCGGCATGAGCAATGCGGGTATGACTTTAAGGTTGAAACTGGTTCTACATTTATTGCCGTGGAAGTGAAAGGGCTTGCTGGGCAACAAGGCGGCATTAGTTTTATGGATAAAGAATGGCAGGTCGCGCAAGCCATGGGTGACCGCTACTATCTTGTTATCGTCCGTAGCGTAGGTTCTAATCCACAGGTTTCAATAATTCCGAACCCTGCGGCACTTCTTGAGGCTAAAATTCGCCTCTACACAACAGTGCAAGTCAGCTGGTCAGTTGGTCAGTCTGTTCTTTGTTCCGTGGAAACAGAACAGCGGGGTCAACATGAAAAATGAATGGGTTTGCCAATTTCTCAGGCACTTTTCGACCATAAATATACCGCTGTAGGTAGAAGGAGAGATTATATGCAAATCACAATTAACTTACCCCCCGATCTAGAACAAGACTTGATCCGTCAAGCAGCCCAATCCAATGTTCTGCTGCAAACCTTGATTTTGCAGGCCCTACGTCA
The DNA here is from genome assembly GCA_964353225.1 of uncultured Leptolyngbya sp. Taxonomy (GTDB): domain Bacteria; phylum Cyanobacteriota; class Cyanobacteriia; order Phormidesmidales; family Phormidesmidaceae; genus PCC-6406. The sequence continues at coordinate 2,074 of CAYGVA010000482.1, forward strand.
GGTGGTGCAAACCCCATCTGCACTGGCGTCTCAATGGCCAGAGACGATCTTGTCCTACCAAGGCAGCTCTGACTTTCCCGCATTTGAGTCCTATCGCGACGAACTTCTCCCGCCCCGTGAACCGGAGCTATTTTGA
>CAYGVA010000483.1:0-2199 GCA_964353225.1 uncultured Leptolyngbya sp.
GCGGAGAATGTTCTCTTTGCCAATAACGTCGCCTTTGGCATTGGCAATACCCCTGCCCCCCTATTGACCATCACGGCTCCGACCGGGTTACAGCTGAGCAGCAGCTCAGGAGAAATCCTCGTCCAGGGGACCGGGCATCTTCTATCAGGGGGGGGACCGGCTGCTGGGGTGGACCGCAGCAACAATCCGGCAGGATTACAAGTTGGCACAGGCAATAGCCTATCGTTCATTGGCAATGGCGTGACCTTTGCCGGTGGCGTTGCCGGTGTCAATGGCGGCGGCCATCTGGAAGTCGGCAGTGTCAGCCAGGGACAAGTCAGGCTGAATGCGGCGGGGGGCGGTTGGGTCGGCGACTATGCCGGTATCTCGCAATTGAGTGATATTCAGATGACTCAGCAGTCATTACTCGATGCCAGTGGCAGTCAAGGGTCGATCCAGCTACAGGGCCGCAATATTAGCTTGACTGACGGGTCCTCCGCTTTAATCCAAAACTTAGGAACACAGATTTCTGGTGGCATTACCGTCAATGCGGCGGGAGTATTGAGTTTAACGGGAGGGTCATCCAATGGTGTTGCGTTGGGCAGTGCACTGCGGATAGAAAACTTGGGAACCGCACCGGTTGGGAATATCAACATTGCTGCTGAGCAGCTATTGCTGCAACAGGGTGGACAGATTACCAGTCAGATCTTTAGCTCAGGAGCAGGGGGAAATATTGATGCCAAGGTTTCCGGTGACGTTACGATCGAGGGCTTTCTTCCAGCTAATCCAGGTGACTTTTCTAGAATCGGCGCCACCACCTTTGGCCCTCTCGGCAACTCTGGCAACATTACGGTCTCAAGCGAAAACCTGAGAATCTTTGATGGTGGTGCGATCGGTTCTGGAACCTTCTCAGGTGGGCAAGCTGGTGGCATTCAAGTTAGTACCACGGGCTTAACCGAAATTGCCGGCGTTAATCCCTTCCTTCTCCTCTCAAGTGGCGTGGCTTCGAGTAGCTTAGGAGCTGGAAATGCTAACGACGTGACCCTCAACACCTCCCGGTTAGTCGTTCGGGATGGTGCTCAGCTCGGTTCTACGGCCGCCAGTGCAGGCGCCGCTGGAAATGTAATTGTGACTGCCTCAGAATCAATTGCAGTGCGGGGGCGAGGGCCTGGAGTCAATCAACTCAGTCGGATTATGTCCGCGGCTGAGATTTTAGATCCGATTACTCAAGCAGCTTTTGGCCTGCCCCCCGTTCCCAGTGGCAATTCCGGGTCAGTCACCATTCAGACGCCATCCCTCACGGTTGCCGATCAAGGTACCGTTTCAGTTCGAAATGATGGCCCAGGGACTTCAGGTAGCTTACAAATCACTGCTGGGACCACCTTTCTAAACAACCAAGGCAGCCTCACGGCCAATGCTCAATCCGGCGAAGGGGGCAATATCACCCTGCGGGGCGACGCTTTAGTGTTACGCCAAAACAGTTTGATTAACGCCACGGCAGGGGGAACCGGGAACGGGGGCAACATCACCATTAACGCCCCAGTGATTGCCGGATTTGAAAATAGCGACATCATTGCCAATGCGGTTCAGGGCAATGGCGGCAATATTCAAATCACCACTCAGGGGATCTTTGGCCTAGAATTTCGACCCCAACTGACCCCCGAAAATGACATCACCGCCAGCTCTCAGTTTGGCGTCAGTGGCACCGTCGAGATCAATGAATTTAGCCTGGACCCAGCCACAGGGATCGTGGAACTGCCGTCGGGACTGGCCGATGCCAGCGATCAGGTCGCTCAAGGTTGTGGGGCTGGGGATGGTAGTTCCTTCATTGCCACAGGTCGAGGGGGCATTCCGGACAGTCCCAATGAGATTGTCAGCAGCGATCTCACCTGGAGCGATACCCGCGATCTATCTGCTTTTTTCGGGCCTGCCCAATCAAACTCTGCCCCAACCGAGCAAACTCAAGACCAGACCCCAACCCTGACTGAAATCAATGCTTGGCGCATCAACCCCAATGGCCAGGTTGAACTGATCACCGTCAATGCAGATGCGTCTCCCTCACCCGTAACCTACGCCACCTGCTCTGCTCCCACCTTAGTGAGTGGTCTGTAGCGTTGTTAACGGCCTGTAAAAAATTGGGGGAACAATAGACTCAGTAACATTCACTACCAATGCAACAGAAGTTTCACCTCATCTCTAGCTGGACGGCTCTCACCGTTA
>CAYGVA010000484.1:0-2197 GCA_964353225.1 uncultured Leptolyngbya sp.
GCAAGTGGATGGTGGTGGTGCTGGCCAGGTCGCGATCGCCCTCGTATTCCAAAATGTTCAGAAACAGTTGGTCGGTGCCCTGTTGCAGGGCCAAGCTCAGATCTGAGGCGGGCAGGGTAAAGGCGATCGCGGCGGGGCTAAAGCTGCGCAGGTCGGGGGCATGGCGGGCGATGGCTTGGTGGACGGTTTCGTTGCCCCAGATCACCCAGGGGCAGGGCAGCACCTTCCGCAGTTCATCCCGCGACAGATTGGCCCCTTTTAAAAGTCCCGGCAGGTTGTCCATGAGTTCTAGCCCCACCACCATGAGGGCTGGGGGCACCTGCCCCTTGAGCTGGTCTTGAATGGCCCCTAACAAACTGGGGATTTTGCGGGGCAACCGCACCGCCGCCGCTTGGCCGGTGCTGACAAACTGCTCAATCACCGTATTGCGCAACCGGTGGTAGTTGCAGAGGGCCAAGGTCAAGGAAAATTCCCCCGCTTCCCGCCGTAGACCGGTTTGCAGTTCGCCCAGGCTGGCTTGGTTGTGGTGGAGGCGATCGGCGTCGGTGAGGGGCTGCGGAGACATTAGGATCCATCCCCCATCAGCACAAACGGTGCCCAATGGTAGGGCTGTTGATAGCCATCCAGATCGGTGCCATCCAGCAATCGTGGCGGTGTGCCAGCACGGATGGCCTCCAGCCGGTTTTCAGTATCTTCGTCGTAAAGCAAACTTAATTGGGCCTGACGCAGGGATTGGGCCTTAGTGAGTTCCCCTGAGGCTAGCAATTCATAGAAGCGCTGCATCAACAGGCTAGTACTGTCATCGTTCACGGCCCAGAGGGAGACCATCACACTGGGCACCCCGGCGGTAATTAAGGCACGGGACAACCCCACTACCCCATCACCCGTAATGCGACCGCGTCCGGTATCGCAGGCGCTGAGGATAGCGAGTTCGGCTTGCAAGTCCATCTCCAAAATTTCAGCGCTGGTAAGCAATCCGTCTTCGCCATTGCCGGGGGCAAGAGCAACGGCACCGGGCACATCCAACACGCCGGAGGTTTCGGGGTTGCCGTATTCCAGTAAGCCATGGGTGGCGAGGTGGATCAGGGAGGCGTCGGGCAGCAGTTGCTTGATGCGGGCTTCGCTGGCCTGATCGCCGGTCAGGACGGGAATTTGGAACAGGTTGCCAATGGCTTCGGCTTCGAGCTGGGCACCGGGGAGGCGGGAAAGGGGCGTCTGGGTCAATGCACCATTGGGGTTGGGAATGAACACCGTGGGCATGGTGGGGTTGCCGACAATCAGGGCGTCATCGGTCCGTAGGGGCGCACCGCCGTGCGCCCCTACACCACCGGTTTCTATGGCGTTGGCTAGGCCGAAAACCTGGATGGAGGGGGCGGTGAGAATGGTGTGTTTTTCGATGAGGTAGGTGCCATCTGCATCTTGCAGGGCGGCGAAGGGCACGAGGAAGAGGTTGCCCTGGGGAATAAAGGCGACTTGATCGTTGGGGTCACTGGGCAGCAGATCGGCAATGGGGTCAATCAGGATCTCGTGAAGGGATTGCAGGGATTGGTGGTTGGTGGCGGGATTAGTCGCCTCGACACCAATGGAGCGGGAGTCGTTGACTAGGGCGGTGAGGGCTGAGTCGGGGGTGCTGCGGTAGACGGGGCTATCTAGGCTGGCGATGGGGTTGCCGATGGGGCGATCGGAGCCGTTAAACTCGACCGAGCGGAAGCTGATGTCGCCTGTGGGTGGGATGACCCAGATGTAGAGAGCCTGGTCAAAGATCAGGGAGTAGGTTAACAGGGTGGTGTTGGTGTCGCGGGCAATGTGTTGGATTTCTGCGACGGTAGGGGCTTCAGCCAAAGAAGTTTCCTCAGCAGAGGAAAATCGACTGGCCAATTGCAAGACAAAGGCACGGGCACGACCCCGTTCACTGGTGGCTAGGGCTTCAGCAGTTTTGCCTTGGGCGGTTAGGGCTCGCTCCAGATTGGCATAGGTTTGGGCTTGGGTATCGGCCAGGGAAATCAATTGGTCATCGGTTAGGTCAGTTCTTAGCGATTCGTAGATTTCGATGGAGTGGCGTAGCGCCAATTCTGCCGCAGAAAACCGCCCTATATCGATCAGGACAGCACCTTGATTATTAAGGGTCAGGGCTTCTCCGGCCCGATCACCAATCTCACGGGCAATGGCTACCCGTTGTTCATAAAAGTCTATCGCC
>CAYGVA010000485.1:0-2196 GCA_964353225.1 uncultured Leptolyngbya sp.
AATGGCCCATGGGCCATGTCAGCTTTTTTCTCTACTAAATGAATCACCCCTACCCATAAGGGATGGGTCGCCTAATTTTCCATATGGGTACAACAGCGCTATTACTGGTTGATATTCAAACGGGTTTTGATGCGCCAGGGTGGGGACATCGCAATAACCCCTTAGCTGAAACAAACAGCGCTAAATTGCTTACGGTGTGGCGATCGCAAAATTTCCCCGTCATCCATGTCCGTCATTGCTCTACCGAAGCCAATTCCCCCCTGCGCCCCAACCAGCCAGGGTATGCTTTTAAACCCGCAGTGACACCGCGCCATGGTGAGAGGGTTTTCACCAAGCGCGTTAATAGCGCTTTTATCGGCACCAACCTAGAGGATTACCTGCGTGAAAACGGCCTAGGGTCCCTGGTGATTGTTGGCCTGACCACCGACCATTGCATCTCCACAACCGTACGGATGGCAGGCAACCTTGGTTTTAAAGTCCAGCTTGTTTCTGATGCCACCGCCACCTTTGACCGCACCGATATGAATGGCCAGAGGCTGAGTGCCGACGCCATTCACAATATCCATTTAGTCAGCCTGCATGGCGAATTTTGCACCGTGGTTACGACGGGCGAAGTGCTAGCTCAAGTCGCTAGCTGATGTCCCTAAGCTTCTGGGGCCGACAGGGCGATCCCAGACAAATCTGCTGGGCAGGCAGATCGCTAAACACATTGCTGCGAGCCCCCACCAACGCATTCGCGCCAATTCGCACCCCTGGCCCCACAAAACAATCGGTCGCAACCCAGACCCCATTCTCAATCACGATGGGGGCGGTTTTTAGGCCAAAGGCGGCATCCTGTGCATCGTGGCTACCGGTGCAGAGATAGCTTTTTTGTGAAATCGCACAGTGGGAGCCGATCTCAATTGTATCTAGGCTATACAGCACCACATCGCTGCCAATCCAGCTATAGTCGCCGATGGCTACCTTCCAGGGATAATGCACGCGGGCACTGGGGCGGATCACCACCCCCTTGCCAATATGCGCCCCGAATAGCCGGAGCAAAAATCGACGCGGCCCATGGTGAGCATGGAGCGTGATGGGAAACACGACGGCCTGCACCAACCACCACAGCAAAATCATCCATTTGGGTCGCCCAGCGTTATACCAAGACTGGTCGTAGCGGCGCAGATCCACCAATGGAGAGGGAGAGTCAGGCGGCATCGGGGTCGGATTCATTGATTGGCGACCCACTACCCCCGCACCTTGGCCGGAGCCACCGTCTCGGGTTCGGCGCTCTTCATCGGTTCAGTGGTGGGTTTGTTGACATTCAAACGACCGCCAAACTTCCGTAACTCATAGAGTTTGACCCCAATTTGATATTCGTACTGACTCAAGAGGCGACCGTAGGTATAGCCCGCATGGCCATCCAAAAAGCCCAATTGAATAAAGTAAAACAGCACAAACCGAAGGAAGGGCTTAAAGGGTAAGCGCACCCAAATTTTCTTGAGGAAGCGCTTGCGCTGCACCGCGTCACCAAACAGGTTAGCCCCAATGGTGCCATCGTCGGCCATGCCGGTGAGGAGATTGTAGTGAACCCGTGCTTCCCAGTTGGAATAGCGATTGTGGCGCTCTAGCCAGTGGAATAGATCTTTGAAGTCCTCATGGAGCATGTCGTTTTTGAGGTAGCCCACCTTGCCTTCACTAACCACGACATGTTCATGGACTTCGTTGTCACCGGTGTTGCGGATACCTTCGGTTTTGAGGTTTTCGTAACGGCCCTGGGCATGGCGAAAGAGGCGTAGGTTCCAGTCGGGATATTTGCCCCCATAACGAATCCATTTGCCGAGAAAAAAGACGCGGCGGTTGATGTAGTAGCCGCCATGGTCTGAGGCTTGGATGCCCTTAGCAATGTCTTCCCACAGTTCGGGGGTAATGCGTTCATCGCAATCGACAATCAGCACCCAATCGTTTTTGAAGGGTAGATTTTCTAGGGACCAATTTTTTTTCTTGGGCCAGCTGCCATTGAAATGAAATTGCACCACCTGAGCGCCGTACTGTTCGCAAATTTCCACGGAGCGATCGCTGCTTTGGGAATCGACCACAAAGATCTCATCGGCACAGGCAACACTCTCTAGACAAGCGGGTAAATTGTCTTCTTCGTTCTTGGCAGGAATCAGAACAGAGACTGGGATTTTGGAAGACACGGCAGTCATGGGG
>CAYGVA010000486.1:0-2178 GCA_964353225.1 uncultured Leptolyngbya sp.
AAACCGCCATCCCCAAACGGCGGGGCGAGTCCACAACGGCCTCGGGGTGTTTCTGATGCCCTAGCCGGGTCGGACGACATAGGGGCAGCAAGCCATGGATGATGTCTGAAACTTCACTGGCTTAGGTCAGAGTGCTATGTCTGGAGGCTGGGGCGAGGCAAGATTTACGACAAGACGATGACAATTGAGCACCCTGGCGAACCCAGGCATTCGCCAGAGTGCGCTAGTGAAATTTTGAGAAAAGAGATCAATCATGATCAGAACGTCTATATTGCCAGCCCTATCAATTGCACTACTGGCTGGCTGTGCTTCGTCTTCATCAAATATTGCAGGAGATCTCAATACCGGCCTGGTTGCGCATTATCCCTTTGACGGTGATGCAAATGATCAAAGTGGCAACAATCATAATGGCGTAGTTAACGGAGCAACACTAACACAAGATAGATTTGGCAACGGCAATAGTGCTTATGAATTTGATGGGCAAGATGATTACATTGAATTGCCGTCAAATCTAAACTTATTAGACACAGACTTTTCGATTTCAGTCTTTCTGAAGCCAGACGACTATGGCAAACAAAGCTCGACCAGCTCTTTTTGTGCCAGAACCATTATTTCCCATCGGTTTAGGGCTCACAAAAACGGCGATCCGATGAATAGTGGCTTGATCGCACGTTTGACTGAAGGACGGGGATGTGATGGCAACAATTTCTTTTCTGGACGTTTTATTGATCCGAGCTTTCAGTACAATCCGATAACATATCAATATACAGCCACAAATCCCTATGATTGGTTCCATTACGCTCTGACAAGAGCTTTAGATGTGATGACCATTTATTTGAATGGTGATGAAGTCGCCAGCGTCGCTGTATCTCCTCAAGAAATACAGACCAACCCAGAGCAAGCCCTCACCACCATTGGAGCTAATATCCATAAAAGCAATCAGTTTTTCTTTCCCTTTGATGGTGCGTTGGATGATATTCGCATTTACGATCGCGCACTTTCGCCATCAGAAGTTCAGCAACTGTATCAAGAGTAGTCATCCCTGAAAAAGCGCTATGCCAAAGTCAATTCTTGGGCTGTGACATCCGAATGTAAAAGACCGCCGAGAGTAAGGTAGGGTGGTCACTGCCCAACATTGGTCTTCAAGAAAAGCTCAAATTCTTATTTTTCCTGAATCGATCAGGTACAGCGACATACCGCCAATTTAATTTGTGCAGTTATCAATACCTTTACCCAAATGGGTTGGCAGTTTCCTGGTTCAACTGGCCCAGACAAAATGATTTGGGGATCCATCGCCCAGCAGGGCAATGCACTGAACAACCACGAAACCGTTAACTTTTAGCGTTAAGCGACGAGATCAATCAGAAAGTTAGTGTGGGCAGTGTCACTGTGAAAACATCAGCAGAATGGGCATCTATGGAAAGGCTATTTGTCTACGGAACACTCCAACCCGGCAAACCCAACGAGCATGTCCTAAACGCAATTGGCGGCGAATGGGAACCTGCTACGGTTAAAGGCAACCTGGTCAAAGCAGGTTGGGGCTCAAGCATGGGATATCCCGGTTTAGTGCTGGATGAGAGCGGCGATGAGGTGCAGGGCCATATCTTTGCCTCCGCTAATCTAAGCGCTAAATGGGCCGAGCTGGATGAATTCGAAGGAAACGATTACGAGCGCGTCCTGACATCCGTAACCCTGCAAAGCGGAGCCCAAATGCAAACCTATATCTACGTACTTCGCGCCTGATGGGCGAATGATGCGAATCTTGAAACCCTAAAAGCCGTCGTTATTAAATTGTAACCGTCCCACACATCACGCTGGCTGGGCGGAGTCGAAGCCAGATCCCCCGAAGAAGTCCCCTTCGACTCCGCTCAGGGGACGGTTACATTAAATTTTGGGTTCGGAGGAGATTCCCAAGCAAAAATTCACCCGTTGTAGGGGTGGATCTTGTGCCCACCTTCCGCCGATCGCCCCTCGACCAACCCGTTTTCCGTGTCATCCACATCGGTTATCCGGCAGGTTATCGAGGGCACCCACAAGAGGTGCCCCTACATCGGTTGTAGCGAAGCATCACGCACCATAGCCCGATATTTTCATTTCCAGAGATCGCCTGAAAACGGCAAAGCCCCCCAGCAGTGCTGAGGGGCTTTGCCAAAGAATACTAAACGCCAGCAGATACTC
>CAYGVA010000487.1:0-2178 GCA_964353225.1 uncultured Leptolyngbya sp.
CGCTGCAAGGGCAACCCCTCCAGCCCTTTCGGCCCCAAAGCCAATATCTCAACATTATTGATACCGGTGACGGCAGTGCGATCGCTTCCCGTGGCCCCTTCACCGTTGAGTCTCGCTGGATGCGGGCCTGGAAAAATCGGATCGATCAGACCTTTATGGATCTGTTCCAGGACTTCCCCGCCATGAAGCCAGGGGGCGCATCAGCCATTGTTGCCCCGCCCACGACGGCTCCCCAGAGTCCGCCCATGCCCTGCGCGGGCTGTGGCTCGAAGGTGGGCAGCGATGTGCTGAGCCAAGCTTTGCAACGGGTGCGGCAGGATTTCCCTGAGGGGGCTGGGGCCGGAAACCCCCAGATCATCCTGGGGCTAGATGCCCCCGACGATGCAGCGGTGGTGCAGGTCCCTGAGGGGCAACTGATGGTGCACACGGTGGATTTCTTTCGGGCGCTGGTGGATGATCCCTTCGTGATGGCCCAGGTTGCGGTGAAGCATTGCCTCAGCGATCTGTACGCCACCGGGGCAACGCCCCAAAGCGTTTTGGCGATGATTACCCTGCCCTACGGCACTGCCCCCAAGCAGGTCGAAACCCTCTATCACCTGCTGGCGGGCACCCACACCGCGTTGGCCCCTAGCCACACCCCCTTAGTGGGCGGCCACACCACCGAGGGGGCAGAACTGATGATCGGCTTTGCCTGCAATGGGACGGTGGCTCCCGAGCAGATTTGGCGGAAGGGGCATTTGCAACCGGGGCAAACCCTGATTGTGACCCAGCCCCTGGGCACCGGCACCCTGTTTGCCGCTGACATGGACCGGGCGGCGAAGGGGCGGTGGGTTGAGGGGGCGATCGCCCAGATGATGCAACCCTCCGGCGAGGCCGCCCAGTGTTTCCGTCGCCATGGCGTGACGGCCTGCACTGATGTCACCGGCTTTGGGCTGCTGGGCCACCTGGGGGAAATGGTCACCGCCGCCCAGGTGTCGGTGGGGCTAGATTTGACCGAGTTGCCGGTGCTGGCAGGAGCCCGCGAGACCCTGGCCCTGGGCTACCGCAGCTCTCTCCATCCCCAAAACCTCCAGGCGGCCCAGCTTTTGCACAACGGGCAGCGCCACAGCCAGCATCCAGACTATCCGCTGCTGTTTGATCCCCAGACGGCGGGGGGGCTATTGGCGGCGGTGCCAAGCGATCGCGCCGGGGCTTGTCTCGCTGAACTCCACCACTTGGGCTATGGCCATAGTCGGGCCATGGGCACCGTTTTGCCCCGAACAGCGGGCGAACCGCCGATTACAATCAGGGCATGGTAAAACCCGTCGATATCGAAACCTTTTTAGCCGCTCCTGGGCCGATACTGGATGTGCGCAGCCCTGGGGAGCATCACCAGGGGCATTTGCCGGGGGCGGTGAGTTTTCCGTTGTTTTCGGACGACGAGCGGGCTCAGGTGGGGATTTGCTATAAGCAGCAGGGCAAAGATCCTGCGGTGCAGCTGGGTTTCGACCTGGTAGGCCCCAAGATGGGGGGCTTTATTCGCCAAGCCCAAACCCTGGCGACCGACCGCACCGTGCGGGTCCATTGCTGGCGGGGGGGGATGCGGAGCGGGGCCGTGGCCTGGGCGCTGAGCTTGGCGGGATTCCAAGTTATGACCCTGGCCGGGGGCTATAAAACCTATCGCCGTTGGGTGCGGGACTGTCTGGCCCAGCCCCGCCAGGTGGTGGTGCTGGGGGGCATGACCGGCACCGCCAAAACCGACATTTTGCTGGCCATGGCGGCCCAGGGCCAACAGGTGATTGATCTCGAAGGCTTGGCCCACCATCGGGGCAGCAGCTACGGCAGCCTTGACATGCCCCCCCAACCCAGCACCGAGCAGTTCGAAAATCGGTTGGCCCAGCAATGGGCAGCCCTGCGACCAGAACTCCCCCTGTGGCTGGAGGCTGAAAGCCGTCGCATCGGGACCTGCCGCATTCCCGGTGAGGTGTTTCAGCAAATGGAAGCAGCTCCCACGGTAGAAATTATGCGCTCGGTGGCAGAACGGGTGGCGGTATTGGTGGAGATGTATGGGGAAAGTGACCCGGCGGCGGCGATCGCGGCCACCGAACGCATTCGCAAACGGTTGGGGGGGCAACGCACCCAGACGGCGATCGCCCATATTCGGGCCGGAGACCGTCACGCCGCCTGTGAACTCTTGCT
>CAYGVA010000488.1:0-2132 GCA_964353225.1 uncultured Leptolyngbya sp.
TTGTGAGTATGGTGGTGCCGTTGGGGGTGTTTTTTGCCCTACAGCGTTATTTTGTTCGGGGATTGTTGGCGGGCTCAGTCAAAGGGTAACTTGGCAATTCATCCCTTTTCAAGGGCACGTTTGTGAGGAATATTTAGGTGCCTGTTCTCTATTCACAAGAAGCCTACTCCTTCTATAAGAAATTCATTCTCGAATACAGTCAAAATAAAGCTGAAATATATTCAAGCTACGGTTTTACCTTGCAAGGAAGTGTTGGCTCGAAAGACTGGGAAGTTTTTGCAGCTATTTTATTAAATGATATGGCCAGATCTGGCGATGGCGCAGACTTAGAAAATTACGAAGTCAAGTCTGCCATTTCTGGCAGTAGTTTTGAGTATCAATACCATAGAAATCATGGACTAGCTAAACTAGCCGACGATCAGTCTGTGGATCATGTCTTCATTGCTAGGAGTCAAGATTATACGAATATCGAGGCTTGGTTAGTAGAGCGAGTTTCAATGCTTTTCACATTTGACAAGTGGCTACCTGAGTTGCGTCAAAATTATGCATCATCGGCAAGGCAAAGATTTCGTCGGTCAGTAACATATAGCTTTGTTCAAAGCAAAGGTGTACTCCTTTTAGAGATCAAGAATGGAGAGTTAAGCTTTTTTCTTGAATCGACATAACCAGAGGATTCAAAATATTTAAAGCGATCCAAGTGATCACAGGTACACAAACTGCATCACCAAACCCAGTTAAAGCTTGATTAACTTGTGATGGTACAGGATAGCTATCAGGAACCCCTTGGAGTCTTGCATACTCCCGAGGAGTCATAACGCGCATATAAATGTCACCTTTACCAGCCCTCACCAACATTTGTCGGCTGCTTCCGCCTCTAGCAGTTCTCAGACACCCAGCAAGCCCATCCTTTCTCAATTCTGCTCGTTGCTTACCTTCACGAACACGTCTATACATTGAGCAATAAGAAACTGAACGAGAATCACGTAGTTTCTTTACATACGCTAAGTTGACGGGCGACATCATACTTAAATGGCGTTTCACTTCATACTCACTCCACCAACGCTTATCGTCGGGCGAAAGATTCTCTACAACCTGATTCAGATCGACAATTGTCTGTTGTGGTAGTGGTGGTATGCCTCTAAAGTTCCAGTTTAAATCCAAATTTTCCGAAACCGCCTTTTCAAGAGCTTTTGTTTTTAATGTTAAGGAACGTTTTTTAAAGATTTCAATACTTGTTTGTACACCATGCATCTGTGTTCCTACTACAAAAATTCGCAGTCTACTTTGAGGCACAAAAAAAGATGCATTTATAGCATAAGCGTCACATGAATAGCCCAGTTCATTCAACGCTTTTACGGTTAGCCGAAAATCTCTTCCCTGGTTTGAGGTGAGCCAACCAGGAACATTTTCAAGCATAATCAATGGAGGCTTATTAGCTTGAGAATCAATAAGTCTTGTGAATCCCCAAAATGCACTAGAGTGCTGACCATTAATTCCTTCTAGGTTGCCTGCGAGAGATAAATCTATACAAGGGAACGATGCTGTTGCCAGCAGAGCCTGGGGAACTTCTGAATGGTGTAGTGAAAATATATCTTTTACACTGTAATGGTTGAACTTATCTTTGAAGCTAGAAGAGTACATCTCGAATTTTTCGCATGACCAATCATTTGAAAAAACAACCTTCCAGCCCGCCTTCTCTAATCCAACTCTTACAAGGCCGATGCCAGCGAAATATTCGACACAAGTCATTGCTTCAAGGCTTGTGGACTGGTTTCCGCACCATCTTTCCTTGGCCTCTTCTAGTACCATTTCAAGGTTTTTGAGAGAATTTTCGTGAATGCATTATACCTTGTAAGGGCTTTTGGTAGATGCTTTGCTATTGCCTTTAGAATTCGAATTTAGATAGTTTTTGAGACTTTCTAGTTGCAGAAATTTTCTGGAGAGGCTGTGGTTAGATAGTTTCCTGGAAATATATGTTCTTGTGTTTTAGAAAGTCGCTCTATAAGGATCGGCGATGGTCCCACGGTACGGTTCCGAGTAGCCACAAGCTCAGGGTGAGGATGCAGCCCGTCAGGTGAAGTTGTCAACTCGAAGCCGCGCCGCTCAAAGGCATCGCGGCCCAAAGGCATCGC
>CAYGVA010000489.1:0-2123 GCA_964353225.1 uncultured Leptolyngbya sp.
CTGGTCACCCAGATGGTGGGGGAGTTCCCCGAGTTGCAGGGGCAGATGGGGGAAACCTACGCCCGCCACAGCGGGGAGCCGGAAGCGGTGGCGGTGGCCATTGCTGAGCATTACTTGCCGCGCGGGGCGGGGGATGTGCTGCCCCAAACCCTCACCGGTCAGGTGGCGGGCTTGGCCGATCGCCTCGATACCCTGGTGGCGATTTTCAGCCTAGGAATGTTGCCGACGGGATCTTCTGACCCCTTTGCGTTGCGGCGGGCGGCCAATGCGATCATCAATATTATTTGGGCCGCTAACCTGCCGCTGAACTTAGCTCAGCTCTTAGACCAGGTGGTGGCCGATTTTGAGGCCAACCCCGATGTGCCTCTGAGCGATGGCGGTGAACTGAGATCGCAGCTCCAGTCTTTCTTTTTGCAGCGGGTACAGACCCTGCTCCAAGATGAGCACCACATTGACTATGACCTGGTGAATGCGGTGGTGGGCAGCGACGACCCTAGCTATGGGGCCAGGATTCTGGAGAATGTGCTGGATGGGCGTGATCGCGCCCAGTTCCTGCAAACCATCCGCAGCGATGGCCGCTTAGATGCCATCTACGCCACCGTTAACCGGGCCTCGCGTCTCGCCACCAAAGGTAGCCTCGATACGGTCACCCTCGACCCGAATGGCTGTGTGGACCCAACTCAGTTCCAGCAAGACTCAGAGCGGGCCTTTTTCGAGAGCCTGCAAGCGCTGCTGCCCCAAACCCAATCCGCCCAAACAGAGCGGGACTACAGCCAGTTGGTCAGCGGCCTGGAGCAAGCCGCCCCCGTGGTGAGCGATTTCTTTGACGGTGCCGACAGTGTGATGGTCATGGCCGAGGACCCCGCCATTCAAAAAAATCGGCTAGCCTTGCTAGGGCTGTTGCGCAACCATGCCCGCGTCTTGGCTGACTTTGGCGCAATTGTAAAGGGCTAAACCATGGGTCCCAATACTTGCATGCTCAACAACGCCCATGTGATTGGTCTGGGCACCTCCGGCATCGCCGCCGCGCGGCTGTTGCGCCAAGATGGCTGGCGGGTGGTGCTCAGCGATCGCAATTCCACCCCCCGATTCCAAGACCAAGTGGATGCCCTGACCGCAGAGGGCATCCAAGTCCAACTGGGCCACAGCTTTGACCCCAACGGCTCCAACAATCTGGTGGTGGTCAGCCCCGGCGTCCCCTGGGATATCCCCGCGCTGATGGCCGCCCGCGAACTGGAGCTGGAGGTGATTGGCGAGGCGGAGCTGGCTTGGCGGCATCTGAAGGATCGCCCCTGGGTGGGCATTACCGGCACCAACGGCAAAACCACCACCACGGCGCTGACGGCGGCCATCTTTCAAGCCGCAGGTTTGCGAGCCCCCGCCTGTGGCAATATCGGCTACGCCTTTTGCGAACTCGCCCTAGGGGCCACGGTGCCTGACTGGGTGATTGCCGAGCTGAGCAGCTACCAAATTGAAGCTACCTCCACCCTGGCCCCCCGCATCGCCATCTGGACCACTTTCACCCCCGATCACCTCGCCCGCCACCAAACTCTCAAAAATTACTTTGGGATCAAAGCCAGCCTGCTCCACCGCGCCGAACAGGTGGTGCTGAATGGGGATGACCCTTACCTACGGGAACATGCCCCGGCCCTGTTTCCCGAGGCCCATTGGACCAGCGTGCAAGGACGCGACGCCCTTGCCCCCTTGCAACCTTTGGCCTATATCGCCCAGGGCTGGGTGCAGGTGGCGGGTCAGCCGGTGGTGCAGACCGATGCCTTGGCCATGGTGGGGGATCACAACCAGCAAAACCTATTGCTGGCGGTGGCGACGGCCCATTTGGCGGGGATAGAAACGGCGGCGATCGCCCAAGGCGTCGCCAACTTCCCTGGGGTGCCCCACCGGCTAGAAAAAATCTGCACCTGGCAGGGCATCGACTTTATTAATGACAGCAAAGCCACCAACTATGACGCCGCTGAGGTGGGGCTGCAGGCGGTGGCGGCTCCGGCCCTGCTGATTGCTGGCGGTGCCCCCAAGGAAGGGGATGACCGGGCTTGGTTGCAGATGATTCGAGCTAAAGCCGCCCATGTGCTGTTGATCGGTGATGCCGCCACTGCCTTTGCCGA
>CAYGVA010000490.1:0-2093 GCA_964353225.1 uncultured Leptolyngbya sp.
ACTGCAAGCCCTGGCCGACTGGCTGCGGCAATATCGCATCCATGCCCGAGGGGGGCTGCCTCCCAGCCATTCCCTCGATGCCTTGCCGGGAGTGGAGCCGGCCACCCCTGACCTATCCGAGGCGGAAGCGGCCCAGGTGGACTTTTTGGCCACCTATCGCCAGCAATTTCAGGTCAATCTCGTTGCTGCGGTGGAAACGGTTTTAAAGCAGTACTGCGCTAAATTGCGGCGCAAGCGCTCCCCCCAAGACGGTCCCTTTCTTAAGGGCTTGGCCCTGTTCCACTGTGAGGGGGAAAGCTTGGGGGCGATCGCCCCCCGCATCGGGCTGAAAACCCAAGTGCAAGTGACCCGACTGCTGAATTTAACCCGGCTGCGTAGCGATGTGCGTGATCACCTCTTGCCCCGCCTCCAAGCCGCCATCCAAGCGGAAGCGCTGGCGGTGACCAGTGCCGAACGCTTGGAGACCCTTGCGACCGCCCTCAATCACCTGCTTACTGAAGCCGTGGATGAACTGGTGGCGGAAGCCAAATCAGAAGCCCAAATCCCTCAAAAGCGCCGCCCCCGTAGCCGTCTTGCCCGTCAACTCTGTGAAAGTGTCCATGGGTTTAGCCCTGAACTGCCATGATGCATCCCCTATTGTCTCTCCCGGCCCGTGCCTGTGTTGCCATGACTCAAGATCTTCCCGTGACTGATTTCTCTGATCTCAACGCCCTAGTGCCCTTGCCCCCGGCAGCGATAGATCAGGCGGTGCAGCTCTGCGCCGCGATCGCTGATGACGATCAGCAATGGCAGGCTTACTTGCGAGTCCTGGCCCTGCTAGGGGTGCAACAGTGGCTAGGGACTGGGGCCACTGACCTGGCTGCTGCTTTAGACCTAGTGCATCCCCCCAGTGCCGCCGTCGCAATTCAGGCTAATGGCTTTCGCCTGGGGGTCGTGCCCTTATCCACGGTGCCGGATGGGGTGATTACCCTTCCTGCCCAGGCTACCCAAGGTGCCCAGGCCAGTCACTTGTGGCTCCTGGTAGAAGTCCTAGAGGAGCTGGATCAAGTGCAGATTAGAGGGGGGCTGCGGGCCGATCAGCTGCCTGAACTGATCACCGGTACGAGCCCCCAGGGGGAGCCGCTGGTGCCCTTGTCGGCTTTTGCCCTGCCCCCCGAACGGGTGCTGTTGTATCTCCATCACCTAGATCCCGCCTTGCTACTGCCGAGCCCCGTTGCCGCATCTACCGTCCCCGCTGCCACGACTCTGGGTTTACCCGCCCCGGTGCTGAATGTGGGCCGCTGGCTCAATAACCAACTGGATGCGGTGGCCGAAGCCTTTGCCTGGACCCTAATGGAACCCATGGCCCCAGCCCTGGCGATGCGCTCCCCCACCCAGGAACTCGAAGCCATTTTGGCGGAGTTGAAACCGACGGGTGTTGAGGTGCCGCCTCGGGCGCGGGCCGCCTACACGGATGTACAAGCCGCCGGTTTGCCCCTGCGCTTGTATGGGCTGACCTGGAGTTTGTTCGATGCGAGCACCCCAGAATGGAGCCTGCTTGTCTTTCTCGGTCCTAATCTGGGGGAATCTCTACCGGTGGGCATGGGCCTTCAGATTCGTCAGGGGGATGAGGTGCTGACGGTGCAAACCTTAGCCGCCAACTCCGATGCCACCTATCTCTATGCCCAGGTGTTGGGCAACTGGGATGAACAATTCACCCTGGATGTGATGCCCCCTGGTGGAACGCCATTAACCTTGCCCACCTTTGCCTTTGATCCTGATATTGCCCCGGACCGGATCCCATGACTTACCACCTGACTGTCCGACAGGTCGAGCAAACCTGCCTGTTTCAGTTGACTTGGGGAAGAGGCCTGCAGCTCACCGCGAAACTGCCCTATGCCCCCCAGTTGGAAACCCTCTATCACCAGTGGCAACAGGCCTATCTAAATTTCTATCGATACGATGGTGCCCTGCGGGGGCGCGTCGGGGTGGCGGGTCAAGTTGTCTCCCCCGCTGTGGATCGTCACAGCCGCCTGGTGGAGGCCGAAGCCCGTCTTCTCTCGGAGTTTCACCGTTGGCTGCGCCATGGCAACCTCTATGACATTTGCCAAGAG
>CAYGVA010000491.1:0-2088 GCA_964353225.1 uncultured Leptolyngbya sp.
TGCATCAGCACATTGTGTTGGGCCTGGAGGGCCAGCATGAAGTGAAAGGTGCCGGAAACCCCCAGGGGCATTCCTTCTGAAAAGCTACCCTGGCCAATGGGATAGACCAACAGCACCGCCGTGGCGGCGGCTACCGGAGCCGAAAAGGCCACGGCAATCCAGGGGCGCATCCCAAGGCGATAGCTCAATTCCCACTGGCGACCCAGGTAGCACCAAATGCTGATCAGCAAGTGCAGAATAATTAACTGATAGGGACCCCCGTTGTAGAGCCATTCCGCCACGGAGCCCGCTTCCCAGAGGGGATAAAAGTGCAGGCCAATGGCAGCGGAGGTGGGAATCACAGCGGCAGTGATCAGATTGTTGCCGCTCAAAACCGACCCAAAGATGGGTTCACGGATGCCCTCCATATCGACTGGGGGGGCGGCAAAGAAGGCGATCGCAAACACCGTCAGGGCTACCAAGCCAGTGGGAATCATCAACACCCCGAACCAGCCCACGTAGAGGCGGTTTTGGATGCTGGTCACCCAATTTGCGAATTGCTCCCAAAGACCGACAGTCCCCAATTCGGGTTGTCGTCTGTAATGGATGATCGTACTCATGAACGGAATCTCCAAAAATGAGGATATTTTCGGTGTGATCCAGTTGATGCAAAGGACTGGTCTTGTCGATGCGCCAGTACCCCATCAACTGCGCTAAATAACGAATGAAAAAGAGGGCAAAGTTGGCAATGTTGACGCTGCCTTTGAAGGAATGGGTTAGACCCACCAGGGCGGTTCTCCTGTGCGGGGGTCAGTTTCAGTCCAGGGATAAACCCAGATGGCGTCATCTTTGACCGCCACATGCACAATCTTGAGGGGCAGGGGGGCTGGCCCCCGAACAACGCTGCCATCGGGGTCGTAGCGGGATCCGTGGCAGGGGCATTGAAACTGCTGGTCGTTGGCATTCCAGGGAAAAGTGCAGCCCAGGTGAGTGCAGTTATCGACAATTCCCATCGGCGATAGGGAACCATCCTTCTGGATGGTCAGATAAGTCGGTTCACTCGCTAATCCCGCAATCAGGGCACGAGTGCCAATGGGTTCAGCCAGAATTTGACTCGCCGGAATGGGATTACCCAGTTTGTCTTTGGCGAGTATCCCGCCCCCTTCCGTCACCTCCCGAGGCGGCACAAAAAATTGGGCAATGGGGTACAGCGCTGATCCGGCAGTGGCGGCCACCGTTGCCCCGGTCAAAAAATTGAGTAATTGCCGCCGCGACAACGACGGACTTTCATTGGGAATGGCGTAATCCATAGTATTGATCTCCGAAAATACTGGGGCGATTCAGCGCGATGGTCTAAAGACCTGCCCAGAGGGCAATCGCCCCTAAAATCAATCGCCTTAGGCTTGGGGCCGCTGGTCTGCTTTGTGAGTGTTAATGCCCAGCAGGCTGTAGAGGCCGCAGAACCCTAACAGGCCAGTGATGGCGGCGATCGCTCCAGCAATAGCCAAACCAGTGCCGAGGGCTGAGCCCGCGTACACCATCAAGCCCAGGTAAAACAGCACCGCTGCGAGGGCAAGGCGAATCAGGCGATCGAAGCCGCCAACGTTGTTGATCATGGTTTTTCTCCAAAAAGGGTTAATTCAAAAGCGTGAATCCAGCAGGGATGGGGCTTCAAGCCGCCACTAGCACGGGGCTGGGCAGGCACTCCATCACCGCCTGCATTTTTTTGCTGGCGTCGAGGGCAATTTCCTTGGCCCTGGGGCTGTGGATCATCAGGAACATGGCCAGCGGGTCTACCGCCGACACTTCGACCCGGCCATCGGTGTGCTCTTGCACCACCACATTGCAGGGGTAGAGCACCCCGGCTTTGTCGTCGGTTTGCAGCATTTCATAGGCCACCCGAGGATGACAGGCCCCCAGGATTTTGTAGCGGCGGAAATCAATACCCAGCTTTTTCTTAAAAGCCCCCTGTACGTCGATTTCGGTGAGGATGCCCAACCCCTCGGCTTTGAGGGCGTCGGTGACGAGGGCGATCGCGGCGTCAAACCCGACCGCGACGGTTTTGCTGAAGTGATACATGGGCTGCGATTAAACCAAACGGTTTTCAAA
>CAYGVA010000492.1:0-2085 GCA_964353225.1 uncultured Leptolyngbya sp.
CCCAGGGTTTCCACCGCAGGCAGGCGGCGAATCAGGGCATGGCGGCGCACCATCCGCTGGGTGCCGAGGGCGAGGGTAACGGTAATCACGGCGGGTAAGCCCTCGGGGACTACGGCCACCGCCATACTCAGGGATACCTCCAGCAGGTTTTCAAAGGCCCCCCAACCGGATCGCAGCACCCCGCCAATCACGACGATCGCCACCAAAATCAGTGACCCGGTGACCAGAGCATTGCCCAACTGGCCCATGCGGGCTTGCAGGGGGGTGGGCTCGTTTTCCACCGCTTGCAGCATGGCGGCGATGCGACCGATTTCGGTTTGCATCCCCGTTTGGGTGACCACCATGACCGCTCGGCCATTCACCACCTCGGTGCCTTGAAAAACGAGGTTGGTGCGATCGCCCAACCCCGCATCCTCGGGCAAGGTTTCCTGGGCGTGCTTGGTGACGGCCTGGGCTTCGCCGGTGAGGGCCGACTCCCGCACTTGCAAATTTGAGGCTTCTAACAAGCGGCCATCAGCGGCCACCTGTACCCCCGCTTCCAGGAGCACCACATCCCCTGGCACCAAATCCTGGGCCGGCACCTCCTGGGCACGACCTTCCCGCAGTACCCGTACGTTGGGGGTGGCCATTTGCTTTAGGGCGGCGAGGGCCTGCTCGGCTCGACTTTCTTGGAAGTAGCCCAGCACCCCGTTCAAAATCACGATGGCAAAAATGGCGATCGCATCCTTCGGCACCTCTTGAGCCCGCAGTGACAGCACTCCCGACACCACCGCCACGGCGATCAGCATCAACAACATGATGTTGGTGAACTGATCAAACAGGATGCGCCAGGTACTGCGGCCCTGGGTTTCTTCTAAAACATTGGCCCCAAAGTGCGATCGCCGCTCAATCACCGCCGCCGCTGGGAGCCCAGCTTGGCGATCGCTCACTAACAGGTTGAGGGCCTGCTGGGGTTCTACGGTATGCCAGCGCTGGTCCGCAAGTGTTTGCCATGAATCTGCCATCACCGTGAACCCCAATCCCCGCTCAGTAACGTTTTCATGTTATCTCTCCAGCCCGATTGCAACTTGCCCTGCCCTTGGGGCACAGCCCAAGGGGAATCGCCAAGGATCGGGGCAGAGGTTACAGGCCGTCTCCGAGGTTAAAGGGATTCCGTATAATGGGGGCGACCCACGCTGAAAGCCGCACCTTTGCCGTGATCCAGACTGTTCCTTCCCCCACCCCAGCCCAAACCGCCCCTGCGGTTCGCCCCGATGCCCTCGGTCGCTTCGGCCAATTTGGCGGCAAGTATGTGCCCGAGACCCTGATGCCCGCCCTGGCAGAACTCGAAGCCGCCTACGATCGCTACAAAGACGAGGCTGACTTCAACCAGGAACTCAGCGGTCTGCTCAAAGACTATGTGGGTCGCGCCACCCCCCTCTACTTTGCCGAACGCCTTACCCAGCATTACAGCCGTCCCGACGGCAGCGGGGTCCAGATTTACCTCAAGCGGGAAGACCTCAACCACACGGGTGCCCACAAAATCAATAATGCCCTCGGCCAGGTGCTCCTCGCCAAGCGCATGGGTAAAGGCCGGGTGATTGCCGAGACCGGAGCCGGTCAGCATGGCGTCGCCACCGCAACGGTCTGTGCCCGCTTCGGCATTGACTGCGTCATTTATATGGGCGAGCACGACATGGAGCGTCAGGCCCTGAACGTTTTCCGCATGCGGCTGATGGGGGCCGAGGTGCGCCCGGTCACCGCAGGTACCGGCACCCTCAAAGACGCCACCTCCGAAGCCATCCGTGACTGGGTCACCAATGTCGAAACCACCCACTACATCCTCGGTTCCGTGGCCGGTCCCCATCCCTATCCAATGATGGTGCGAGACTTCCATGGGGTAATTGGCTCAGAGACCCGCGCTCAATGTCTGGAGAAGTGGGGCGGCTTGCCCGACATTCTGATGGCCTGCGTGGGGGGCGGATCGAACGCCATGGGTCTCTTTAATGAGTTTGTGGAAGAACCCAATATCCGCATGATCGGCGTAGAAGCGGAAGGGGAAGGGGTGAGCACCGGCAAACATGCCGCCACCCTCACCCAAGGCCG
>CAYGVA010000493.1:0-2081 GCA_964353225.1 uncultured Leptolyngbya sp.
AAAAAGTTCGGTTTTGAGGCTCCATGGCAACCTGATTTAGGTGCGATTGCCCTGCACTCAAAATGAAGCTGATATGACATTAATTCGCTATGAGGATTTTATGGCCAATAAGATCGATTCTATAGCTAGGTTGGCAAGGCAAGTTGGCTTGGAGCCTGTGAATGATATTACTGATTACTTAGATATTCAATACCAGCCTCGAGGTAATCGTAGTATTTCTTGGGAGGATTTTTTCGGAAAGGCTAATCTCGAGAGTATTGAGTCAATATGCCATGATTATATGAATTACTTTGGCTATTCTTAAGGATTTACTGGGTTTATTGACTTCCTAATCTAGGGAGTATGTTGCACATGCAAAAAGCATTGATTATTTATCGCGATCAGCTACTACCTTACTCGGAAACTTTTATTCCTGCTCAGGTTGAAAACTACCAGGTCTATCAAGGGTTTTATGTAGGCTCATCCCATTTATCTAATCCACCTCCGCAACTCCCTCAAGATCGCTGTCTTACCTTGGACAACCACAAACCCTTTCCTGGTCTTTGGAAAACCTTTTATAAGCTGTTGGAGTATCCCCATCCCCATTGGCTCAAGCAACTCAAAACCCTATCGCCACAGCTTATCCATGCCCATTTTGGCCTAGACGGTACATTGGCTTTGCCCTTGGCAAAATCTCTAAAAATTCCTCTGATTGTCACATTTCACGGTTACTACGCCACCACCCAACCCGGCACCACTTTCAAGGCCGGAAATCCTTTGTACTGGCTCGATTACATCCATAAGCGGGGCCAGTTCTTCCGACATCTTTACTTCCGTAAGCAAGCAAACTTGTTTCAGCAAGCAACCTGCATGGTTGCGGTTTCCCAACACATCAAAAATGCCTTAGTTCAAAAGGGATGTCCCCCCGACAAAATTCAAGTGCATTACATCGGTGTGGATGTTGACCAGTTTCAAGCTGATTCAGGCATGCTTCGCCAACCCTACATTCTGTTTGTGGGACGGTTGGTTGAAAAAAAAGGTTGTGAATATTTGATTCGAGCGATGGCTCAAGTACAAGCCACTCTGCCTGAGGCAGAATTAGTCATTATTGGTGACGGCCCTCTTCGAGCATCTCTCGAAACCCTTGCCGCCAAAAAATTGACCCGTTATCGCTTTGAGGGACAACAACCTCCTAGCGTCGTAAAGGCATGGATGGAGCGATCGCGCATTCTTGTCGCCCCCAGCGTGACCACAAACCAAAGTGAAACCGAGGGGTTACCCATTGTGATTCTCGAAGCCATGGCCATGGGTCTGCCCGTGGTGGGTTCAATCCATGCCGGTATTCCTGAGGCCATTATTGGTGGCGAAACTGGGCTCTTAACCCCAGAGCGAGACGGATCAGCCATCGGCCAATCTGTGTTGATTTTGCTGCAAGATCAGTCGCTTTGGCAGCGTTTCTCGACGGCGGGTCGTCAACAGGTCGAGGAGACCTTTAATCTCAAGACCAATACACGGCGACTGGAGGACCTCTATACGCAGGTCTTAGCGACGGCGGTGCCTTCGTCAAAATAGGTGGAGCTAACCGCCTCAGCTACAGCCGCTCTTTGAAATCTTCTAGCACCTGCTTTAAGGCTCGCTCGCAGGGGCTAGGAATTAAGTCTCGAAGGGGGATCGTGTTGCGTCCACCCCCTAAGGGCACGACCATCCCCTGCAAAACCGCCGCGATATCAGCATCCGCGATCCGATCGTTTTCTACCAGCGGATAGAGCTGCTCCGCCAATTGAGTATGGAGCTTAGCGTCATTGAGATAGAGGTGCCACTTGGCGACATCAATGTAGACGGCTTCTCCAATGTCTGCTGCTAGGGCTTCTAGGGTTTCTGCTGGAATGGAAGACATTAGCTACCCTCTGGTGGTGTATCTGCCTCTGGGGTATAGGTGCCGGAGTAATCCGCGATCGCAAATACGTACAACCCATGGGCTAATAAGGGGACCAGCCACACACCCGTCACCGTTGCCACCCAAGGGACCGCAGTCGGGTTGATTTGATGGGTAAACCAAAGGCTGGAGTTGACGGCCCCAAACAGCGCCACATGAACGGCAA
>CAYGVA010000494.1:0-2069 GCA_964353225.1 uncultured Leptolyngbya sp.
GGGTCCACCAGGGGAATTACTTCGTCAAAGCCGCCAATTTCGGGAGTTTCTAACACGGTCTGCAACGCCGTGACGCCATTGGCGGGACATTGCAGCGGCTTCAGCCCCTCGCCATAGCGACCCACTCCCACCAGCAGTGCGACTTTTTTGCCCTTACCCATGCTCGATCCGTAGGTCCAATTTTCTCCCCCCTAGGATAAACGCCTGTCTTTCCATTGATTCGCACACCCTCAAGCTCCCTGGGTTCTGCCGGGTCTAACCAGACCATGGGATCTCAGCCTAGAACCCAGGGATCTGAGCCACCGCCAATTTACTCGGCCAGCGATTTGGCGGCGGCGACCAGTTTATCGAGGGTGGCATCGAGGTCGTCGGGGCGTAGGTTGCTGATGGTGACCTCGCGATCGCCCGCTTTCACCGTGAAGCTAATCGGCTTGCCAGGCAGGCGCTCTTGCACCTCTTTCCCCAACCGCTTCAAATTGGCAATGCTGACCTCAGCGGTGAGAATGCCCCAGAGCCAAGCCGCCCCCATGCCCCCATCAGGCACATCTGGGTCGGCAACCCGCTCGATCCGCTCCACCTCGTCAAAACCGTTCATCTCCCGAAACAGCACTTCGGTGAACTGCTCTTGCTGGGTTTCAGGCACTTCGGTGTCGGCATCGCGCCAGCTAATCGTCAGCCAAAAGGTAGTTTTCGTCATAACACTCAGAAAATTCAACCTGGGTAATTCAAGTAAAGGGAAATCATATTGGTAACTGGCGAACTCTAAAAGCGTTCTCTCCAATCGAAATAACCGCTCCAGACAATAAATCTTCAGAGCATATATTCAAGACCTCTGACAACCTGTTTTCAATCACCTCTCGACGTACATTTCCCAATTGAAAAATAATGACACTCGGTAAGTTGGCTTGACTGATTGCCAGGAGGTAGCCAAAGTCCAAATCGATGGTAAGCACGATGCGATTTTCAATTCTGGCTTTACGTATAATCTCTGCATCTGGGAGTGCGTGCAGATCCTCATCAACCAGATGAACAGCATCATATCCCTCCTGTCGCAACCACTCGACCGTCCGGGGTGAAATCCCCATGTCTGCCAAAAACCGCATTAAGCACCCACTGCCCAGTAGACGCGATCAGATGCCAGCCAAGCTGCATATTGCAGAGATTCTTGAATGTCTTCAGGCTCTAAGTAAGGATAGTCTTCAATAATTTCCGTTATTGTTTGACCATTGGCAACCAAACTCAACACCAGAGAAACCGGCACCCGAATGCCCCGAATGCAAGCCTGCCCAGCCATGATCTGGGGGTTAAATGTAATTCGCTCAAAGCCTAGCATTGTCTTTCTCCTGCCTCTATGGCTCTTCCTCGACTAACTTTTCCCGCCTAATAACAGTTTAGGCAAAGGTCAACCCGCAACGAACAATGCACTAGCTCACCCGTCAGTCGCGACACCTCGTCACTTTGAAATGCAGGCATTCAGACCTCCGGGGCCATCAGAGAAAGCCGCCGCGTTTCAGCTTCCTGGGCGATCGCCGCTTCTGCCTTCATGGCGTCAAGGGTGTCCCACACCTGTTGCATCAGTTGGTCTAGGTTCTGTCGAGTAACCGCCGAGATGGTGAAAATTGGCTTTTGGGCGGCGGCACTCAGGGCCTCCGTGAGTTCGGCCAGATCCTCGTCTAACAGCGAGTCCACTTTATTAATGGCGAGCAGTTGGGGTTTTTGGGGCAATCCATGGCCGTAGGCTGCTAATTCCTGCTGAATCGTGTGGTAGTCGGCGATGGGGTCGGCAGCGGTGCCATCCACCACATGAAGCAGTAGCCGGGTGCGTTCAATGTGGCGCAGAAATTCGTGACCCAGCCCCAATCCCTCGTGGGCACCTTCAATCAGGCCCGGAATATCAGCAAAAACCGTGCCATCTCCGGAGGGTTTGCGCACCACCCCCAAATTGGGCACCAGGGTCGTGAAAGGATAGTCGGCAATCTTGGGGCGGGCAGCGGATAGGGCGGCAATCAAGGTGGATTTGCCCGCATTGGGCAGACCAATAATGCCCACCTCAGCCAGCAGCTTCAGCT
>CAYGVA010000495.1:0-2061 GCA_964353225.1 uncultured Leptolyngbya sp.
AGGTGACCCAGTTTGTGAAGGTGATGCCTCGGGACTACAAGCGGGTGGTGCAGCATATCCAAACCGCTCTGGCCAAGGGACTCAGCGGGGACGAAGCCCTCGATGCGGCCTTTGAAGAAAATGCCCGCGACATTGCCCGTATTGGGGGCAGTTAGGAGTTAGAAAATTCGTTGGGTGGGGCGCTGGGATTTCGGTTTTAGCGTCTGATCCCCACCCTCCGATAACCAAAGCGCTATCCCATGCCAAAACTAGCATAATGAGTGTATGGCACCCTCGCTAAAGCCCGTTGAATGGGTCGGTAGCTCTCTTAAGGATTTGAAAGAGTTCCCGGAAGCGGTTCGGCAAGATATGGGTTATGCCTTGTACTTGGCTCAATGTGGAGACAAACACCCGGCAGCCAAACCACTAAAGGGATTCAAAGGGAGCGGGGTGCTGGAAGTTGTAGAAAATTTTGACGGAGATACTTATCGAACTGTTTACACCGTGAAACTAGCTGGCGTGCTCTACGTTTTGCATGCCTTTCAAAAGAAGTCTAAGCAGGGAATTTCGACTCCGAAACCCGATATAAACTTGATCGAGGCTAGGCTTAATCTGGCCCAAAAGCACTACTCAGAAAATTACAGTAGCTAAGTAGCGAAAAGGAGCAGTTAGGGATGACTCAATCTATTGAAGTTCAAACCGGCAGTGGCAACATTTTTGAAGATTTAGGGTTAGAAAACCCAGATGAGCTATTGATCAAGGCAGAGCTTGCTCGTAAGATTGGCGGCATTGTTGCTAGCCAGGAAATGACTCAAGCTGAGGCCGCAGCGTTGTTAAGCGTTGACCAGCCTAAGGTGTCGGCGTTGATGAATGGAAAGTTGTCAGGCTTTTCAACGGCACGGCTATTTCGCTTTTTGAATGCCTTAGGGCGCGATGTGGAAATTGTGGTGAAGCCGAAGTCTTTATCAAAAGCTCAAACACGGGTCATTGCGTCATAACCGTGGTGGGCAATAACCGATCTACTGGTGTTTTTCGATGAAATTTATTGACCTGCAGATTGCAGATGAACATTGGTCAAGCTTGAAAGTCAAAGCTGATAAGTTGGATATTTCAGTTGAAGAATTTCTGTCTAGGGCAGTCAAAAACTTTTCTTTTATTCCTCGAAAATCTGAGTCGCCTCAACAGCAACAAAGAAGGCGCGTATTTGTCGATACTAATGTTCTGGCCCTAATTGTTGGCGACACATCTTTAGGCAAATCTGTGGTTCAGAACTTAAAAGATGCAAGGATTGAAGTTGTTACTCTTTCAAAGTGCATTTATGAGCTTTACTCCATTGCTAAAGGGATTACAAAAAAACCTAGTAGGCAACATCCACTGAAAGACTTCTTGCTTAAAGACATGAATTCCGTTGGTCAGAAGCTTTTCAAAAAGACCAGAATTGATCATAGAGGAATCACACATTATTGGTTTAACTTGTGCGAAGAGTGGATGTGCTCAGACTATTTTGAATCATACGACGAGTTAATCAAAGCTTACTGTGTGTCGTCCAGCCATGAAGAAGCTAAGGCTATGTTAACTCTTCAGGAAAAGTTTGTTGATTGGAAGGTTGCTCTACGGAAAGCATTTCATGAAATAGAGTCTAAAATCTCTGATAATGGAATACAAGTTTTTTGATACTATGATGTTTTTTGCTCGGATTGGTATATGCATGAAGGATTTGCCTTGGAGCAAAATTTGGCCGAAGACTCCTTGATTCCAAACGAAGATTTTGAATTGGTTTTGGCAGCTATCGGATTGCAAGCAGATGCTTTTGTCACGAATGATGATAGTGATTTAATACTACGTGGAGGATTAAGTTTGGGCCTCAACTCGCCTCACATTTCTTTTTGCTGTCCTGAAAGAATTGAAGAGGCAATCAAAACTGATTTTAATTTTCGATGTTATCAAAGGAGAAAATAGTGAATGAAGGCTAATGACTCAAATTCAATTATGCATTCTTTTTCAGAGTATTTAAACTTTGATTTCTGAGGCTTGTATAACGAGTTTCACTCAATTCCAGACAGCCCTCTTTGTAATCGCAAT
>CAYGVA010000496.1:0-2059 GCA_964353225.1 uncultured Leptolyngbya sp.
TTTATCGCGGGTTGAGTGGCTCGGCGGCGGTGAGCGATCGCGCCATTGCCGCCACAGCGGGCCAGGTACTCACCTACGAAGGGGAGCTAGTGGATGCCCTCTATTCCTCTAATAGCGGCGGGATCACGGCCGCCTTTAGTGATGTGTGGAATGGCCCCGATCGCCCCTATCTGCGCCCCGTACTGGATTCAGTCCAAGGGGTGTGGAATCTCACCCAGCGGCCCCTCTCGGAAGAGGCCAACCTCAGGGCATTTATGGCCCTAGAGACCGGCTTTAACTCTGAAACCTGGGATGCCTTCCGCTGGCAGGAGGACATGACCCTGGCCGATATCACCGCCGACTTACAAGCCTATCTGCGGGCACAATCCCACCCCCTCGCTGGGTTTACCCAGGTGCAACGGCTGGTGGTGACGGCGCGATCACCCTCCGGCCGAGTCAAGCAGCTCCAGGTGGGCACCGACTTAGGCGTCGTCACCCTCGAAAAGGACGAAGTGCAGCGGGCGTTGTATGCCCCCATCAGCCTGCTGTTTTACCTAGAAGGGCTCTACGACCGGGACGCCAATGACCCAGACCAGTTGATTTTGCGGGGCTATCGCTTTATTGGCGGTGGCTTTGGCCATGGGGTGGGTCTCAGCCAAACCGGGGCCTACAACCTCGGAGCCTTAAATTGGTCGAGCGATCGCATTTTGCAGTTTTACTACCCCGGTGCGGAGCTACAACCGATCAGCGATCAACTGGTGTTGTGGCGGGACCCCTATCAATTACCTGAGTGAGATCAACGGGATTACGCTACAGCAAGCGAAGCGAGGCCATCCTCACTTATTTCGCCAGTACCAGCGGTTTACCCGAGTGATAAACCGTTGAATTTTAGGAGGCAGGTTAAACTCATACCCAAAAAGTCTATGGGGCAATTCTCCCTGCAACATATATTTTCTGGTGACCTTGAAATTCTCAGGGATATCTAACCCCAACTGCTTAAAGCTCATCAAGCTATTTTCAGTCAACTCTCCTCGATGGGTACTTTCACCAACAAGGAGCAAGTTTTTTTCAGGCACGTAAGCCTTCTCACCCTTCAGCTTTTGGTGTGGAAAACCATTCATTTCCACAGCAACAAAATCCCGGTCTGGGAAAGACTCAAATAATCGCCTCAACTGCTTGACACGCACAAATTGAGGTCGATACATTTCCATGAGCCTTTCTTCTTCGGTGAAGACGGTTTCATATATTCTCAAATCCTCTTTTACATCAAAAAAACTATCCTTTTTAATAAATTTTTCATGGTGGAAATAGGGCTGTGTTGCAATAGCTAAGACAGAGTAAATGAGTGGATCTGTAATTGTCAAAACAAATTCATATAACGCTTGTAGCTCCTTGTCTCGGGCTCTTAAGATGTAGCGATCATCCATGCACCAATATATCCATTCCTGCTCATCTAGGTCTGCCAATATTTGCAAGACTGTGGCTCGAATCGGCGAATCTGTTTTGACCAGTTCCAGTTTTTTCCCATAATGGTCTGCCATGAACTGGGGATAAGTTGTGTTGTAGGGAACCCTATATGTAAATTGATTGCTGGGCCAATGCCGCTCATAACTCATGATCGTATGATTGGCAAAGGCCATGTATTTATCACATGTAAACACGATCGCCTTCATGGAAATTCTCTTTTATCTAGGGGTGACGATAATATACTGCCCTGATTTCCAAGTGACTTTACAGAGAGGCATTTAGGCAAGATCCGGCCACTGGTTTTCAGCCTCGGGTCTTGGTTACCTGAAAAAACCCTTGAAACGCTCATGTTTTCGTAGGTTGGATGGACCGTTAGCGTAACCCAATGCAACCATTGCGGGTGTTGGATTTCACGGGGCACTAGGCTGTCAACGGGTGATAGATGCCGAAAAGCGTTGTTAGTCAATCATTGCAGCGGTATGTCAGAAACATGGCTGCGATCCTTGCAATGCAATTCAGGGCTTCTAGCCATTCATCACCCGTCAGAAAACCAGTCCCCTTATCGGAGATTACTGATAGAACTGTGAGCTTGATCCTTGTGCAACCCTACAGG
>CAYGVA010000497.1:0-2048 GCA_964353225.1 uncultured Leptolyngbya sp.
TGAGGGGCGGGGGTAGCCTGGCTGAGGAGGACGTTGATCGCGCTTGGGGGGCGGCACAGCCCTATAACCCGAAACCCGACCTTGGGGGAACGAGGGTTTTCTACTAGACGTGACCCTGCGGGAGTTGCGGGAGTTGCTCATACATCACCCTAGTGAATGGCGAGAGGCTATGGCGTTGAACCCTTTCGGACCATTGGCCTAGCGGCAGTTAAGCCTGGATTTGGGTTTGGCAACGCTAAATGCAGGTAACAGATATCTGTATGAATGTCCTGAAAGTATACTGACATGTCCTAAAAACGCAATGGGCAACCCTGTGTGTCTCTAGCTCAGCAATTTTTCAGGGAAAGCTTAGCGTATCCTCGGGGGCGCTACCCGGAAGGGGTTTTGCCGCATCAGTAGGATGGAGTGGAGTTCCAAAGAGTCTTCAAATCGTTATGGCTAGCATTCTGCAATCCTCGGTGGGCCTATTGCGATCGCGTTTGTCCAGACGCATTGTGGGCTGGGTTTTCCTGAGCCTAGTGGTGATTGAAGGGATCATCTTTGTGCCCTCCTATCACCGTCGCCGTCAGGAAAAACTACGGGATTTAGAAGAGTTATCCCAAGAGCTGCTGTTCACCATCAAAAACAATGCCATGGATGGCATGGCCGCCGATACCTTGGTGGATTCGATTGCAGCGATCCTGAAGCCGGAGTCGGTGATTGTCGGCATTGCCCTCTATGAAAGAAATGGCACCCTTGTGGATACCTTTGGTGAACGCCCTACCGCCCCATGGGATCAGGTCGCCTCGGGGCAGTTGGTCCGACAAGTGGCTGCGGGGGGCACCCGTTATGACGTGGCTTGGCCCAGCGATCGCTTTCAAGATCAATACATCTTGATGGTGCGCCATGACGCCACCTCAGTACAGCGAGAAATGCGGCTATACGTGCTGGGCATCACCGGCCTGGTGATTATCATTGCGGTGTTTGTCACCCTAGTGACGGTGATTGTTCTAGAGCGGCTGCTAATTGTGCCGATTTTGCACCTACGGGATGATCTCCTTAAGGCTGGGGAAGCGGTGAGCCAAGACCAGCCCCCCAACTTTTACACCCGTTCCCTACAGCGCAACGACGAGCTAGGGGAGGTGGCCAATGCCTTTTGTGACATGTATGGGCAAATTCACCAGGAGATTAGCGATCGCAAAGCGGCGGAGGTGGCCTTAAAGGCAGAACAGGCTAAGGCTGAGAAGCTCCTGCTCAATATCCTGCCCATGGCGATTGTTGAGCAGCTCAAGGCAGAAACCGGGGCGATCGCCTCCCGTTTTGAATCGGCAACCATCTTATTTGCCGACATTGTGGACTTTACCGGGCTGTCCGCCGAAATGTCCCCCAGCGAGCTGGTGCAAATCCTCAACAGGATTTTCTCTACCTTCGACTGCATCGCTGACGCCATGGGATTAGAGAAAATCAAGACGATTGGTGATGCCTATATGGTGGTGGGCGGCCTCCCCGAATATCGGCCCGACCACGCTGAGGCGATTTTAGCCTTGGCCATTCGCATGCAGCAGGAGATTAAAACCTTCCATCGGGCTGACGGTAGCCCGTTTCACCTCCGCATCGGCATTAATACTGGGCCAGTGGTCGCAGGCGTTATCGGCATCAAAAAATTCAGTTACGACCTTTGGGGCGATGCCGTCAATATCGCTAGCCGCATGGAGTCCCATGGCGTCATTGATCGCATCCATGTCAGTGACAGCACCTACGAATACCTCCAAGGAATGTACCCCTTTGAAGATCGCGGCTGCATCACTATTAAGGGTCGAGGGGACATGCACACCTATCTCTATTCAGGGGACATACAGGCGGAGAATGACGCCCCCTCCCCCCTACTCGACCCAGATCAAAACATTTCGATTACCAGTTATTTGGGCTAGGGCATGGCTACGACTTGCGCCGCAATGCCACTCGCCGATCCGCTAAGGGATCAAGCCATTCCAAGACCAACTCCTGAAGCTGCCGCAGGTCGCGGGTCAATTCTTGCTTCACAAATTGCCCCACCGCATCTAGGGCGC
>CAYGVA010000498.1:0-2046 GCA_964353225.1 uncultured Leptolyngbya sp.
GGAGCCAGGTGGAACCGGCGATTTTTGGGACGTTGCTGGAGCGGGCGCTGGAGAAAAAGGAACGCAGCCGCTTGGGTGCCCACTACACGCCCCGCAGCTATGTGGAGCGGTTGGTGAGGCCGGTGGTGATGGAGCCGCTGCGTCAGGAATGGGAAGAGATTGAGTTTGAGATCAAGCGGTTGTTGGAGCCGGAAGCGGGCCAGGAGGAGCCGAAGCCCAGCCAGCTCAAGAGGGCGGAGCAGGAGATTACGGCGTTTTTGCAAAAGCTCCGGACGATCAAGATTCTGGACCCGGCCTGTGGCACGGGCAATTTTTTGTATGTGTCGCTGGATTTGCTGAAGGGGCTAGAGCAGGAGGTGATCACCCGGCTGGTGGATGTGGCGGGCAATGTGCAGTTGGGGCTAGAGCAGATCAACCCGTCGCAGTTTTTGGGGATTGAGCTAAACCCTCGGGCGGCGGCCATTGCAGAGCTGGTGATCTGGATTGGTTATTTGCAGTGGTATTTCAAGCGGTATGGCAATGCGGAACCACCGGAACCGGTGTTGCAGGCGTTTGGCAATATCGAAAATCGGGATGCGGTGCTGGCCTATGACGGCAGGGAACCGGATGTGGATGCGAAGACGGGGGAGGTAAGAACGCGCTGGGGTGGGCGGATGATGACCCATGCGGTGACGGGGGAAGAGGTGCCTGACCCGGAGGATCAGGTGGTGATTTATCGGTATTTGAATGCGCGGGCGGCGGAGTGGCCGGAGGCGGATTATGTGGTGTCGAATCCACCGTTTGTTGCCAATCGAGATATGCGAGATCTGTTAGGCGATGGCTATGCTGAGGCAGTCCGAAAAAAATATCAAGATGTTTCAGATACAGTCGATTTCGTTATGTACTGGTGGCACAAAGCAGCAGAATTGACACGCTCAGCCATCACTAAAAGGTTTGGATTCATCACGACCAATACAATTTGGCAGGTGTGGCAAAGAAGAGTAATTGATTTTCACATGAGCCAAAAGAAAGCCGTTAAACTTGCTTTCGCTATACCTGATCATCCCTGGAGTGATGGGGACGCATCTGTAAGAATTGCCATGACAGTTGCGGAATTAGAGGATGCAAAAACTGTTAGCACAATGGTACGTCTAGGGAAGGTGGTTCAAGAGAATGAAAACGAAGTGCCAGAAGAGAAAGCAGAGTCTATTGAAGTCAAATTCAACGATGTACAAAAAATCTTCAGTGACCTAAAGTCCGGAGTAGATGTTAAAAGCTCAATCAGACTCAAGAGTAATCGGGGTATATGTTGTCCGGGAATCAAGCTTCACGGAGTTGGATTCTGCTTGAAAGAGGAAGATTCTAAGAGCATTGAGTCTGATGTTGTCTTTCGGTATCTTAACGGTCGAGACTTGACTCAAATACCTCGAAATATCAAGGTTATTGATTTATTTGGACTAACCGAAGAGGAAGTTTCAAGGCAATATCCAAACGCTTATCAATGGGTTTTGAATCATGTCAAACCTGAGCGCGAACAAAATAATAGAGCTTCTTATCGTGAGAAGTGGTGGATTTTCGGTGAACCTCGTGCTAGTTTCAGACCCTCATTTAAGAACTTGAAAAGATATATAGGAACCACCCAAACCAGTAAACATAGAGTCTTTTCTTTCGTAGATGGAGAGGTTGTTCCGGATCAGCAAATTATCGTAGTGGCGAGCAACGATGCTTATTTTCTTGGTGCCTTATCTAGCAAGATACATGTTGCATGGGCTCTAGCCGCTGGTGGACGCTTAGGTGTCGGTAACGACCCGCGCTACAACAACTCTGTCTGCTTCGACCCCTTCCCCTTCCCAGATCCCACCCCAGAGCAAAAACAGAAAATCCGTGAATTGGGCGATCGCCTTGATGCCCACCGCAAACAAGTACAGGCCACCCATCCCGACATCACCATCACCGGCATGTACAACCTGCTCACCAAACTCCGTGCCGGGGAGCCCTTCACCGATAAAGACCGCGACTACAACAACCGCGCCCTGGTCTCCACCCTCAAACAAATCCACGACGACC
>CAYGVA010000499.1:0-2026 GCA_964353225.1 uncultured Leptolyngbya sp.
ATCCCTGAAACTACCCATTACACCTACCCTGATATCAGCGTCACCGGCGACGATCTCGACAAAACCACCACCCGATATCACCTACCCCTGCCTGATTGTAGAAGTCCTATCCGATAGCACCGCCTACGATCGAGGCGGGAAATTTAGGCTCTATCGACACAACCCAGCCCTGCAAGATTATCTACTCGTCAGTTCCAGCCGTATCGAAATGGACCTTTACCACAAAAACGAAGCAGGCGAGTGGATTATTCTCAACTACCAACCTGGCGACACCGTAAAACTCAAAAGCATTACCCTGAGCTTCCCCATTGAGCAAGTCTATCGGGGCCTTACCCTCACCCAGGACGACTAATCCGCTCCGGCGGAAAACAGTCCTGGCTCAAGGGTCCCCTTTAACAATCCAAAGCCAGGTTCATTTGTAAGTCGGGCTTCACCCGCATTACCACCACCGTGACATCATCATCGGCGGTGCGATCGCGCCCTACAAACTTGCTCAATAGATCGAATAGATAATCCAAAATTTCCTGGGCCGAATTGCAATTGCGACAGGCCCAAGTGAGCGCGTTGATCAGATTATCCTCATCAAAGCGTTCACCCTTGGCATTAGCCGCATCGGTAAAACCATCGGTGTAATAGACGATCGTATCCCCTGGCTCCAGTTGGACTCGATTCTCGTAATACTGGGTTTGCATATCTAGCCCCAGCAGCATCCCCGCCGTATCGAGCCGCACCACCGTATTGGTCGCCGCTCGCCACAAAAAGGGTGGGTTGTGGGCTGCATTGCTGTAGGCCAGTTGTCGTTGCTTGGGGTCGTACTCCCCATAAAACAGCGTGACAAAGCGGCTGGAGTTTTCTAAATCCGTGTGCATCACATGGTTGAGATGATGCAGGATTTGCGCTGGGCTATGGCTGTGGAGCACCTCGGCCCGCAGCATGCCCCGCACCATGGTCATAATCAACCCAGCGGGCACCCCCTTGCCCATGACATCCCCGATCGCAAAACTCCAAGGGGCCAAGGCTGACACCTGGGACTCGGGATGCCGGAGCTGATCGTAGGTGGTGGGGATAAAGTCATAGTAGTCACCGCCCACCTTATTGGCGGTGTGACATTGGGCCGCCAAATCAATCCCTTCAATACTGGGAAACTGCCTCGGTAATAGCTGTAGCTGAATTTCCGCCCCAATTTCTAGCTCTCGCCCCAGCCGTTCCTTTTTACGTAGCGCGACGGTGAGTTCTTCATTCTCAATGGCAACGGCGGTTTGGTCTGCCACCAAGCGCACCAGCTTTTGGCGGGTTTCAACCCAGTTGTAATCGGGCTCTCGGCTAAATACATACAAGCGCCCCCGCTCGACATTCTTAACAATGATCGCGGTGCCAAAGACCTTGAAGTCATTGCCCAGGTAGCGGTGAACATAGCGATCGAGGGAAAGCATTGCCGTGCGGGCGACGGTCATGGTGCTGCCCGAGGTGGCAAAAGAGGCGGTGACTTGGCGAGTGGCCGCTTCTAGGGCCATTTTCACATCATGGCAATGTTTGTCACTCTGGCAATGGAGGCGCTCTAAACGGATCTGACCATCGGGGCGAAACAGTACCAGCGCCCCCCCGGTGGCATCGGTGACCCGGCTGGCAATCATCGGAATCAGTTCTAAAAACTGATTGAGATTGTTGAGGCTCCGTAGGGCAAACCCGAGGGAGCTGAGTAGATCTTGAATCTTGATTTGCTCCCGCTGTAAACGCGCCACCAGTTCCCGCAGGGCATAGGTCGAAACCGCTTCGGGCCGAAGATCTTGGCCAGCGGCATCGGGGGAACTTGAGGGTAGCGGAGCAGCGGTCATAGGAGCGCTGGCAGTAGGGCCAGTTTTAGGGTGGGGAGAGGGGTGACATCGGATGCCCCCATGGGCTAAGTCCGGCATTTGGAGACTAAGCATAGCACCCCTCGCCAAAAGCGATCGCAAGATGTTAAAAGCAGGGTTTTTTAACGAAATTAGGCGGTTTTTTGAGGTCAGATAGCAGCGGAGCGATCCAT
>CAYGVA010000500.1:0-2023 GCA_964353225.1 uncultured Leptolyngbya sp.
GAACCCGAAATGTATTTCGCTGCGTTTCCTGCCCCTGAGCAGCAGCGTCGTTATTTGCAGCAGGTCGCTCTAGCGATGCTGTTGGTCTCTGCGGTAACGCTGGTAGCTTTCTTGGTGAGCTAACAGCCCGCTGCCACTACAACTCGCCTGTACTAGATCCGTATTGATCAGCAAAGCGTCACAGAGTTGATCGATAGTGGAGAACGTGCAGGCGATCTTGACACCTCAGCCAAAATAGCTCTGAATCCATCCCTAATAACCCAGGGTCGCCTTGTCGCAAGCTAAAAAGGACTTCTGGGGATAAATCAGGATATGCTTTTGGGCAATTAGGCCACAGTCTATAGACATTTGCTTGATAATCTGGAAACAGTAACCACCGATCTCGTCTAAAGCAATGGCTCGAACTAACCTATTGGATACGCGAACCACTAGTTTTGGCGACCTGATTGGTAATGGCAGAATTTATAAAGTCCCCCTATTTCAGCGAGATTACTCTTGGCAGGAAGAGAATTGGGAGGATCTTTGGCAAGACATTCTGATTGTCCATAATCAGCCTAACTCTAGCCATTATATGGGTGCCATTGTTTTACAGAATTCTGGTGCTTTAGATAAAGAGTTTACAGTTATTGATGGTCAGCAAAGGCTTGCTACTTTAAGTATTATCGCCATAGCTGTTATCGAAAAAATAAAAAGGCTTGTAGAACGTGAAAATAATCAAGGAGCCAACCAAGATCGGCAAGAGATTTTGAGGCGAACTTATCTTGGCGACAAAGATCCACGCTCCCTTCGCTATTCAAGCAAGTTGTTGCTTAATGAAAACAACAATGACTTTTATCAAAGCAACTTAATCAACCTTAGAAAACCCCTTAATATTCGATCTCTTAAGAAGACAAATCAACTGCTTTGGAACGCATTTCAATACTTTTCAACCCAGCTAGAAAAACTCGAAGAGGTGGTTCGAGATGGGGAGAAACTTGCCGAATTCTTGGCAAATATCGTTGCTCAAAAATTGCTTTTCATTCAAATTAACGTTGAAGATGAACTAAACGCTTATACAGTTTTTGAAACCTTGAATGCTAGAGGAATAGAGCTAAGTTCAACAGACTTGCTGAAAAATTACTTGTTTTCTCTCTTCCGAGGGCCTGATGATTTGCAGGAAGCTCAGAGGCAATGGCGAAGGATTGTCAGCACTGTTCAGATGGATAAATTCCCCGAATTTCTCCGGTATTATCTTAGCCTCAAGCAAACTAGAGTCAGGCGTGAAAGACTATTTAAGTTTGTTCGCGAAGATGTAAATAGCGGGAAAGACGCATTTGATCTTCTGGATCAACTCGAAAATTATAGTAGTCTTTTTATCGCTCTCGGAAATTCCAATGATGATTTCTGGCGAGACAGCCCAGAGAATCGACCTTATATCCGAGAACTCGAATTGTTTCGAGTGAAGCAGGCTTATCCAACTTTATTCGCCGCCTATGAACGATTTTCACCTGAGAACTTTACTGGTTTGCTGAAATTAGTATGCGTTTTTTCCTTTCGTTATACTGTCATAAGCAGCCTAAACCCGAATGACTTGGAGAGTCTCTATAATAGAACTGCTATCTCAATTGTGAGCGGCGAAATCTCCAACCCAAGGCAAGTATTTGAAATCCTTCGTCCAGTATACGTTTCAGATGAAAAGTTCTTTCAAGACTTTTGCTTTTTCTCGATTCCCACAAGAGGGCAGAAGAAGAAACTGGCGCGATACATACTCTTGAAGCTTGAGAGCGATGCCTTGGGACGGCCAGATATTTCTGAAGATGATTTCTCTATTGAACATATTCTGCCTGAAGCAGAAACTGATGAATGGCGGAAGTTTTTCACTGACACTCAAATAGAAGAAATGGTTTATAGAATAGGAAACTTGACGCCTCTAGAGCCAAGCCTTAATCGCAAAATTGGAAATGAAAGTTTTTCAATCAAGAAAGAAAAATATCATCAAAGTAGATATGTTCTAACGCAGAATATATTGTCTGAAGAATGGACC
>CAYGVA010000501.1:0-2017 GCA_964353225.1 uncultured Leptolyngbya sp.
CTCACCTCATCGTCATGGAAAATCCCCACCATGGCGCACCCTTGGGCCTTGCGATCTTCAATCAACCGCATCACCGCCTCTCGATTGGTGGCATCCAACGCCGAAGTGGGCTCATCCAGCAGCAGAATCGGATAGTTGACCGCAAAGGCACGGGCGATGTTGACCCGTTGCTTTTCGCCCCCGGAAAACGTCGTGGGGGAAAGCTGCCAGAGGCGTTCCGGCAAGCTCAATTGGGTAAACAGTTCGCAGACCGTGTCATGGGCGGTCTCGGTCTCAACCCCCAGCTCCATCAACGGTTCCGCCGCCACCGCCAGGGCAGGCACCCGAGGAATCACCCGCAGAAACTGACTGACATAGCCGAGGGTATGCTGCCGCACCTCGATCAGTTGATGGGGCGGAAGCTGCGGTAGATCCAGCCATTTCCCTTGGTGCTTCACCCAAATCGAGCCGTTGTCGATGCGGTAGTTGGCGTAGAGCGATCGCATAAAGGTCGATTTCCCTGAGCCAGAGAGCCCTTGCAGCGCCACACATTCCCCCGCCGCCACCGATAGGGACACCCCCTCTAGCACCGGCAAACTGATGCCGCCCTGGTGGTGCAGGACAAATCGCTTGTGGAGATTTTCGGCTTTGAGCAGGCAATTTTCCTGGTTTGGGGCCGACGATTGGGCGTTTTTAGGGAGGGTTGAATAAGCCATGGGTCACGGGTGAAATGCCATCTAGAGGAAACAGTCAGTGAAACATCAGCGTGCGCCGCTGATTACACAGATAATTCCTGCTCTTTGATCAAAGTGTCGAAATAGGCGCGATCGCTGGGGCAGTTGTCAGGATTGGCGGCAAAGTCGTTACGACAGCCGGGATTGCAAAACCCGACAGCGTAGCCTTTGTATTCGGTCAAGGAATCAGCCTGGATGGGCTTGCCGGAGCGGGGGCAAAATTTGTTGATGGGGGATACAGCCATGGTCGTTTTGAGAATGGGTTAAATAGGGTGAAAAAGACGTTAGGGAATCAAGGTGGCGTTGACCAACTGCTGGGTGTAAGGGTGACGGGGGTCATCCAACACCTGATCGGTGAGGCCCGCTTCTACCACTTGGCCGTTTTGCATCACCATCAGTCGGTGGGCCAGCAGCCGCACCACCCCAATGTCGTGGGTCACTAAAATGACGCTCAAATTCAGGGTGCGCACTAGCGATCGCATCAAATCCAGCAACTTGGCCTGCACTGACACATCCAACCCGCCGGTGGGTTCATCCATCAACACCAGGCTGGGGCGGGTCACCAAAATGCGGGCCAGTTGCAATCGCTGCTGCATCCCCCCCGAGAAGGTGGTGGGGAAATCATCGATGCGGCGATCGGGGATTTCCACTTGGCTCAACCAATCCAGGGCTTCGCTACGAATGTTGCCGTAGTGGCGGGCACCCACGTCCAACAACCGCTCACCAATGTTGGCCCCAGCGGTGACGGTCATGCGCAAGCCATCGCGGGGGCTTTGCTGCACAAATCCCCATTCGGTTTTCATCAGTTTGCGCCGTTGGGGTTCGGGCAGGGTGCGTAGGTTGATGAGGGTGCCGCTGCGATCGCGATAGGTGATGTCGCCGCCATCCAAGGGCAGATGACCGGCCAGCCCATTGAGCAGGGTGGTTTTGCCGGAACCAGATTCGCCGATGATGCCCAGGACTTGGCCGGGGTAGAGATCAAAGGAGATGCGATCGCAGGCACAGAAATTGTCATAGATTTTCGTGATTTCGTTAACTGTAAGTAGCGGTTGAATCATGTCCTAAATGTTCTATGCAATAAAGAGTCCGAAACACGGTGAAACGTAAGATCGAGCTGGACCTAATCCCAAAGCAGCCCAGGGTAGTTTTTCTTAAGTCTCAGGCATTCTTCAATACAAGCGCCGAAAAATTCTTGGAGGCTAGCAACTTGATCTTCTTGAGACAAGAAGGCTTGGAGGCTCTTTTTATAAGAGATATTCGGGTATCCACTAGGGTTGCTCAAGTCGAATCCTTGCCAGCCACTG
>CAYGVA010000502.1:0-2003 GCA_964353225.1 uncultured Leptolyngbya sp.
GTGTCGAGGGCCTCGACCTCACCGTGATTAAACTGCCAGTACTTGTCCTCGCTGTTAAAGGAGGGACAAATCAGCAGATAACCCTCACGGCCAGAAATCTCAGCCCAAGTGTCGCAGGTCTCGGGACCATTTCCTCGCAAGCCATGGACCGCTACAATCACCGGCCAGCCCGCCGCTGGGGCCACGCCCGCTGGTAACCGCAGGTCGTAGGTCACGGCATTGCCCTGGCAGCCCGTGATCAGCAGGCTGGCGATCGCCAGCCCCCAGGTCCAATGCCCCATGGCTCGATGCCTCCTCATTCACGCGCGTTGTCATGGTCGTCCCTATGATGCCTAACCACCGCACCCGCCCCATGAGAATGACCTGAGAATCTGATGCCGTCGGTGCAGGGGTCTGGGCGATCGCGGGGGCAACTACATCGTTTAAGTCCCCTGCCAAACCCCATGGAAACTGTGGGGAATCACCTCCGGCAACGCCAACCGACAGAGCGGCCCCGCCCCCAGGGCGTCACTGTCATAGATCCATAGCTCACTGCAATGGTGCTGACCGTCGTAGACCACCGTCAGCACCCAACCGCGCTCCGGGTGATCGGGATGCGGGGCAAATACGGGCTCTGAGGGATAGCGGTGGGCACCGGCATCAGCCACGGTGAGGCGGTCGGTTTCGGGGTCAAAGCGGGCGATCGCCCCAAATAATTCCCTGGTGGTATCCCGACCAGGAGCATGGATCGAGAGATAGGTCGAAGCCGCCTCTAGATCTGCCCTGGGGGGCACCACCGGAAACTCACAGCCCGCCGACACCAGACAGGTTTGCTCCCGAATCGCCGCCGTTTGTGGATTCAGGCGAACCCGCCATAACTGCCCATTGACCAGCGTTTTCACCGTGCCACTGGCCACCTCCCTGAGGTGTTGATTGATGGCGAAATCCTCGTAACGCACCATCTCCAGCACAATGTCGCCATAGGCATCCCCATAGCCCCGGCCAAAATGCCACTGAAACCAAGGGTCGGCCTCACCCCAACTGACCACCTCAAAGCTATCGGCATCCACCACCAACAGTTGGGTGCCATGGCGGGGCTTCCACATGAGGGCGTCGCTAAAGCTACGCAACCCGAGCACCGCTGGCAACGGATTCAGCCGCACCGGCGGCACACAAAAGACCAGGTAGCGATCGGCCAACACAAAATCATGGATCAGAGGAATGCCGTTCAGGTCAATCCCGACTTTTTTCTGAATGCGGCCATCGGGGCCACTGCGATAGCAATTCAGAACCGCGTTGGCCCCAGGCACCACCCCAAAGTTAAAAATATCCCCCGTGGTCGGGTGTCGTTTTGGGTGGGCAGAGTAGGGCTCATTACCGGTGAGGCTGCCTAGCTGATCAATCCCTACGGTGGCCAGGGTGTGGCGGTCTAAGCGATGGGGCATTCCCCCTTCCCATAGGGCCAAAAGGCGATCGGGCAGGGCCAAGACCGAAGTATTAGCGGCATTTTTAAATTGGGCCTGCAACCGCTGCCAGATGGGGCCAGGGGGCAAGCTGCCATAGCTGCCATAGAGAAACTGGTCAGCGGCGGACTCCTCGACATAACCGGCGGATTGCACATAGCGATAGGTGCCCTGGGCCTGCCCCGCCCCAAAATGCACCGCCAAAATTGCCCCGTCCCCATCAAACCAATGGCCCACCCGTTGCCCCTGCCGCTCTAAACGGGCGGGACCATTGCGGTAAAGACTGCCCTGCAACTCAGCCGGGACGGCCCCGGTAATAACCGCTAGGGGAGAGGGGGGAAACTCTAGGGCTGGGGCGGCGATCGCCCCAGCCCAGGACGGTTGGACAGCGGTCTGAGTCATCACTGCATCTCTGGCCACGGCTGTCCCCATCGAAAATAAAACGCTGTTTGTATTGTGACTGATTCATTGCGGCCCGAAACGGGCATAACTGGCATATCGAGATGCCCCCAATCCACGTAAAATTGAACTCTGTGTTTGTTTCACCCCTCGGACTAAACC
>CAYGVA010000503.1:0-1982 GCA_964353225.1 uncultured Leptolyngbya sp.
ACGTCCCTTATCGGCAGGTAAGCGTCCCTGGTACTACGCTGGCTGAGCGAAGTCGAAGCCAAAACCTATGCAAGATGTCCCCTAGCCCCGCTGGGGCGGCAAAGCCAACGACTCCGCTCAGCCAGCGTAATGTGTGGGACGGTTACCTCCTTGCAAGGGTTTTAGCACAATGTTTTCGAGCTCTTTTGATTTGAAACATGTAGGAGATGGTGAGGATATTTTTATTGCGTTATTAAGCGCCAAAGCCATTGATTTTCCTGAATTTCCAGAGAAATTAGTACGTGATTCAGCAAAAAAAGTCGAAGAGGATTCTGATTGTCTTGAATATGTATGATTATGGACGACGGCTAATTGCTGCTAGCGCTTTTCGCAGCATCCAAATCAGATAGGCTGCACTCATAGGATTCTCAAAGGGCTTGACTTTCCACCTAGAGTGTTTGACCTGTCTATTCACATGCGTCTCTCATCCTTAAGAAGTCTGGCCAGAGCGATCAACGAGGTAGTGAAGCAGACCCCTTATAATTTGGTAGGACGATGGTAGGAAAGCTGGTAGTGCATTTTAGTAAAGGCCAGAGGAAATGGCAGGATATTCAGACCCATGGAGTCGCTCCCTGGCCAGACGATTGTATTCGTGGATGAATGTCCAAATCGCACCAATATGGTTCTCTAACTTCTTAGAGAACGACAGTGTCTTTCTAACTAATCGCGATACCCGCTGCCTCAGGGTGTTGTTCAATCGCTCAATGTAGCTGGTTAACCCACTCTCTTTGCCAACCGCGAAGTGTCGCTGGCTCGAAATGACCGTTTCGTAAGCGTGCCAATAGTCTGTGTAGACTTTGGTACATTGTCGGTAGACAGCCGGTAGCGACAGCCATAAGGCAATCGCCGATGCTCTAGAGCGGTCGCCGATATGGCAACCGATAATTTCTCTGGTGTCTGCATCCATTGCCAACCAGATCCACTGCTTATTGCCTTTGTTATCGACAAACGACCACAACTCATCCATCTGGACCGTCAGTTTACCCTTGACCTTGGGGACGACTGAGGCCGAGGGGCACTTTGGCATAGGCATCGTTGACGTCCCTGAAGCCAGCTTTCTGAAACCTGGGTAACTCTGGCGATACCGGCCAAGGGAATCTTCTCTAGCAGTAGCAAGTTGACGAGGCCAAAAGTGCCTTTATCTTTGGGTTGCCATTGAGGATCTTCAACAAACTGACGCCCACAGTCTCGGCACTTGTGGTTTTGCTTGCCCCTGCGGGTCATGCCGTTTTTTGAGATGTCGTGGGAGCCGCAGGTGGGGCAAGTCATTTCTATCGCCATTGATGCTATGCCTCAGAACATAGTAGATAGGCCATGTTTTTCTCTATCCTTTACATTAGTGGACTACCCCTTGCCGTAGCGCCGCTCACCGTCCGTAAACCACCGTATCCAATCACTGGGCTCTGCCCACTGTCAGGCCCGTTGAACACC
Organism: uncultured Leptolyngbya sp.; assembly: GCA_964353225.1. Classification (GTDB taxonomy): domain Bacteria; phylum Cyanobacteriota; class Cyanobacteriia; order Phormidesmidales; family Phormidesmidaceae; genus PCC-6406. Next base: position 1,471 of record CAYGVA010000503.1, read on the forward strand.
TTGCTCAAACAGCTGAGCATCCTTGAGTCCGGCACTGGCTTCTATCCAGTAACGGCTCTCCCGCTCAATGAAGCTCATTGTCCATCCCTGCGACTCTGAGGGGGGAACGGCCTGTCGTGAGCTCAGTCGAACGGTTCTCACCCATTCGGGTGTAGCGTTCACCGCCTTCTATCGTTACTTCTCCTCTCTCGGGAGCATTGGGAGACCAGGCCAGCAGGTGCATGGATAAACGCTCTTCCCAATCTGTGATCCTGCTGGGTGATGTGCCGACCACTCTTGCTGCGGCTCTGACGCCAAGCCTTTCATATCCGGCGTTACGGGCCATCTCTACCGTTGTAACTGGGGTCCTCAGCTGGGCCATCGGAGTGCCAGTACGTTCATTGAAGCGACGACCATAAGCCTTACATAGGTATTGTTGAAGCACTTGGCCGGTCTTTAGGGTTTCAGTTCCATTTTTGACGACTTGCTCACTCTGGCAATAGATACAGTTCATTGGCCTAGAAGCATCACTG
>CAYGVA010000504.1:0-1972 GCA_964353225.1 uncultured Leptolyngbya sp.
CCAACCCGCCCCAGGCGGCTAAACGGGCGGTGTTTGTGCGATCTACCACTAGCCCTGTCAGGGCCTGCCCGCCAAAGGCAATCCCGTTATAAAGCACGAGGGCGATCGCCCCATGGATGGGGGCTTGGGTCACCAGCAGATACCCCATTAGCCATCCGGCAGCCCCATCGGCGACCCCATGGGCAAGGCCCAATCGCCAGAGGAGTAAGGATTTCATCCCTGGGACAGCAACCACAACAGTGACGGGACGAGAAGGCTATAGCTGATCAGGTTCACCTTGAGAACAGTGATCCAGGTCTGGCGGGGCGATTTTTGGCGGAGCAGCAACAGCACCACTCCCTCAATCGCGACGGTTACGAACCAGTAAGGCAGAAAGGCGATCAACACCCTCAAGATCCCCGGTAAGCCCGACAGGGAAATCAGCGGAATGGCCATCATCACCGCCAAAAAGGTGCCGAGGAATCCCGACGTGATGTTCATCACCACAGAATCCAATAAGGCCCTGGGCAAAGAACTCCATTTCATCCACCACAGCAGCAGCGCTTCTCCCAGGGTGACCAAGAGTTCCACCCCGATCAAAATCGTCCCCCCCAGCACTAATGCTGGTCCCGGTAATACATCGGCCAAAATCAACATCGGCGTCTCTCCGTCATGGGTTGATATCCAGTTGGCATTACCCTGAGGGTAAAATCACGGCCCAGAAAGCGACCCCCAGCGCCAGGGTGCAAAGGTGTTGGGGCAGCAGCGTCCATAGCGGTTGACGGGCAATTTTTTGGGTGAGCAGGATCGAGAGGCCGACCCCCGCCAAAAGAGTGGTGCCCTGCAAAAAGCTAATCACCGCTGGGTCGGCCACCAGGACCGGCAACTGCGCCCCGACTCGACCAAAGGTGGCGGCTCCCACCGGCAAGAGGGTTCCCGCTTCGGTCAATCCCAAGTGTAAATAATGGGCCAGGGTGGCCATCAGCACCAACGGCAAATAGCCATAGGCCAGCTCCACCCAGGGGCGAGCTTTGCCCCTGCCGGTCAGGCGGCAAACAATCTCCATGGCCCCCTGGGCCAAAAGCGGTAGCAGCGTTGGGAGGCTGAGGAGGGCGATCGCTGCTCCCCCATGCACCCAAAAGTCCTGCATCTCCAGCTCCGTCCCCAGACGCGCCTGCACCTCTGGTAGCCGGTGCAGAAACACCGCATTCATCAGCAAAAACAGCAGCGCCACCTCATCCATGCGGGGTTTATGGGTGGTCCACAGCTCGATGCCGGGGGGCCGCAAATTCACCGCCACTGACCGGTGGGGGCAAGCCTTTAGGCAGGTCATGCAGAGCACACAGTCGCGGTTATCCACCAGTTGGGCCGGGTGAGAATAGAGGGGGCAGCCGAGGGTGCCTTGCCCTTCCCCTTTGGCGGGACCGCCCTTGTAGCACTGGTAGGTGGTGCATTCGGCAGAGCAGGTGCCCTGTTGTGCCCGCAGCTCCGTCATCGATAATTTGGCAAATAGGCCGTTCATGCCGCCAATGGGGCAGAGGTGGCGGCACCACAATCGCCGCTCAAAAATCTGGGAGCAAATCACCGCTCCGGCGGTAATCAGCAGTAGTAACCAGGCCGACAGAGCCGCCGTATTTTCTAGATTCCACAGCTCTTCCCACAGCAAAATCAGGGCAAACAGCCCCCACAAAAACCAGCCGCCCCAGCGATCTGCGGTTTGGCGGGGCCAAGATTTGAGCTGGCGCGGCCACAGTTTCAGGGATAGCCACTGCATCACCTCGCCGTAAATCATAAAGGGGCAGACCGCGCACCACAGCCGCCCCACAAACGGAAAGGACAGCAGCACCAAGGGCCACCACCAGGCCCAAAACAGATTGAGGGCGACGTTGTGATCGCGGGTTTGGGGTCCCCAAAACAACAGCGCTACCACCAGGGCAAAGGCAGTGAGGGTAAAGCCATAGTTGAGGCGATCGGGCCACCAGGGACCACGGAG
>CAYGVA010000505.1:0-1968 GCA_964353225.1 uncultured Leptolyngbya sp.
CGCGGGGAGCCACCTCATCGGCCACCTCCCGCAGATATTCCATAAAACCGGTTGCCTTTCCCATGGTCCTGCTTCTCTAAATACTCAATTACTGCTGTCGGTTCAAGAATTCAAAATGCAAAATGCAAAGTTAAAAATTTTTAACTTTGCATTTTGCATTACCTTAGCTGCCGCCAATGCGGGCAATGTCGCGGGCATTTTCTTCAAAGGCCGCATCGAGGGCTTCATCCCCACTCAGCCCCTTGGCGAGGGCCGCTTGGATGTGCTGCACCACCCGCTTGTAGTCCCGAGGCATCACCTTCACAAACTGGGTCACCTGGTCATCCCAATTGGCGAGGATCTGGCGGGCGCGATCGCTGCCCGTATAAGCTTCATGCTTTTGGATCATCCGCCGCAGGTCTTGGATCTCTTCGGGGTCTTCGAGGGTTTCGAGATCCACCATTTCAGGGTTGCAACGGCTAGCAAAATCGCCCGCTGCATCCAAAATGTAGGCCACCCCGCCGCTCATGCCCGCTGCGAAGTTGCGACCCGTGGCCCCCAGCACCACCACCTTGCCGCCGGTCATGTATTCACAGCCGTGGTCGCCGATCGCTTCTACCACCGCTTCCACCCCAGAGTTACGCACCCCAAAGCGCTCACCGGCAATACCGCGAATGTAAGCCTCACCACCGGTGGCCCCGTAAAAAGCCACGTTGCCGATGATGATGTTGTCCTCGGCCACAAAGGTGGACGCCTTATCGGGATACAGGATCAGCTTGCCGCCGCTGAGGCCCTTGCCAAAGTAGTCATTGGCCTCCCCTTCCAGTTCCAGGGTGACGCCCTTGGGCACAAAGGCCCCAAAGCTCTGACCCGCACTGCCTTGGAAGTGGAGCTGCACGGTATCTTCCGGCAGGCCGTCCCAATGGCGTTTGGTGATTTCATGACCCAGCACCGTGCCCACCACCCGATTCACATTGCGAATGGGCAGGGTAGCCCGCACCGGCTCACCCTTCTCAATGGCGGGCTGGCAGAGATCCAGCAGGGTGGTGACATCCAGGGACTTGTCGATGCCGTGGTCCTGGGGAATCTGGCAATAGCGCCCCACCTCTGGCCCCACCTCGGGCTGGTAGAGGATTTTAGACAGGTCAATGCCCTTGGCCTTCCAGTGGTCCACCGCTTGCCTCGCCTCCAGCACATCGGTGCGACCCACCATTTCATTGATGGTGCGGAAGCCCAATTGGGCCATCCATTCCCGCACTTCCTGGGCTAGGAATTTCATGAAGTTGACGGTGTGGGCGGGATCACCGGTGAAATGCTTCCGCAGTTCCGGATCCTGGGTGGCGACCCCCACCGGGCAGGTGTTTTTGTGGCAGACCCGCATCATGATGCAGCCCAGGGTCACCAGCGGCGCGGTGGAGAAGCCGTATTCTTCGGCTCCGAGTAGGGTGGCCATGACCACGTCCCGACCGGTCTTCATTTGGCCGTCGGTTTCCACGGCGATGCGGCTACGCAGGTTGTTTAGGACCAGGGTTTGGTGGGTCTCGGCGAGGCCCAGTTCCCAGGGCAAACCCGCATGTTTGATCGAGGTTTGGGGCGAAGCACCGGTACCGCCATCAAAGCCGGATACCAGCACCACATCGGCGTGGGCCTTGGCCACACCAGCGGCAATGGTGCCGACGCCCACCTCCGACACCAGCTTGACGCTGATGCGGGCCTTGCGGTTGGCGTTTTTGAGGTCGTGGATCAGCTCCGCCAAATCCTCAATGGAGTAGATGTCGTGGTGAGGGGGCGGCGAAATTAGACCGACCCCAGGGGTGGAGTGGCGCACCTTGGCAATCCAGGGGTAGACCTTTTTGCCGGGAAGCTGGCCCCCTTCACCGGGCTTGGCCCCCTGGGCCATCTTGATCTGCAGCTCCCTGGCTTGGGACAGATACAGACTGGTGACGCCGAACCGACCCGAAGCCACCTGTTTGATGGCGCTATTTTTGG
>CAYGVA010000506.1:0-1961 GCA_964353225.1 uncultured Leptolyngbya sp.
TGATCACCAACTCGGGGAACAAGATTCGGGAATCGGTGGGGGCTCAAATGAAACAAGACCTGGCCAAACTCGGCATTCAAGTCGATTTTCAGCCCATTGCCTTTAATACCCTGGTGGATAAACTCACCGACAGCCTGGATTGGGAAGCCCACATCCTGGGCTTGACCGGTGGGATTGAACCCAATAACGGGGCCAATGTCTGGTTGCTAGACGGGGGACTCCATGCCTTTAACCAACAGGCCGGACCGGGCCAAGCCCCCTTGGAGGGTTGGCAGGCGGCGGATTGGGAAAAACAGATCGCCGATCTCTATATCAAGGCGGCCCAAGAAGTCGATGATGAGGCGCGTAAGGCGATTTATCTTGAAACCCAGAAACTGACCCAAGAATATTTGCCCTTCACTTACCTGGTCAACCAGTTATCCCTCGGCGCGGTGCGCAACACCATTGATGGGGTGAAGTATAGTGCCCTGGGCGGCTCCCTCTGGAATATCTACGAACTCACCTTGACCGAGGAATAGGGGCCAAGTTTGCCCCCATTGCCGCTGTCTCCTTAGGTCTGTCGCCCGCTTAGATCTGAATTAAGTCTTGCAAGGCCCCTTGCAGGATTTCGGTGAGATCCGCCACCGCTTGGCGGCGGCCTTGGCGGTAGTCGCCCCAGCGATCGCTCACCGAAATCGGTACCCCCACGGTCATCTGCGCCACCTGTGGTCCCAATTGGGGTCGAGGAAAGGGGCTGTCCCCCTTGATCAGGGTGATGGTATCCCGCACCAGCAATAGGGTTTCGGCAAAGCGCTCCACCGTGGGCTTCTGGCTTACATACTGCCCCGTCACCGCCACAAACCCTTCCACTAAGCGCATGTGCCACATCCGTAGGGCCGCTTCCTCCGCCACCCGATCGGCGAGGCCCTGGTCCACGGCGGAGAGCTGCTGGCGATCGCTCACCTCCTCTCGGTAAATCCAGTCCCAGCCCGCCTGCTCGATGCGGCGACAGCGATCGATGGTATTGCCCTTACCCGGCAGTTTAAAAAATGACTCCGCCACCTGTAGGGCCGTGTCTAAAAGGGCCTGGAGGCGCTCCGCCAGGGCAGGGCCGTCTAGGGTATCAGTCGCCTGCTCTGACTGCGGCGGTGGGCGATGGTAAAAGTCGGCATAGTAAGCTTCCATGCGAGAGAGCAAATGTTGCCCCAGGCGCAACAGGCGCGGGTAGAGCTGGGCCACGATATCTGCGGTTGTCTGGGCTGCCGCGATCTCAGCCCCCCTGGCTGGGACCAAACCCAGATCCTGCTCTAGGGTGCTCAGGAGTTGGGCGATCTCGGCCCAAGGCGGGGTCAGATACTTGTAGCGAATCCCCAGGGGGATAATCATTACCTGCTCCGGTCGCGCGGCCTTTTGCAAATCACCTACACACCAGAAGCCAAATTGGGCAATGCCCGGTTCCAGGGGGCTGACGATTTCGGTGTGGCCGTTATTGCCCCCTTCAGGGGCGGCAGCCAGGGGAAACTGACCATTGGCAAACAGGTTGCGGGCGGATTTGAGGCCGGGGCGATCGACCTTGCCCCGTTGGATAGGGGTACCGCCGAGTTTGGCGTAGAGCCAGCCCACCCAGCGCCCCGCCCAGAGGGGAATGCCGCGATCGTAAATAAAGTGGGAATGGATGGGTTTTGAAAAGGTCACCCCCATCTGCCGCGCCACCCGAGGCACGTCGTGCCACAACAGCCGCATCAGGCAATAGGCATCGTCGGCGCTGGGGTGACGAAAGGCGATCAAAAACCGTACCTTACCGTCCTGAAAACCCTGAAAAGCCCGCACCAGCTCCTCGACCCCTTCCGTTTGAACGGACTTGATGCTGCTATTGCGCTTCATCCACAAGGGCAGCAGGCGCTTCACCCCAGCTAAAACCAGGGGGTTAAAGTCAGGGGGCAAAAAAGTCATCGGGGGCTCGGCCTGGTGATGGGGAGCCA
>CAYGVA010000507.1:0-1946 GCA_964353225.1 uncultured Leptolyngbya sp.
TCCACCGCCCGTTGCGTCTGAGGATTAATCTCAATCAACGCTTTCCTCCGCTGGCATTAACCAGGTCAGGTTCTGAGGGTATGATCTCAGCCCGATGGAATCGGACACCCCTAGCTTGGAAGTCATCCTATCACCATCAGCCAACATCCCCCCGCACTCAAATGACAGCCCGCCCTGCTGCGACCCTAGCCAAAGTAAGGCGGCTCATTGCCGGGCGTCCATTTGATATTGCAACCAATGCTGGGGACCTGTGCCGTCGGAACCGGTTGCTCCGCCAAGACCTGATCAAGGGCTGCCCGTAGATCCTGACCGGTTACCGACAAGTTATTGCCGGGGCGGCTGCCATCCAGTTGGCCGCGATAGACCAGGGCACGGTCACCATCAAAGAGAAAAAAATCTGGGGTGCAAGCCGCCGTGTAGGCCTTTGCTACGACCTGGGTGGCGTCATAGCAATAGGGAAAGTTAAACCCTAGGGTTTCGGCCATGGTTTTGAGATGTTCGGGGCCATCCTGGGGATGGGTCTGGATGCTGTTGGCACTAATCGCCAGAATCCCCACATTTTTGGGGCCATAGTCATGGCCGAGCCGTGCTAGCTCAGTTTCAATGTGTTTGACGAAGGGGCAATGTTTGCAGATAAACATCACCAGCAAAGCCGACTTGCCCGCAAAGGTTTCCAGGGATATCGTCTCCCCAGAGGTGACATCCGGCAACTGAAAATTTGGGGCTTGGGTGCCCAAATCCAGCATGGTTGAGCTGACCATCGCCATGGCTGATCGTCTCCTGTTTTCTGACGCGATGAATTTTATCCTAGCAAGGTCAAGTCGAGATGATGCCGGTATTTCGCCCCCCTATATGTAGCGTGTCGTCAAAAAAGACTTGCATTTATTCATAATCGACATATCCTTTAGGCGTTAACGGGAAACCAGGGGGTAGAGGGATGAATCCCCACCTAGTCACACCAACTAAATCTGGATTTGAGACCGGGCTCCGCTGGGGGGCAAGTTTCACGGGCGCGATCGCCGCCTGCCTATGGCTGGGTACCCCGGTCCATGGCAGCACCCTGAACGATTGGCAATTTGATCCACAAACGCAGCAACTAACGGTGACGTTGCCCGATGGGGTCACCCCTAATTATTTTTTGCTGGCGGAACCTGCCCGAATCGTGCTGAACTTGCCGAGCACCCAATTGGGACCCGTGCAGCCCGCGCAATACTATAGCGGCCCGATCCAAAGTATTCGCGTGTCGCAGTTTGACGCTGAGTCGGCGCGGGTGGTGGTGGAGTTTTCGCCCAATACCGTCTTAGATCCCCGCCATGCTGAGCTGTCCTCCCATGACTTGGCGGGGGGGACCCAGTGGATTTTGCATCCCTTAGTGGTCGATTCCCCTGCGGGGACCACTGTGACGCTCGATCCCGAACGATCGCTGCCCAGTATCCCTAGGGCTGATGTGGCGACCCCTGTCACCGCCGCCTCTTCAACCCAGACGACAACCCAGACGGCCTACACCGCTGTTGCTGGGGCCGCTATCCAAGCCCCCACCTACACCGCTGATGACGGCATCCGCACCGATGCCAGTGCCCTGATCGGTGATGGCCCTGAAGCGCCATCCGATCAGCCCCCTGGCACCCTTCCGATTGATCCCTTTGCTACGAATAGCCAGTCCCAGGTCTCTGTGCCCCCCTTGGCCGACAGTGCTACCCCAACCGCCTCGGCTGTGACGGTGCCGCCCCTGTCTGACCGACCGGCCTCGGCCCCTGTGCCCCCGGCTGAAGCTCCAACGGTAACGGTGCCAGCCCCTGTGCCCCCGGTCTTAGCCCAAGCGCCCTGGGAGCCGGAGACGGAAGCCTTAAACGGGGTGCCCTTAGAGGTGTTGCCAGCGCCTCAGCCGGAGGAGATCGCCCCCCCTGACCTGACGCCATCCCCCGCTGTAGCACCGACCACAGCTC
>CAYGVA010000508.1:0-1939 GCA_964353225.1 uncultured Leptolyngbya sp.
CTCAGCCATTTGAGTCTGGGGTGGTGCTCGGTGAATAGCGATCCTCCAGGGGCAAGATCTTGGCCTGCACCCGCGATCGCGTCAGCAACCGCACGAGGGCCAACGCCTGATGGCGGTAGAGCCGATGGGGAAAGATGGCCGGTAGCTGGGTCATAAACTGGCGGGCCTCCCCGATGTCGCAGCCCGAGAGTCGGGCCAGTTCCGACGACCCTTCAAACTCGGCCTCCTCAGACAGCGCTTGATCGACCTGAATCTGCCATTGCCTCAGGGCCAGGTTCCCCTGCTCAATGCGGCGCAACCCCCGGATGGTGGCTAAGACCAAAACGCGATCGCCCATTTTAAGCCGCATCTCTTCCGGTGGCATCATCACCGGGGGAGCCGGATGTCGTTGATACAAAATCGGAACGACACCGTAGCCATAGGCCATATCCGCCAGCATCAAATCCTTGAGGGTATCCTCGGCCCCCACCACAAACTGGGTGACCAACACCGTTTGGTGGTACAGCCGAAACAAGCTGACCATGTTTTCCCCAAACGCTGCCCCCGTAAAGGCCTCCGCCGAAAGGGCCGAGGCACAGAGCACCTGGGCATAGGGAAAGAGATGGGCCACCTTATCGGTAAAAATCTGGTCATAGGTACGGATGATCAAACGGCAATTGGGGTTGGCACGGTGGGCCATTAACCCCAACTCCAGGTTTTGCATTTCATCATCTCCCACCGCCACCACACTCTTGGCTCGGAGCAGGTGACTGCGCTCAAAGCCATCATGGGTCGTCCCCGCAATCAACGGCACCTCCGGCAGATCATCCGGGTCGAGGGCTTGGCGCGTCATCCCCACCACCGGTTGCTGGAGCCGCTGCAACAATTCCACCACCCCGCGCCCCACCCGCCCCAAGGACATCACCACCACATGGTTGTGCTCGGGTATGGGGGGGCGACGGGTCAAAAAATGAAACTTGAGGGTCAGCAGCTTCTCGGTTAAGAGGGCATACAACACCCCAATAAAGGCCGTCCCCGCCAGGGTCAGCCCCAGGCTAAACAACCGCAGCCACCAAGGCAGCGGTACCGCTAGGCTAACCTCGCCAAAAATATCGCCATAGCCCCCCAGCAGCAGGACCACGGTGGTGTAAAAGCCATCGGCCAGACTGGGGGTGAGGCCCGTCAGGGTCATCAGCACCGTGCCCCCCAGACAAAGCATCACCACCGTCAGGGCACAGAGCCATGCCACCCGATGAATGTGTTGGCCATAGCTGGCCCGCCACCATTGGATCAGCCCTTGCCGTACCCGCGTGCGATCCCGCAGCCGTTGCCGCCAAGCGCGGTAACCCCAGCGCCGCCGCCGCCGTTGCCAAGGAGGGGGGGACGGCGGGGAAAAGGGAACCGCTTCGACCCGTTCAGCTTCGACGGTAACCACCACATCACCGCTGCGAATCAGGGCGTTGGGCAGCCATCGATAAAACTGGGCTGATGGGCTCTGGGGATTATCTAACAGGGGAATCTGGGCATCGGGATAGAGATCGACTAGATCGGCGCGAATGTGGCGCAACACCCGGCGCTGGCGGGTTTCAATTTCGTGGATGGTGCGTTGGTTGCACCAGCGATGGGTGGGGGTGATGGTTTGCTTGCGAATGCGGAACTGGTCGGTGCCAAGGCTAAAAAAGCCCAGCAACTCTTCGCCGAGGGCGGCTAGGGCAAAGGCGGGAGCCGCCAGTTGGGTGGGCTCAAAGGCGACAAAGTTATCCAGTTGCTGGGCCAATAGCTCATTTAGGTTTTGCTTGTCCGATCGCACCACCAAGCGAATTGCCGGATTCAGCACGCGGGCGGTGAGGGCAGCTTCGAGGTTGACCTGCTCATTGGCGGTCACCAGCAAAATGGCGCGACAGTGCTTTACCCCAGCCTGCTCTAAAATCTCGGCCTGACGGCAGTCGCCAATCACGAG
>CAYGVA010000509.1:0-1934 GCA_964353225.1 uncultured Leptolyngbya sp.
GCGGGGATCGAAACCTTTCTCCAGCCTCGGGCCTGGCATTGGCGGCGGCAGTTTTAAATCGTTCCCATGCTTTACGTGGAAATACACTAAATACTTTTATTCCAGTACTCTAAACCAGTCAAAACAGCATCTTCCAACCATTGTTTAAAGCGTTCTACTAAATTCCCTTCCTCGTCTGCATAAGAAAACTGAAATGGAGAATCTGTCAAAGACTGAATGTCACTAATATTTCGCTCACCTTCCTCACTATCGTCTCTGTGATACGCACATGCATTACATACAAGCAAACCTCGATATTCATGCCCAAGTACATGAAATGAAATGAGAATTGTTGTTGATGTCTCTACATTAATAACTGCTTGAATCCAAGTATGATAATTGCGAAGATTGGCAAAATAGTCCAATTGTTTAGCTGTTTCTACAACTTGGTAGCGATGGTAATATGATCGAGGATCGCCAGCCGGAGCCGTAATCGCAAAAACTTGTGGATCGTTTACAAAGTTTTGGAGAGATAATCTGATCTCGTCAACTACGTCATTCAATCGATTAGAAGCTATATCGAATAATCTTGAGGCAAAGCCCTCAGCCTTCTTGCATCGTGATTGAATAGATGCTGGCTGATTTTGTTTCAGCTTGTCAGCAATTGAAGAGATAATCACTTGAGTTCGCCGTGCTTGCGATAAAACTTGTTCTGACAAACCCAAACTTCTCAAGAAAGCTTGTTTTTGGCTCTTGGCAAAAAGATTGATTAGATTAGATAGATTGCCTTTATCTGCCTCTTCTAAGGCTTCGATATAAACCGCTCGATCATCGCGAGTGAGAACCAAAGGAAACCAACTTGCTTGGATAAATACCAAGCTGGCTAGGCAACGGGCAACCCGACCATTTCCGTCTTGAAAGGGATGAATTTGTGTGAATCGATGATGTAGCCACGCTGCTTCGATCTCAGGAGGAACTTTTTGATCGCGATGTTGATGATGTAACTCCATCAATCTGTCCATCTCAGATGCAACCTGTTCAGGAGGACAGTATTCATGAATGGTACCGTCCGGCCTCAAAGGATTGTTAGGTTGATGTTTCCAGTCACCCTTGATCAAAGACACATAAAATATTTTTCCTGTGGTCGGGTCTAATGCTTCTGTACTATCTTGGCTCTGAGTTAGGAGTTGATGCAACTGTTTTATATAAGAGTTTGATAGTATTCTTTGTCCACCTACAAAATCGAACAATCCTTCAATGGCAGCTTCTTGATCTCTAATCAGAGAAACGACTTGCTTGACTGGACGATCGGTTGCTCCGTGGGGAATGAGCGCTTCATTTATGCCCTGTTCAATTAATAAGCGAGTAATCCCGCGATCTATGGTGTAAAGACGCTCAATTATCCCAGTTTCAATTGCTATTTCTCTGCGTAGTTTCTCATTGAAAGCTTGAAACTCACCCGATTGGCGGAGGCGATCGGCTTGCTCGTCCCAAACTGTCACTAGGGGCGGCAATTCAGAACTTACTAAGTTTCGCCAATCTGATGGCAAATCTTGTGTCGGTTGCCACAACATAAACCTTGCTCATGCAAATATATAAAGTATTCTAACAGTGATTAGGGCTTTTTATTTTCTCATGATTTTAATCTGCTGTTTTGCATGATTTCAATTCTGAATACTCCCGGATATATTTCCCATTCCGTCTTAATTCATTATGTAGCAGCATAACTATTACTCAACATCCGATCCGCTGGATAACACCCCTTTTTAGGGTATTTTGAGCATTAAAAACGGAGCTTGTTTTGGCAAGCTCCGTTTTTAATGAGGTGCTTAAGGACTTAGACCTGCCTAGTACTGGGGCACCGAAGCATCCACTTCCCGGCTCCAGGCCAGGATGCCGCCCTTCACATTCGAGCCCTCAATGCCGGCCTCTCGCAAGAAACCCAGCGCCTTAGC
>CAYGVA010000510.1:0-1933 GCA_964353225.1 uncultured Leptolyngbya sp.
CCGTGGATATATTCCTGGGCGATTTGGGTGACGGTTTTGTTCATGGCCAGGTTGTTTTGGCCCGTGGCGATGATCAGATTCACTGACTGGATCAGGCCGTTGTCATCTACCTTGTAGTGATGGAAGAGGGTGCCGCGCGGGGCTTCGCTCACCCCGATCGCCTCCAGTTGGTTCACCGCACCCTGGGATCGCACCCGGCTGGACACCACATCGGGGTCCTCCATGAGGGCTTGGATGTGCTCTAGGCAGGCCAGAATCTCGATCAACCGGGCGTAGTGGTAAAGGAACGAAGAGGTGACGGTGCCGTTGGCGCGATCGCGCAAATCTTGTAATTCCAGATCCGCCGCCACCATACCAATGCGATTGCACACATTCAGCCGCGCCAGGGGTCCCACCCGGTAGATGCCATTGGGGTAGCCCCAGGGCTTGTAATAGGGGAACTTCAGGTAGGACCAGGGTTCCACCGCTTCCCCCAAAAAGGTTTGATAATCATCTTCGCTGAGGCCATCGGCAACCAGGGTGCCCTCACTATCGACAAAGCGCAGGTGACCGCCGTAATGCTCCCATGCGCCGTCGGCCCCCACCAGCCCCATAAACAGAGAGGGGAACTGGCCAAAGACATTGATCTCGTCCTTGAGGGGGCCATCCAGCAGGGTTTTGAATAGATCCAGGGCCAGACGAACGGTGGCGAAGGACTCGGGCAGGCGATCGCGGATCCAGGTGCGGCCTGCCTCAGAGAGGGGCGATCGCACTCCACCGGGGACGGCCCAAGCGGCGTGGATTTTGCGGGCTCCCAGCAGCTCAATGATGGTCTGGCCAAACTGCCGCAGCCGGATGCCAGCGCGGGCCAAGTCGGGGTTAGCGTCGATCAGCCCAAACACATTGCGTTTAGCCGGGTCGCTGTCCCACCCCAGCAAAAAGTCAGGGCTGCTGAGGTGAAAAAACGATAGCGCATGGGACTGGGTGATCTGGGCCAGGTTCATCAGGCGACGCAGCTTCTCAGCGGCGGGCGGAATCTGTACCGCCAGGATTTTGTCGCCGGTTTTGGCGGCGGCCAGCAAATGGCTGACCGGGCAAATGCCGCAGATGCGGGCGGTGATCCCGGCCATTTCGGTGAAGGGGCGGCCTTCGCAAAATTTCTCGAAGCCCCGGTACTCCACCACGTGAAACTGGGCATCGGCCACCTCTCCGTCCCCATCCAGAAAGATCGAGATCTTGGCGTGGCCTTCGATGCGGGTGACGGGATCAATGACGATGGTTTTGGTCATGGCGATCGGGGAGTAGGGCGGTGTGGGAGTGGGCGGGAGCCAGGGCGCTGGGGAGTGAAGAGAATTCAGAATTCAGAATTCAGAATTCAAAACTCTGCCTCCCTACCCGAATTGGATCATCTTCCTCCCAACCATGTCAGGGCGTTCCCCCCGGAGCAGCGGCGCTAGGGTGGCTTTGATGCGATCGGCGGAGGGCGGGCAGCCGGGCATGTAAATATCCACGGGGATCACCTGATGCAAGGGCAACACCTGATCCAATAGCTCGGGCACAATGCCGGGGGCGTGGGGCAGTTGGGCACCGCTATCGGCCAGTTCCAGGTAGGCTCGCTTCAGCACCGGATCACTGCCCCCCAACAGGTTGCGCATCCCCGGTACGTTGGCGGTGACGGCGCAGTCGCCGAAGGAGATCAGGATTTTGGTGCGATCGCGGATCTGATGGGCCAGTGCTAGGTTGTCTTGGTTGGCGACCCCCCCTTCCACCAAACACACATCCACATTGTCGGGGTAGTCCTTCAGGTCGCAGGCCACGGGGCTATAGACCACCGTCACCTGCTGGGCCAGCTCTATGAGCCACTCATCCAAATCCAAGAAGGACATGTGACAGCCCGAGCACCCCGCCAACCAAGCGGTGGCAAACCTTATCTTGTCCATTGCTGGTGCTCCCG
>CAYGVA010000511.1:0-1933 GCA_964353225.1 uncultured Leptolyngbya sp.
ACGTAGAGAAATATCAGCACCCCGACGGCTACCGCTGGACCAAGACCTTCTCGATTTTTGATGAGTCCGATGCCCAGAGCCTGGTTAAGACCATCGTCGTCAAAACCCTCAACCTCGACGACAAAAAATTCAACCCCCGCTCCGTCCGCTACGCCATCAGCAATGCCAAAAACCAAAACCTCAACCCTGAAGAACTAGAGCGCGACCAGCCCAACTACCGGGGCCGGGTGATTGCCGATGTCTACCGCCATTACCAAAAATCCCTGGCCGAGAATAACGCCCTCGACTTCGACGACTTGATTCTGATGCCGGTCAAGCTGTTTAAGCAAAATAAGGCAGTGTTGGACTATTGGCACAAGCGCTTTCGCCACATTTTGGTGGATGAATACCAAGACACGAACCGCACCCAATACGACCTGATTCGCCTCCTCACCACCAACGGTGAGGCCATGGATCGTTTCAACGACTGGAACCACCGCTCCACCTTTGTAGTGGGGGATGCCGATCAGTCGATTTATTCCTTTCGTGCCGCCGATTTCACCATTCTGATGAATTTTCAGAATGATTTTGGGGATGGGTTGCCGGACGACGACACCCGCTCCATGGTGAAGCTGGAAGAAAACTACCGCTCCACTTCCAACATTCTGGAGGTGGCCAACCACCTGATTGACAACAACACTGAGCGCATCGACAAGGTGTTGCGGGCGACGCGGGGGGAGGGGGAAAGCATCTTTTGTTATCGGGCCGATAACGAAACCGCCGAGGCGGATTTTGTGGTCACCCAAATTCGCAGCCTAGAGCTGCAAAACCCCGAACTCAAATGGGGCAACTTTGCGATTCTCTACCGCACCAATGCCCAGTCCCGTGCCTTTGAGGAAGTGCTGACTCGCTACAGCATTCCGTATCAGGTGGTGGGGGGGCTGCGGTTCTACGATCGCCGCGAAATCAAGGACGTGCTGGCCTACCTGCGGGTGATCAACAACCCCAATGACACCGTCAGCATTAAGCGGGTGATCAACGTGCCCCGGCGAGGGGTGGGCAAGAGCACCCTCGATAAGCTTGACCACGCCGCCGATACCCTCGGGGGCGTACCTCTGTGGGAAATTCTGGCGGATGAGACCTCAGTAAAGACATTGACGGGGCGATCGGCCAAGGGGGTGTTGCAGTTTGCCAATCTGATCAAGACCTACCAGGCCCGACTGGAGAACGCCAAGGGGTCGGAAATCATCCAAGATTTGCTTGAAACCTCGGGTTATTTGGATGCCCTTAAAGGGGACGGCAGCGATGAAGCCATAGAGCGGTTGGGCAACGTCCAAGAGCTATACAATGCGGTGCTGCAATTTGAAGAACAAAATGAAGACAGCTCCCTCACTGCTTTTCTCGCCAATGCCTCCCTGTCGTCTGACTTAGATGATGTGAAGGAAGGGGGGAATGCAGTCTCGCTGATGACCTTGCATTCCTCAAAGGGGTTAGAGTTTCCGGTGGTGTTTTTGGTGGGGGTCGAGCAGGGTCTCTTCCCCAACTTTCGTTCTCTCGAAGATCCCGCTGCGGTGGAGGAAGAACGCCGCCTCTGCTATGTGGGCATCACCCGCGCCAAGGAGCGACTCTTTATTACCTATGCCCGCGAACGCCGCCTCTACGGCAGCCGCGAACCGGCCAGCCCTTCCCTCTTCCTTGGGGAGTTACCCACGGATTACATCACCACTAATTTTGGCGACTTTAGCCTACCGGCCCGTATGGTGAACTCTATCCGTACGGCCCGCAAGGATAAGGAAATCTCTGCCACCCCCGGCAGCGGTGCCCATGAGTTTGACTGGACAGCGGGGGATATGGTGGTGCATCCGGCCTATGGGGCGGGGGAGATCACACACATTTTTGGGGCGGGCAACAAGATTTGTCTGGCGGTGAAGTTTCCGGGGCAGGGACGCAAGAT
>CAYGVA010000512.1:0-1917 GCA_964353225.1 uncultured Leptolyngbya sp.
GAAACAACCACGGACTTTTTCGAGGGGATCTGGGTCATCACAAATGAGGTCTCCTAAGCAGGTCTGTTAATTATTTTATAAAGATTACATCTCCTAGCACAAGTAAGCGGTCTCTGCTGTTAAGCGAAAACGACCCTGGGGTTGAGGTCAGGGGTTCAAATCGTTAATCCCCTGACCTCAAGGGCTGTGGCCAGCTTATCGACCATCGATTTGGGCAATAACTTGATGCCGGAAAATCAGCGGATTTCTCGATGGGTTAAACCCATCAATAGGGACAAAAAGATCAAAGTCAAAGTCACTGAGGCCACAAATATCCGCCGCAGGCACATTAGCGATCGGGTAGCTATTGCCTCAACCGACGTCAACAACAGGGCTGTCATCCCTTGTTGATCGGCAGTGGTAGCCAGAAAAGACGGGGGTTTTGATTGTTATTTTTGTGGTTATTGAGGTGAAGCCATTCAGGAAAATCTTTGGACACATAGCGGTTATATTTAGCCTTCCATAGGTGCTCGTAGTTCTCCCATTCACAACGGCCTAGGTAAAGACCTGGTGCTAAGTAACCAGCCGTCAGGGTCAGCACCGGGTGCATGAGATAAATCAGCACAGGAGACTCATTGGGGGGAAGGTCCTTGCTGACATGCCACTTTGCTTCCTTTGCCCCTGGAATGGAGCAATGCCAAAGATACTGACCATGGCCCTCCCGAGACCAGCGCTCAAAAGCCCAATGGTCCAGCCCTAGCTCGGCTCGGCGTTCCTCTTTAAGGGACGCATCCCGACAACACAGATAGGGAGCAAAGGAATCACCTTTGGGATGGATAGCTTGTCCTGGGGCATCGTTACCCTGCTTAATTCGATCTCGCATCCAGCTAGGAAAGATGACAGCCATTCATCTGCTCTCAATAAAAATCACCAATATGCCCGAGGAGCACCCTCTAATGTACCCCTCGTTCGTGAAGCAACATTACCGATGCCCTATCAATCGGTTATTCCAACCGTCCATATCGGGCAGGGAAAAGTAGGGTTCCTCAAGACCCGCTAAGCTTGACCTTAGACCCCTTAGGGTTATCCACCCGCCAAGGTCAGATTGGTGCTGGGTAAGCACCTTAAACCTTGGTAAAAAAATCGCTCGGCAAACGGAGTGTGAAAGGTGATGGCAAGCCGTTGGATAAAACTGATTTGGGCATTGTGCCTGCTCGCCCTGGTGCTCTTGGGCAAAGCTGATCCGGCTGGGGCAAACGTTCATACCTATCAGGAGCGTCCAGGGCAGGTGACCTATCGCGCCCAGCAGAGTTTGCGGGACAGTGGGGATCGTGCTTGGCAGGCGATCGCGTTCAAGCGCTACCAACAAGGCCAGCTCCAGGGGGTTTACCTGCGGTTGGTGGGCTTTCCGGGCACCGTCACCGTCGATGCCCAAGCCCCCCTGGTGGTGATGGCCGCAACGGGGCAACAGTGGCAAGTACCACCCGCTGTCGATCCTCAAACCGCCGCTCTGCCGGACACCGTGGGTCAGTATGATGTGCGATCGCTCTTGGCAGACCTGCACACACCTCAACCCCTGGCGTTACAGATTCCCCTGCAAGGGGCTGACCCCGCCCAAATTCAGGTGGCCCCATTTGTGGTAAAAGAGTGGCTCCAAACCAATGCACAGGCCAATTCAGAAATAGAGGATTCCATTACCGCCACGCCCCTTAATGCCTCTCCACAGTAGGGGTCAGGTCGCCTGCCCCCATGCAGTAGGGTTGATTCTCTATGGGTAGAAAACCTGTCTCTGCTAAGGCGAAGATTTCGGTGAACCATAGGACGCTGCGAACGGGGGCATGTGGATTGCCCCCCGCCCCCCGCTACGCAAGCGTCCTGCGGCATACCACCAGGACGCACCGCCGTCCTGGACCTCGCGGACAGTGTTACTAGCTGTGC
>CAYGVA010000513.1:0-1901 GCA_964353225.1 uncultured Leptolyngbya sp.
ATTTTGGAATACGAGGGCGATCGCGACCTGGCCAGCACCACCACCATCCACTTGCAGGGCAGCCCCTTACTGCGCAGTGAACTGGAGTTTGCCACCACCGACCTGGTGGCCCAGGGCTGGCAGCCCAATCCCGATTTGCGGGCCAGTCTAGATTTCTTGCAGGGGCGCGACGCCCATAGCCGCCTCGAAATGGAAATGGCCCGCAGCCGCTATGAGGCCAGCTTGGCCCATTGGCAGCAGGCCCAGGACCCAGCGCAGGATCAAAGCCAACCTCCAGAACAGGCCCCGACCCGGCGCGATCGCGAAGCCGTACTCCTCCTACACCTGGGTCTGTGGTGGCGCAGCTTTGCCGTCCTCCAGCGCACCGCCTATCACCCTGCCCTGCGTCAGGCCCGCCAATACTTCAGCGACTGCCTCAAGATTTTCCGCCAGGAGGACCAGCTCGAACGGCTGGCCCGGTTTATCCATGTATTGGCGGAGGTGTTGCAAAAGCAGCGGGACTGGACTGCCCTAGAGCGCTTAGCGGTCGAGGGCATCACCCTGCATCGCCAAACCGCAGACGCCATTCGCCTCGCCCGAGACCATGGATTCTTAGCCGAAATTGCCCTGATCAAAGCGGACTGGCTGACCGCCCACAATGAAGCGGTCTTGGCCTTGGCCCTGTTGGAAGTGGTGGAAATCGCCGCCGCCGAAACCCCCGAGGATTTGGATTTGGCGAGCGCGCTAACCATTGCCCGTCAGTTCCAGCGGGGCTGGTATCGCTTCCTGCTGGGGGAATCCCAAATTCGCCTGACCGACCCCGAGACGGCGATTCCCTACCTCGAAGCGGCTCGCTGGGAAACGGACCCCGAGGTGGACCTCACCCTTCACCGGCAAGTGCTAGAGAAATTGATTCACCATTACTTTCAGCAGGGGCAGTATTGGAATGCCTTTGACGTAAAACAAGAGCTGCGGCGGGTGGAATATCGCTATAACCTGCGGGCCTTTATCGGCGCGGGCACGGTGCAACCCCATCAGCGCAATACCGTGGCAGCGCCCCTAGACGAAACCACTTACACCACCGTGGCGTCCGAGATTCAGGCATCGGGCCGGGTGCAAGATGTGGAGGCGTTGGTGGCGCGGTTGGAGAGCGATCGCCACCAAGTCATCGTCATCCACGGCGGTTCTGGCGTGGGCAAAAGCTCCATTTTGAACGCGGGCCTACTCCCGGCCCTGCGCACCCTCTACCCCCGAGGCCGCACCACCGTGCCGATTTTGGTGCAGACCTATGGCAATTGGCAGCAGGGCATCGCCAAGGAATTGGATAAAGCCCTGGCCACTTGGGTGACGCCTCCGGTCACTCCCAGTGCTGTGCCCCCCACCCCCGCCGAGTTACAGGGGCAGATCCAGACCGGGCTTGCCAAAAATCGCTTCTTTGTCTTGGTGTTTGACCAGTTCGAGGAGTTTTTCTTTGAAGAAAATACCCTGGCCGAACGTCGCCAGTTCTACACCTTTTTGCACTACTGCATCGAGCAACCCTGGGTGAAGGTGGTGCTGGCCCTGCGAGAAGACTATCTGCACCATCTGCTAGAGGTCGAACGCATCATCAACCAGATCAGCACCATGGCCGATCTCGATCTGCTCAGCCGCCAGGTGCGCTACCCCCTTGGCAACTTCTCCCCCGCCGCCGCCGAAGCGGTGATCCGTCGTCTCACCGCCGCCGCCCAAGCCCCCTTAGAAGAGGCCCTAGTACATCGGCTGGTGGCGGATTTGGCGGCCCAAACCGGCGATGTGCGCCCGATTGAACTCCAGGTGGTGGGGGCACAACTCCAACGGGAAGAAATCGACACCCTCGCGACCTATCAAAACCTGGGAGACTCCCCCAAGGAAACCCTGGTGCAGCGGTTTTTGGCCTATGTGGT
>CAYGVA010000514.1:0-1896 GCA_964353225.1 uncultured Leptolyngbya sp.
ATACGCAGCAGTATGTAGAGGTACTTGGTGATGATCTCTGGCAAGATCAAAAATCGAGCACAGAGAATAGATATAGCGATCCAAGAGACACTACTGAAATTATTTTTAAAACTGTCAAAAAAGGCTTCTACGCTCTCATCATTCGCAGAAATACCATCAAAGTCCTGAGCATGCTTTGAAGTCTTGTTCAGCAGTATTGTGGCTATTCTCAAGGAAATATTGCCGACAATAATAACGCTTATACTTTTTGCAATTCCCGTTCCCAGATCAATCCAGAATGCCGTTGGGACTTGGCGAATCAGCTTAAGGCTAAAATCACGAACATTTTCGCCACGATAGGCAAAATATCCATTAAAAATCAGAATTCCTAAGGCTAATACAAACGCAATTAGGAATAAGAATGCACGAACATTACGACGGATAAGGACAATGCTGCCCCGGTGCTGACTCAGGCGGGGAACTCTGAGGAGCTTTTGATAAAACCGGTTCAGACCCCAGTCTAATAAAAAGAAAAACAGAACGACCAGACTAATTTCGGCGACGACAGTGGTGATGTTGACCGTCAATGTCGTCATGGTCGATCAGTCCTAGGGGGTTCAGCAAGGGCAGCACCGTCACTATAAAGGGTGCTGCCCGATGAACCTCCCCGGCGTCATACAGTGTATCGATGACGACATATGGATGCCGCAACATCTCTAGGTGACTATGCCGACACCTTGGCGGGGGCCAGGGTCAAGACTTCTACGCCATCGGCAGTGACCGCGATCGTGTGCTCAAACTGGGCAGATAGTTTGCGATCAGCCGTCAGCGCTGTCCAGCCATCGGCCAACACCTCTACCTCGTAGGTGCCAACATTAATCATGGGCTCAATGGTGAACACCATGCCCTTACGAAATTTCTTACCCTTGCCCGCTGTACCGTAGTGGGGAATTTGAGGGGCCGTGTGGAAAATGCGATGGACCCCATGGCCAACAAAATCTCGCACCACTGAGAAGCCTTCGGCCTCGGCATAGGCCTGTATGGCGGCCCCAATATCACCGACTCGTCCCCCTGGCTTTACGGCTCGGATACCGCGCCACATCGACTCTTCAGTGACTTCTACAAGTTTTTTGGCTAGGGGCGAGGGCTCGCCAACAAAAAAGGTGCGAGAGGTGTCGCCATGGTAGCCATCGACGATGGGGGTAACGTCAATATTGATGATGTCACCATGGCGCAACACCTGATCAACGCTGGGGATGCCGTGGCACACCACCTCGTTCACACTGGTGCAAATGGAACGGGGGAAGTCGATGACCGCTCCTTTATAGCCCAGGGGGGCGCTGACGGCCCCCCGCTTCTGGGTCCAGGCTTCGGCGGCATCATTGAGGGCCTGAGTGGTTACCCCTGGTTTCACCATGGGTTCTAAATAGTCGAGGAGTTCCGCCGCCACCTGACCTGCTTTGCGCATTTTTTCGAGTTCTCGGCGGGAAAGCAGGGTAATGACGTCTTGTTGTTCCACGGTACTCAAAGCTTTAAATAAATGAGGATCTGTCCTCTACTTTAGCGGTCTAAGGCAGGGATGGGCCAATGTTGCTTGGGTGCCGCTTGACAGCCCCAGGGAATTGATTATCCTGCAAGTAATCGGTGGGGAAATCAACGGGGAAGAGACGATTGCTGCGCCTTTGGTTGTTGTGCTGCGGGGTGATGTTTATGGTCGCCCAGGGGTATGAGTGGGCCAGCCACCAAACTTGGTTTGGTCGGCCTCAACTCGGGGTGCCTTGGCTGATTTTAGGGGGGATTGGTTTGGCGATCGCCTCTAACCGCTCCGAGTTAAAAGCCTTGACCTCAGCGATGCCCTTGTCTCGGGGCTCCCTTGATGCAGCCCCTCAAGCCCCTGCCCCCAGCACGGCTCCCGCC
>CAYGVA010000515.1:0-1893 GCA_964353225.1 uncultured Leptolyngbya sp.
GGCACCACCCCCGTCCTCGATCTGACCCCCGCCGATCCAGTTCCCGTGGCACAATCGGAGGCGGTACCCTCGTTGGAATCCCCCTAAGTTCCTTGCCTGATTTGCCTGTGGATACGCCCCCTGTCAACCCATCTCCCAACGCCATTGGGGACAGTGAACCGGTGCCTACCACCGGCCCAGGGGCAAGCTGGTTTAAGCGAGTGCGTCGGGATTTGCGCAACACCATCCAACGGCAGACCACGGCTTTACAGGGGGGCTTTACCCAGCCCGGTGCCGCCACCCAACAAGCCGCCGTCAAGGCGGGCGTCGCCTCCCTGTCTTCCCTCGAAGCCCGTCTGGCCAACCCTCTGCTGCGCATTGCCGTGTTTGGTCTGGTCAGTCGCGGCAAATCGGCGGTGATCAATGCCCTGCTGGGGGAAGCGCTGCTGCCCACCGGCCCCCTCCATGGGGTGACCCGCTGGCCCCGCTCAGTCTATTGGCGGCCCCCCATTGAAGCGGTTCACGATGGGGAAGACCTGCCCCAAATCGAGCTCATTGACACCCCTGGCCTCGACGAGGTGCAAGGGGAAGCGCGGGGGGAGATGGCCCAAGAGGTGGCCCACCAGGCGGATTTGATTTTGTTTGTGGTGGCGGGGGACATTACCCGCACCGAATACGAGGCCCTAGTGGACCTGCAAACCGCCCGCAAGCCCTTGGTACTGGTATTCAACAAAATTGACCTCTACCCCGACACCGATCGCCAAGCCATTTTTGATACCCTCACCCATTTGTGGCAGCAGCAGGGACGTCAGGGGGATGGCCAGGAAAATGTGGCCCTATCGGTGGACGAGATTGTGATGGTGGCCGCCGCGCCAGCCCCCTTGCAGGTGCGGGTGGAATGGCCCGATGGCCGCATCACCCATGAATGGGAAACCCCCGCCCCAGACATTGCCCCCCTCAAAACCGCCTTGATCACCCTTGCCCGCCAGGATGGCATCGCCCTGATTGCCCTCAACGCCCTGCGGGAAGCGGATCACCTAGAAACCGAGGTGGCCCGCCGCTCCATGGCGCTGCACCAGGCCGATGCGGAAGCGTTGATTTTGAAGTTTGCTAAATACAAGGCGATCGCCGTCGCCTTTAACCCCATCGCCGTGCTAGATCTGGCCGGGGGCTTCGTCACCGACCTGGTGATGATTCGGTCCTTGGCTAAGCTTTACGGGCTGCCCATTACCCAACATGAGGCCCGTAACCTGTGGCGGGCGATCGCCCAAAGCACCGGCACCTTACTGCTGAGTGAATTAGGCAGCGGTTTGCTGATGGGGTTTGGCAAAAGTGCCGCCGCCGCTTGGAGTGTATTTGACAGTGCAGCAGGGGGCAGCGCCCTGATTGGGGCGATGGCGACCCAAGCGGCGGCGGCGGGCTACGGCACCTATGCGGTGGGCAAAGCCGCGCAACTGTATCTAGAGCGGGGTTGCACCTGGGGGCCGGAGGGGGTGAAGGCGATGATGCAGGATATCCTCAGCCAAATTGATACCGACTCTACCGTGTCCCGCCTGCGCCAAGAAATTGAAGCGGAAATCAACGCGGCGATGGGGGCTCGGTCTCGCTAGGGAATTCGTTAGAATCACTGCCAGAGCTGCCCTGTAGACTGACCTGAGCTTTTAAATTAACCCTCATCCCCGCTTGGGAGGGGTGGCCGCAGGCCGGGGTGGGTCATGGGCTATTCGCCGGACCCCTAGCCCCTCCCAAGCGGGGAACACTAGCTCCTCCCGAGGAGGGGAAAACCCAGATGGGGGAGACGCCTTCCTGATCCCGTACTGACAGTACTGACTACCTCGCCCTCACATCACCCAATTTATCCATGCAGTATCGCCGCTTTGGTCGCACCGAACTCGCCATGCCCGTATTCTCCTG
>CAYGVA010000516.1:0-1892 GCA_964353225.1 uncultured Leptolyngbya sp.
CATCAGCGGCATCTTCGCAGGCGGCATCGGCAAAGAGGCGATTAATCTGCTGGAAATTGTCCCAATCCGAACTTTCATAGGTAAAGTGCTCGGGAAATGAGTGCAAAATGGGCCAAAAAGCCTCTTTTGCTGTGATGTGATAAAAGTCTTTGACCTGTTGGGCCGAAAGGGGAATGCGGCGAACTTCGCAACTGGCGCTGCCCCCTTCCATCACCACCCGTTCTTCAAAGTTAACCTGCTGCTTATTTTTGACTTGCTTCCAAGCAATCCAAGTACTGCTTTCAGCATTAGCAAAGAAGGTTTTTAAAGTTGGGACAATGCCGTTGGGACTTTTTTTGTCCCGATAAACGATTTTGCCGTTCTCCTTAACTTCATCGTAGGGTTCTCGATGGTAAAGAATGACCAGAGAAGATTTCATGTATTCTATTTCTCCTGACTGCTTTGCTCAGAACACCTAAGCATAAAAATGACAGTGATATTCAGGAGCCACCCTTAGGCATAAGGTTTGCACAGAGAACGCCCTAGAACCTGCTAAATATCACTGTGGGGCTGGGTTCTGGTGATTGTGGTTGACAGACCTGCGATCGCTTCGCTCACGGCCTCATAAATAAACGCCATAGCTATGAAAACAAAGAAATTGACGAGAAAATTACCGCCAAGACTCGCTCTATAATTGCCAGAGGTTGAGGGGACTGAGTAGATCTTGTCACATCAATACCGTGAGAGATAAAGCTCTAGACGAGGTTGGATAGCGATGCAGGGTTAAAGATAAGCAAGTACTTAACGCATACAACTAATGCCCTTAGGTGCTTGCCCAAATCGTTTACAAGTATATCGGATGGATGGAAGCACTCTGGTGATAACCGCTACTTGGGTATGGCCCTGAGCATGATAATGCTGAGTCTAAGAGGGCTAACGATTGCAGTCTGGGGTGGGATAATTTGAGCTCTGGACAAAAGTTGAGCCTCGTCACCAGCGAAAATGCTGCCCACACACCATGCCGGTTACTTTCATCGAGATAGGTAACCAGCATGGTTGCCAAAGACGGGATCAAATGTCATTGCGCTAGCCACCGTCATAGCCAACTCGCCTAGCTTTAGCCCTATTTGTCAGCTTTTTTCAGAGTAGAGATGAGACCCTGTGCCAGTGACAACACCTTCTAAAATTCATCTGGTTGAAGACGAAACCCAAACCCTGCTCCAGTGGGCCGCATCGGTCATGGACTCCGACGACACCTATTTTGGGCGGGGACAACGATTGGCCAAGCGACTGGGAGCCCACCATCGCCGCGACGGGCTGACTGAGTTTGGTTTTTGGACACCGGAACTCACGGCTGATGTGATTCAGTCGGAGCGCACCTTAGAGCTGGACATTTTCACCCCTCTGGAGAACATTGATTTTCAGGCGGATCAGCAATCGGTTAAGTTCCAACAGCACCGGGTTCCTGTGGCCCAGCAAGGCGAGTTTGTATGGGCTGTCGTGGCTGGGGTGAGGGCTGGCAAACGCAATCGCGCTGGCTCGTTTTACTGGTTACGGTATGTGGATGCAGAGCAACGGGTACACATTATTCGCGACCCCCTTGCCTACTCGGTACCCTACGGTGTCTTCGCCCCGGCTGAGGTGTATGACATCCGGCAATTACAGCGCCGTCGGGCGGACCTCAACTACTTTCGCCACACTGCCGCCCCTAAAACCATTCCCGATGCTCAGATTCCTCGGGTACTGCCCCCCACCAATATTCTGCAAATCCATGTCAAGACAGCCTCTGAGGAGGGCAGCTTAGCAGGCTTGACGCAAATTTTTCAGCGGATTTCTGACAAGCTTAGTCGGGGCGAACTGCTGACCCCAGCCGAGGCGGTGTATGCCGGTTATGATGCGGTCCAGCTTTTGCC
>CAYGVA010000517.1:0-1887 GCA_964353225.1 uncultured Leptolyngbya sp.
CCTAATCAAGTACAAACCAGGGGGTGGCGAAGTTTCTGCCCAGGAATACAAGGCTGCTCACGATCAGCTCATGCAGCAGGGGCAATGGATCATCGATGGCTTTGGCTCATGGGATACGTTGTGGGCAAGACTCGATGCTGCTGACACCTTGATATACCTGGATATGCCGGTGTTGCGGCATTACTGGTGGGTTACCAAGCGATTTTTAAAGGGGATTTTTGTTCCCCCTGAAAGCTGGCCCCCCAATAGCCCCCTGGTGAAAGGAACATTGAATAGCTACGCCACCGTCAAACTTTGCCACCAGAAGCTGACGCCTCAGTATCGAGCCTATGTGCACCAAGCTCAGGCAACGAAGCAGGTTTACCATTTACGCTCCCCTAGGGATGTGAAAACGTTTCATCAAAACCTGGAGTGTGAATCCATGCAAAACACCTGATTTGCCATGAAAAATCTTACGCTAACAAGCAAGTAGGTCGAGATTTTTAGGAGCGTTGGCTAAAGTGAAGCCTGTTGCAAAGTAAGGCTCATTTCCATGGCGATCGCCGAATTCATCCCCATTAACATTGCCGTGTTGACCGTCTCCGATAGTCGCACCGAGGAGACTGACAAATCGGGCAAGTTGCTGTGCGATCGCCTCCTTGCAGCCGGTCATCACCTGGCCGAGAAAGCGATCGTGCCCGACGATATCTACCAAATTCGGGCCGTGGTCTCCCGCTGGATTGCTGATGAAGCGGTGCAGGCCGTGATCACCACCGGCGGCACTGGGGTAACCGGACGGGACGGTACCCCCGAAGCCATTCATCCCCTGCTCGACAAAGAAATACAGGGGTTTGGCGAAATCTTTCGGATGTTGTCCTACCAGGAGATCAAGACCTCGACGATTCAGTCGCGGGCGCTATCAGGGGTGGCAAACGGCACCTACCTCTTTTGTTTGCCGGGTTCCTCGGGTGCTTGTCGCACCGGCTGGGATGCCCTGATCAAAGATCAGCTCGACGTGCGCCATACCCCCTGTAATTTGGCCCAACTCATGCCCCGGCTGCGGGAGTGACAACGGGGGTTGATACCGACGGGACCTTACCCCAACCCTGGCCAATCCACCAACGGCTGGGTGGTATTGACCCGATACATCCCCGCCGCCGCAAATCGCCCATAGGCCGCGTCCGCCTGCTCCGTAAAGTCCACCACCCCTGGCACCACCACCGGCGAAGAGCAGTCCTCTAGTAGGTAAACCTTACGGGCTAGCTGCGGATCACGGGCCTCGATTTCCGTTAGTAGATCCGCCACCGTCCAGGCTACGCAGTGGCTCTTGGCTTGCCCCGCCACAATGACAGCATCAAAATTCAACAATGTCTCAATTAAGGCCGTATTCTTCTGGGCGATCGCGCCCCCAGTCGGGCTCTCCATCACCTCCGGACGCAGCACCGAGTAGTTTTCGGTGAGGGGATTGCTGCCCTTGAGTTCGTAGCGGGTGGGGCTATTGCGGGCAATGGCATGGACAAAACAAGCCTCCTCTACCGCTGAAACCAGGGCGTGGCCGATGCCCCCCACCATGGAGTGGTAGGGCCAAATGGTGAGGGGATATTTGCCCGCATCTCTGAGCTGCTGGGTGTAATGCTGGGCAAAGGCCGGTAGATCCTCTGTGCCGAGGAGGGGGGCGATCGCCGTATTCACCTGCCATTTCCCCGCCATTACCTCGTCATAGCTAATCATCGTCATCGGCGCGGGGGGGGTGCCCGCCCCATCCACCCAAAACATCGGGTGAAAAATTTGCGCCGCCGTGTGGGTATCAAGGGTGGGAATAATCGTCGTGATTCGCCCCAAATTTTCGTAGATAAATCGACAGAGTCGCTGATTATCTTCCACCGCCCCCAGCCCATGGCGATGCCC
>CAYGVA010000518.1:0-1881 GCA_964353225.1 uncultured Leptolyngbya sp.
CCCGAAGGGATGGAACTCCGGCAGGCGGGGATTAAAGCGCCGATTTTGGTGATGGGGGCGGTGAGTAGTGGTGAGGAGGTGCAGGCGATCGCCCAATGGCAACTCCAGCCCACGGTGGTGTCTCCCAAACAAGCGCTGGTTATTTCTGAGGCCCTGTCACCGTTCGCCAACGATCCGCTGCCGGTCCATCTCAATCTCGATACGGGCATGGCCCGCCTGGGGTTTGATTGGCAACGGGCGGCAGAGTTTGTGGAATTTGTGCGGCGACTGCCCCACCTAAAAATTGCCAGCTTGTATTCTCACCTGGCCACGGCAGACAGCCCGGATGACAGTATTTTGAACCTGCAACACCAACGGTTTGAGGCGGCGATCGCCCAAATCCAGAACATCGGCCATAGCCTACTTCGGATTCATTTCGCCAACTCCGCCGCCACCCTGGGGTATCCCCACCTGCACTACGACATGGTGAGGTGCGGGCTGGCTCTCTACGGCCTATATCCCGCCCCCCATTTACAGGAGACCCTGGAATTGCAGCCGGTGATGCAAGTCAAGGCCCGCATCACCCACCTTAAAAACGTCCCGGCGGGAACCGGTGTGAGCTATGGCCATACCTTTGTGGCCGATCGCCCCCTCCGGCTAGCCATCGTTGGCATTGGCTATGCCGATGGAGTGCCCCGCGCCCTGTCGAACCAAATGACGGTGCTCATTGAGGGCAAAGCCGTGCGTCAAATTGGCAACATCACCATGGACCAGCTGATGATTGATGCCACCGACATTCCCCATCTCCAAGAAGGGGACGTGGTCACGGTGCTAGGTCAGTCCGCCGGAGCAACCATCACCGCCGATGACTGGGCTGAACTGACCGGCACCATTTCCTGGGAAATCCTGTGTGGCTTCAAGCATCGACTCCCCCGCATTGCCCTGGGCCAAAGGGAGTCTACGACCTCAGAAGCGGGGTTGATTGATCGGAACTAACGGTTCTTTCGGGTATTCCTGCCCACGCTACCCTACCCCCCTATCCCTAAGGTTGCTTCTCTAAAAGCAGATTAAAGTTGTGTTGGTTCAAACAGGTCAACTAAGGCGAAGATTTCGGTGAACCATGGGCCGCTTCGACTGGGGGCATTTGGATTGCCCCCAGACCCCCGCTACGCACGTCCTGCGGCCTACCACCAGGACGCACCGCCGTCCTGGACCTCGCGGACAGTGTTACTGGCTGAGCCGTTGCAACGATCTGTTCGTAGAGATTTCGTTGCATGCCGCTCAACCTCACCGCAATGTTTGGAATGGCTCATGGGGCATGTAAGCTTGTTTCTCTGCCAAATGAATCATCCCTACCCCCCTAGCAGGGACTCAAAACCAGAATCAGATGTTTTCCTTCAACGGCAGGCTAGAGAGGGCATAAAGCAGGCGGTTGGGTTCGGCATTGGGCTGCAAGAACGAGAACCGGTGCCAAAACCGGATGCGTCCATAGCGATCCAGCACGAACTGGGCCGGGAGCGGTGCCCCGAGGGCTTGCCCGGTCTGATACTGCTGAAACACTTGGCAGTAGGGGTCAGCCAAGAAAGGCATGGTCAGCCCTAATTCCTCAGCCACAACGTGGCTTTGGCCGAGGTCCGTACTGGTCACCAGCAGCAACTCAGCCCCCGCCGCTCGAATCAGCGGGTAGGCCGTCTGCAGGGCCACCAAATGGGGAAAGCACAGGGGGCAGTAATGGCGTTCGGTAAAGATGCGGGTGAATGCCAAGACGATGGGGCGATCGCCCCAATACTGAGAGAGCCTTTGGGGCTGCTGATTTTGGACACGGGTCAAGCAAAAATCGGGGGCGCGATCGCCCAGTTGCAACTGGTTCAACGGGGGCACCGGCAAAAAGTTTTGCCAAAA
>CAYGVA010000519.1:0-1877 GCA_964353225.1 uncultured Leptolyngbya sp.
TTATTTCAGCTTCCTGATTGAAATTCTAGGTTTTCTTTTGGCCGAGGTTTAGCGATTAAATGCTTCTACTCGTCATTGGGTGTGACTGGTGGATTCTCATCGCTAAGATTGGGCAATGCCGCCGGAACCTCTTCCCGCAATTCCCGTAATACCGGTGGCGCAACGGGGCGATCGCCCACAAAGATCGCCCGTAGCCCTTCCGCCAAAGATTGGGCCATGGCAATGCGGTTTTTATACACCACAATTACCCGCGCTAGGCTCGGCAAGCGGTTTTGTTCCGCCTCTAGATACAAGGGCTCTACATAGAGGAGCGATCGCTCGATCGGAATCACCAGCAAATTACCCTGCTGCGCCCGTGACCCCTCCGTATTCCACAGCGAAATCCGCTGGGAAATCTCAGGATCCTGATTGATGCGGGCCTCAATTTGCTCAGGGCCAAAGACTAGCTCCTGTTTGGGGAAACGGTAGAGCAACATGCGGCCATAGCGATCGCCATCGGAGCGGGCCGCCAGCCAAGCCACCAGGTTGTTTCGTAGGGCTGGGGTAAAGGGCCGCAGCAAAATAAACTCCTCGGTGTCCTCCTCCGGCAGCTTCATGATCAGGTAATAGGGCTGCACCGCCTGCTCTTCTGAGCCGTAGATCTCGTTGGGCTCCCGCCATTGATCCTCCCGGTTATAAAACACCTGGGGGTCGGTCATGTGGTAGGTCATCAGGTGGTTTGACTGCACCTGATACAGATCTTGGGGATAACGAATGTGCTCCCGCAGGGCCGGGGGCATCGCATCCAAAGGCTGGAACATGCCCGGCAGTAAACGACTCCAGGTTTGAATGATTGGGTCCTGGGCATCCGCCACAAAAAAGCGGACTGCGCCGTTGTAGGCATCCACCACCACCTTGACCGAGTTGCGAATGTAGTTAAACCCGTTGCCGAGGGAATCGGCATAGGGGTAGCGATCGCTGGTGGTGTAGGCATCAATCACCCAATAGAGGTGATTGTCGTCCGGTTTGGCCGTGGGGGGAATCGTGATCGGATTGGTACCCCAGGCGCTGGTGTCTTCGCCAATGTCTGCCACCACCAAATAAGGGTCGGTGTCGAACCGTAAAAACGGCGCGATGGCCTGGACGCGATCGGTAATGGTGCGTCGGTAGAGCAGCCGCGTATCGGGGGTAAAGTCGGCGCTGAGGGGCAGTCGCCAATCCCGCAGGTGCCAAGCAAACAACAGCCGCCGCCACAGATTATTCAGGGCAATGCCCCGCTGCCCCCCGTAAACCGTGTAGACATTGTCGCTACCACTGGGATAGTCCAGCTCCTTGACCCGAGTCTGGGTCATCACATAGGTCTGGGTCAGCTCCCCAAAATACAGCCGGGGGCTACCGAGGGGGATGCTGCGCGCGACCGTTGGATTGCTGGGGATATGGGCAATGTCTTTAATGAAATAGGTGGGCAACCCATCGGCATCGGCAATGTTCACTGGGCTCATGGTGAAGCCGTAGCCATGGGTATAAATCAGGTGCTCATTTACCCAGGTTTGGGCCTCGGGGGGCACCTGGTCATAGTTCAGTTCCCTTGCCGAGATCAGCACCTGGCGGCGGCTGATGCTGCCGTCATCTTCGGTAAAGGTGTAGCGATCGACATCGGCCCCTGAGAACTCGTAATAGAGCCGAATTTGCTGGAGCTGGCGGTTACTTTCAAGTAAAGGCCGCGTATCCCAGAGGCGAATATTGTCGAGGGTGAGGGTATTTTGCTGGAGATCATCAGCGCTCAGATCCCCTTCTGGCACAAAGGGCTGGGCATCGATAGTATCGAGGTCAAAGGCCCGCCGGGTTTGGGCGATCGCCCGCTCTAGGTAAGGGGTTTCCCGCAGCAGTTCATTGGG
>CAYGVA010000520.1:0-1876 GCA_964353225.1 uncultured Leptolyngbya sp.
TGGTTTTCAGCCTTTTGGAGGGTCCGCTAGACGGCTGAAAGAGGCGGAGCTGTTTTAGCCGCCATGGTCTTTCTTGCTTGGCAGAAGTTGCCTGATCTGGGTTTGGGCAATGCGTTTCAGAATTTGCAGCACGCTGTAGAGTTCCTGGTTAGAGGTAAGTGCGGCCAACACCCTAGAAAGATCATACTGGGCACTTTCGTGTTGGGTGAGTTTGACGAACACAGAGTCATCGCCGTTGGTCATCAGGGCAAAGCTGGGTTTTGTGAGATGGGGGTTGGCCATTAAGTAGGCGAGGGTTTGGGGCAGGGCGGCCCAAACGGAAAGGGCGGTCTTTTTAGATTCCAGCACGACCACCCAGAACTGTTCTTGCAATACCAGTACATCGATCCGCCCCTGCAAGGTCTCGGCGGGATCGGTCAGAGTAAGCTGCACGCTCTCTTCGGCTCTGACTTTAAATGGGGGGTCATAAAACCCCGCCAAGGTCAGCAATGGGGAGGCAAACAGGAGGGTGATGGTGCCTTCTAATAAATGCCCTTCGGAGCGTTGATAGAGATAGCGGCGGCGCAGCTCGGTCAAGCCAATTTTTTCGGTATCGGTGAGCGTTGGCAGGTCGGTATGCCATTCCCAAAAGAATTGCTCGGCTTCGCTGCGAGTTAGGGCAAACCGTTGCTCGGCTTCGGCGAGGGTGGTGATGGCTTCGGTGATGGTAACGGACATGGGGCGGCGATCGTCACTGCCTCTAGGGTATCGGTTCTAGCAAAGGTCGGTCTCGTTTAGAACAACCTGAAGGTCATGCCATAACCTTCGGAAGGTCGATGCGCATGGCGGCAAAGAGCAAGCAGGCTTGAATGTCTTCGAGTTCTAAGTCGGGGAAGTCTTCTAGGATTTCCTGGGGTGAAACGCTATCGGCTAGGGTTTCTAAAATGTCGCTGACCCGAATCCGCATCTCTCGAATGCAGGGGCGGCCTCCACATTTACCTGGGGTTTGGGTGATGCGTTTGAGTAGGGCAGTTTTATCTGGCATGGCTTTTCCCTATCAATAGCTAAATCAATAGTGTAGGAGGTGTCTGGTCTCATGCAAGTTGGCTTCAGGGTAGCGGTTGTGGGGGATATCGGTGGACTGAAATGGTTGTGGGTTCTGGGGAGACTGCCAATCAACATCCTGCTGTTTGCATGTGCAATTTATGGATGGGTGACTTCGCCTAGTGCTTCTTGCAGGACCGCCTCACTGACGCCATGGCGTTTCAAGCTGGCAATGAGGGCGGTAACTGTATCGCCTTCTAAGCGCTCTAAGTCTGCCCGCAATCCTTGCCCAATATAGGCCCGTGCTAAGGGCTGGTAGCCTGAGAAGCCCAGCAGTGGCGCAATCCGCTTCAGATCATCAATCACGTCTTCGGGCATCCGAATGGTGATGGTGGTCATGGGGCGGTTTCTATCTAGGCGTTTTTTAAGGGCTTCAGCTTTCATAGTATTCGCGCTCCTTACGGGTGGCCTTACGGGCTGAAATAATGCGAATGGTGTCGTTTTCACGCTCAATAAAAACGACGTACAAGAGGTTCCAACGTCGATCTAGACCGATGATGGCATCGCGGGCTTCGTCGTTACGACTGGCATCGACGACGATTAACAGTGGGTCGAAGAAGGCTTCTGTTGCTTGCGGAAAGGTAACACCCTCATGTTTTTGAGGGTTCAGGCTGGCTTTTTCGTCATTCCAGACGAAGGTAATGCCGTTAAGGACAAAATACACATCCATGCCTTGAAGTGTAGCTAGGGCGTATTTACAACGTCAATACAAAAGAAATGGCGCTTTTGATGGGGTAAGCGTGTCTATTGCGACAGGGTGATGGTGGGCAAAATGCCCACCCTACAAGACTAC
>CAYGVA010000521.1:0-1872 GCA_964353225.1 uncultured Leptolyngbya sp.
CGCTGGGGTTGGGGCTATTCTGCTGGCTCATGCTGCCCCGCAGCACATCCAGTGATTCATACTCGTGGTCCTGCAACCAGGTGATCAGGTCTTCTTCAATGGTCTTGAGGTGACCGATGCCGTGGCGCAGCAAGGTGGCCACGAGCATCGTCACATCGGCTCCGGCCATGAGCATTTTGACCACATCCGCCGCCGTGCTAATGCCGGAGTTAGCGGCGAGGCTGGCGGCCACCCGGCCATGCAAGATCGCCATCCAGTTGAGGGGCAGTCGCATATCGCCAGGGGAGCTGAGGATCAGATCGGGCTGCACCGTTAGGGCCTCGATATCAATGTCGGGCTGATAAAAGCGGTTGAACAGCACCAACCCATCGACTCCGGCATCACAGAGGCGTTTGACCATATTGGCCATATTGCTGAAGTAGGGGCTGAGCTTGACGGCGATGGGAAGCTTCACCGCTGTGTTGACCGCATCTAGCACATCAATATATTGCTGCTCGACATCGGCTCCAGAGCGATCCAAGTCTGTGGGAATCCAGTAAATATTCAGTTCAATCGCATCGGCCCCGGCTGCTTCTATCTGTCGGGCATAGTCGGTCCAGCCCCCCAGGGTAAAGCCATTCAGGCTGGCGATGATTGGAATGTCGACCATGGCCTTGGCGGCGCGGATGTGGTCCAGATAGGCGGTGGTGCCTACATGAAAAATATCCGGTTCCGGGAAGTAAGACAGCGCTTCAGCAAAGCTCTCGGTGCCATATTCCAGATGGTGGTGCAGCTCTAGCCGCTCCCGCCGCACCTGCTCTTCAAATAGGGAATGGAGGACGATCGCCGCTGCCCCCGAATCTTCGAGCCAACGAATGTTGCTGATGTCTTCGGTGAGGGGAGCGGCGGCTCCGACCACCAGCGGGGATTTGAGGGTGAGGCCCAGATAGGTGGTGGTTAAGTCCATGGTGGTTCTCCGGCAGAATTTGGATGGCGAACGCCCCTGTTGGCAGGTGTAGGGTGGGCAATGCCCACCGTTCTTGGCGTTTCGTAATGGTGGGCATTGCCCACTCGGTCGCTAAGAAGGAGTTGGGGGTGGGTCACGCTGTGGGGGAAACCCACCTCGCCCTACGGGCACCCCTTCCTAGAGGGGAGGCGATGCAGAGGGGGGCGCGGGATTCGGTCTGGTGGCTGGGGTTGCCCCGGATGGTGCTGAACGGTCCCCCTGGCTGTTGGTTTTGGCACCGTTGCCGTTGGGCTGATACCCCTGCCGTTGGGGCATCTCGGGTTCTTCGGCGGGGTTGCGAGCCGCCAGGTATTGATACAGGTGCCAGCGGGTCGAGACATCCTGTCGAGCTTGTTTCAGCAATGCCTTCGCCGCCTCGGGTTTGCTGCGGAGCAACATCTTGAACCGATTTTCGCTGTATAGGGCGGCTTCAAGCGATCGCTTCGGCGTCCGGCTATCCAGCAGCAGCGGGTTGTCGCCCTGGTCGGCCCGACGCGGATCATAGCGATAGAGCAGCCAACGGCCCGACTCCACCGCCAGCGTTTGTTGATCCATGCCCTTGGCCATATTGATGCCATGGGCGATGCAGTGGGCGTAGGCGATGATCAGCGATGGCCCCTCGTAGGACTCTGCATCGATAAACGCCCGCAAGGTCTGCTCATTGCGAGCCCCCATGGCAACGCTGGCCACATAGACATTGCCGTAGGTCATGGCCATCAGCCCCAGGTCTTTTTTGGGGGCGGGCTTTCCCCCAGCGGCAAACTTGGCCACGGCACCGCGCGGGGTCGCCTTCGACATTTGCCCCCCCGTGTTGGAATAGACCTCCGTATCTAGCACCAGCACATTCACATTGCGGCCACTGGCCAGGACGTGATCGAGACCGCCAT
>CAYGVA010000522.1:0-1871 GCA_964353225.1 uncultured Leptolyngbya sp.
TGGGTAAACAACCGCTGCCCCGATTGAAAGGGCTGACAGTTGCTCACGTCTAAGCCCTGGCCAGGGGTGGCGCTGCGCACGTAGGCCAACACACAGCCCGACTCAACATAGCGACAGAGAGGGGCTAAATTAACGTCATTCCAGGCGGGCAAAATGCTGCGATAGGTAAAGGGCGCGGTGGTGCGGGTCGGATGGTGCCAACCCAGGCCAAAACCATCGGCATTCAGGAGGGCCACTTTCAGCTCTTTGGGGGCATAGCTTTGCACCACCAGGGAATGGGGGGGCTCCAGGATGAGCTTTTCAAGGGATCGGGGCGGTCCCAGATATCCCAACAAACGACACATGGCAGCTTGGTAAAACGGCGGTTTTAGCCTAGCGCCGTCTGGGGTCGTTAGGTGAGACTAAGCTGAGATATAGCCATCAACCCAACGGTTCACAATCATGACAACCACCGCTTTGCCCCCAGTGCCCACGCCCATCGGGGGCACCCGCCAACAGTATCGATGGAGCTACGGGGGACAAACGGTTGCCATTGTCTATGAAACCCTGGGGGCCGGAACCCCTGTGCTGCTGTTGCCCGCGTTCAGTACCGTTTCTTCGCGGGCAGAAATGGCTGGCATCGCCCAGATATTAGCCCCGCACTTCCAGGTCATTGCCCTGGATTGGCCTGGTTTTGGCAATTCAGACCGGCCCAGCATTCAGTATGGCCCCGCGCTCTACCGGCAACTATTGCAAGATTTTGGGCGGGATTGTGTGGATCAGCCGATGGCGGTGATTGCTGCCGGTCATGCCGCTGGTTACGCCATGGAGTTTGCCCAAGCACAGCCGGATGCCTGCGCCAAGTTAATGCTGGTGGCCCCCACCTGGAAAGGGCCGCTCCGGGCCATGGGGGCACCGGTTCCCGTAGCCAGTGGGGTGAGAAATTTGGTGCGATCGCCCCTCCTAGGCCAAGCCCTCTACGCCCTCAATACCCAGCCCGCGTTTCTGAAGTGGATGTATCAGCGCCATGTTTATGGGGATGCGGACCAGCTCACGCCAGAATTCATCGCCCAAAAACATCACCTCACCCAGCAACCGGGGGGCCGATTTGCCCCAGCGGCTTTTGTGACCGCCGCCCTAGACCCGATGACAGATCGGGAGGAATGGCTGGGGGTGGGGCGATCGCTCACATTACCCATGCAGGTGATCATTGCCGAACAAGCCCCGTCCCAATCAAAGGCTGAAATGGAAGCCCTCGCCGCGTTGCCCCACATCCAAGCCCAACGTCTACCCGGTTCTTTGGGGCTCCATGAGGAATACGCCGCTGAGGTGGGCCACATCGCCTTAGCCTTCTGCCAAAATCACTAAATTCAGTTCTGGGGCGAAATCCCATGCCGACTGATAGGGCACAGCACGCTTTTGCGGTTCAGCGCGATCGCCTCATTCAAGAGATTGAATCTGCCTTTGAGCAGGTGCAGCGGCTGGATGGCATCACCCTCCATGAGGCGATGGTGTTGGATAACTATGGCTCAGCGCAGGAGCAGCAAGCGGCTAGGGCCTTAGACCCAGAAGGTCGCTGGCAAGATGTCTCCGATGATGAAATCCGGGCCTGCGACTCGGCCTTATCGTTTCTAGATGTCCCAGGCTTTCGGTTTTACCTGCCCGCCTTTATGCGGGTGGGGTTACGGCACTTTGAGGATATATCCAGCGGAGCCCGCAACGCCTGTGAATTCCACCTGACCCACGATCATCCCAAGTCCCTGCGAAAATCCAACGCTGCCGATATTGCCGCCAAATATGGGTTCAGCCCGGCACAAATTCGGGCGATCGCCCATTTCCTCAGGCTTGTCGCTGACTTTGACCCCTATCACGAAGGCGCAGTCTTTGTAGAA
>CAYGVA010000523.1:0-1861 GCA_964353225.1 uncultured Leptolyngbya sp.
CCCTACCTCCACCCGTCCTTTGACACCGGTTGCCACCCTACCGGCCCTGCCCGACAACGCGATTTCAATTGCCGTTGCGGCCCCCACATCACCGAATCCCCCCAACCCGGCAGTGCCGATCGTAGAGGACGCCAGCAATATCGCCAATGACCTGCGAGCCCGCCTACAAGAGCGGCTCAACGCCGCGAGCGTGACGACTGTCGCCGTGGCGACCCCGGCCTCAGCTGAAGTGGGCATTGCCATCCCCGTCATTCCGGCCCCCCAGCCCGATCCGGCGGTGGCAGCAGCGCCGTTAGTCACCCCCAGTGCAGCACCAAGGGGGCCGATTTCTAGCAATATTCTGATCGTGCCAGGGCAAAATATTCCCATCGGCAATGGGGGTTCGGCCACGGCGCTTGTGGCCACGGGTGTCACCCCCGCAGACGGGCCGCCACCGCCGCCCTCCCGCGCCACGATTTTGGGGCTCTATTATCGGGTGTTTGTAGACACCAATAACGACGCTGGCCGCGCCCACCTAGAAGCCCTCGTGCCCGATGCCTTCCAGGTGCGGGTGAATGGCCAGCCGATGATGCAGGCAGGTGCTTTTAATACCCTGGCAGAGGCCCAAGCGACCTCAGATCGCCTCAACCAAGCGGGGTTGCGCTCACGGGTGGAATACATTCCTTAAGCATGCGGCTACAACCCCATCATCCGCTGCAGCTCCTTCCCCCCAACCCTAGGATTGATTCTTTAAAGGAAGCAAAACAGGCTTTGTTCAAACTGGTGAGCGAGGGCGAAGATTTTGGTGAACCATGGGACGCTACGACCGGGGGCTTTTGGATTGCCCCCAGACCCCCGCTACGCACGTCCTCCGGCCTACCACCAGGACGAAGCGCCGTCCTGGACCTCGCGCACAGTGTTACTAGCTGGGCCTTTGCAAGGATCGGTTCGTAGAAATTTCGTTATAGCCGTTCAACATCACCGCGATATTTGGAGTGATCCATGGCAGCAATTCTCATTTTGGAGAATCCCCGTTCGCCCTGAGCTCGTCGTGGGCTTCCTTCCCGCAGGGAATAGGGTGAATGGGCTTCGACAAGCTCAGCCCGAGCGGCAAATTCAGAACCCGCGAGGCCATACTGAGAATTGCGGGATCCATGGGCCATGTTGGATTTTGTCTCTGACAAATGGATCAATCCAACCCTAGGCTTGGGGGGGATTAACCCGTAGTGATGGTTTGACTGAGCATTTACGTGCGGGTAAAGGGGTGCTGAATCTGGCTTCCCTTTACCCGTGGAGCACTTAACTGCTCCCATAGCGCCGCTGCGGCTATGGTCTGCCAATCATCCTGAAACCATTGACTCACCCCGAACCCCAAGGCCCTTTTTTGATGGGGATCGAGACGAGTTGAGATCGCCAACGCCGCTGTCTGGCCAATGGCGGTGCAGAGCGACGAGGAAAAAACCATAGGCAGGGAATATTGCTGGCACAGGGCTTGCAGGGCTTGGGGATGCCCCGCGATCGCCGGTTTAATCACCACGGTTCCTGGCCACCCGGCGGCACAGACCTGGGCCAATTGGGTCACCGTTGCCACCGACTCGTCTAGGGCTACCGAGGGGCCAAAGCGATCGCCCAGCCGTTGCAGCGCAGGCCATTGCGCTGGGGGTAGCGGCTGTTCCAAAAACTCAATCCTGTGGCCAAAGGACTGACAATGCTGCAACCACGGCTCAGCCTCAGCCATCGTCAGCCCGCCATTGGCATCCAGCCGTAGTTTGGCATTCGGCGGCAGCGCTGCCATTAATTGCGCCAACACCGCCTGCTCTTGAGGGGGGGAAGCAAGGCCAATTTTCCATTTAAAGGTGCGGTGCCCTAAGGCCCAAAGGGG
>CAYGVA010000524.1:0-1851 GCA_964353225.1 uncultured Leptolyngbya sp.
CTGGGCGAGGGAAAGTATTGCCTTCAATACCTTGCAGCAGGGTTTGGTAGAGCTGGCTAAGCCAGAGTCAGAACAACTGACGTGGCAGGACTTTCGCCAGGAATTCCACGACTTACGAGAAGCCCTCACTGTGCCTGCACAGCCAGGACGAGGCGGGGTGGAGTTGCACAAGCCCACTTCAGTGGTGGGGGCGCGGTATGCCCAGATATTTGTATTGGGGATGGCGGAGGGGGTGCTACCTGCGATGATTAGTAATGATCCGGTGTTGGATTTCTTTGAACGGCAGCAGCTTCAGGCGCAGCACTTAACGTTGCCGGGGGCGGCTGAGCTGGCCCGTCGGGAGGCGCTGTCATTTTACGCACTACTGCAAACGGTGGCGGCGCAGGGGACGTTTTCCTACTCGCTACTCAAAGATCGGCAGGCGCAATTACCCAGCCCGTACCTCAAGCCGTTGGGGTTGCAGGCTACCGAGCCGCCGGATCTGCCCATGGCCAGCCCAGAGGAACAGCGACGGTTGGGGCTACGCCACGCGGTTAATCCCGAAGATCCAGTGCTGGCCCGTGCCATCCATGGCGTTGCGGTGGAACAGCATCGCGACAGCAGCGCCGCCCCGAACGATTATGACGGCGTGGTGGGCATCCCCTTTGACGATACCGACTGGTCTTTTAGCGTGTCGCAATTGCGAAATTTAGGGCAATGTCCCTTTAAATGGTTTGCCGACAAGGTGCTGAAGCTCGGCCCACCGGAGGAGGTGGATGAGGAACTGAGTCCCAGTCAGATTGGGCAACTGTATCACCGGGTTCTGGAACTGATATTGACAGCCCTTCAGCGGGATCCCAGCTTGGCGATGGCGGATTCTGAGCTACTGGCAGAGACGTTTGCGATCGCAGAACCAGACATCATTCCCCCCAACCTCCCAAACTGGGCAATCCGTCGGGAGGAACATTTGCGCTGTCTGGCCTTGGCCTTGCAATCCCCTGACTTTTTGCCAGAAGGAAACGTACCGGCCCTGCTGGAGGGCACTTTTGCCGGGGAATGGTACGGGCTGAAGGTGCGGGGTCGGGTGGATCGCATTGATCGCACCGATGCAGGCTGGGTCCTGATCGACTACAAAACCGGCAAAAACCGCCCCGCTGGCATCAAAGACCAAACCGGCAAAGCCTGTCTTGATCTGCAACTGCCCCTATACCAAGACGCGGCGGGGCCAGCCCTCTTCCCCGATGAACCCGTGGCGGCAGCCTATTATTACTCCATTCGTGGCCGCAAAAAAATCGCCCTTTCGGCCAAGGCTCCCCAACACGAGCTGCCCGCCGCTATAGATCGCTGCAAGGCGCACCTCGCCCACGGCCATTACCCGGTGCAGCCAGATATCAAGCAAGCGGCCTGTGACTATTGCGATTTCGATGCCCTCTGTCGTCGGGGAGATCGCCTCAGCCGCAAGCCCCCCAATTCCCCGCTTCCTAGGCCCCACACTGGATCGGGAGAGCCAGAAGCCAACCCCTAATTCCCCAGAGAAATCCCAGAGAGAAATTGCCATGGCACTGACTAAACAGCAATCACAAGCCGCTCAATCCCCCGGTAGTGTGGCGGTGATGGCGGGTGCAGGCACGGGTAAGACCCACATGCTCTCGGAGCGATACCTCCATTTTTTAAAGCCGGAGCAAGGGTTTTCGCCCCTGCAAATGGTGGCGATGACCTTTACCGAAAAAGCAGCGACGGAACTGCGATCGCGCATTCGCCAAACGATTGCTGAGCAAATGAGCAACCGCCTCGATCTACTGGCCGAACTGGAGGCAGCTCAAATCAGCACCTTCCATGCCCTCGCTGCCCGCATCTGTCGCGAACATCCCG
>CAYGVA010000525.1:0-1847 GCA_964353225.1 uncultured Leptolyngbya sp.
GAGCCAGGGGGAGGGCGCTTCCGGGTTGGTTTTCTGTTGCGTGAATTGCTGATTGAGCCACTGACATAGCTCATACACGCGAGTTTTGGGCACATCGGCGATCACCGCTAGCCCCCCATTCATGTCGCCGTAGAGGGTGCAGTAGCCCACGGCCATTTCAGACTTGTTGCCGGTGGAAAGCAGCAAATGGCCAAACTTGTTGGCGATCGCCATCAGCAAGTTGCCCCGGATGCGGGACTGGATGTTCTCTTCTGCGACGCCAAACTCGGTGTCGGCAAATAGGTTGTCTAGGGTATGGTCGTACCCAGCCATCAGTTCCCCGATCGCCAAGGTGGTTTGATGGATGCCCAAATTCTCAGCTAAGGCTTTGGCATCCCCCACGGAATGATCGGAGCTGTAGGGGGAGGGCATCAGCACCCCGAGGACTTGGTCGGGTCCCAGGGCGGCAGCGGCGATCGCGGCCACAATCGCCGAGTCGATGCCGCCACTGAGACCAATGACCGCCTTGTTAAAGCCACATTTGCAGGCGTAGTCCTGTACCCCCAGCACCAGGGCTGACCAGATCTCACCGTTGGTATCGGTGATGGCGGGGGCAAGAGTACTGGTTTGTAGAACATCCTTCGCTTGGGGATCGTAGGTGAGGCAAAGGGTATCGGGCCGGAAAGACTGCGATCGCCCCACCAGGGTGCCGGTGCGGTCAAAGGCCAGACTGCCCCCATCAAAAATCAGATCGTCGTTGGCCCCCATTTGGTTGGCATAGAGGATGGGCACATCGAAGCGCTTCGCACTGTGGCTGAGTAGGGCCTCGCGGGTGCGCTGCTTATTCAGCGAGTAAGGAGAGGCGGAGAGGTTGACAATCAGATCGGCTCCGGCAGCTTTGAGGCTGGCAATGGGGTTGTTGGGGTAACTGCGCTGGCCCCAAAACTCTTCGTCATTCCAGAGGTCTTCGCAGATGGTGACCCCTAGGTGCAGGGTGGTGCCGTCGCCGACGGCCAATTCAAAGTGATTGACCTGCTCTCCGGGCTCAAAGTAGCGGTCTTCGTCAAAGACGTCGTAGGTGGGCAGCAGTTGCTTATGGAAAATCCGCTGTACCTTGCCGCCATCTAGCAGGGCCATGCTGTTGAACAGGGGTTTGCCGCCGAGATCGCCCGCCGTCGGATTGCGCTCAGCAAACCCCACTAGGACGGCCACTTCTGGGGGCAGTTGCTGGGCGAGGTCCGCCAGGGTGCTGCCCATGGCGTCGATAAAGCCGGGGCGCAGCAGCAGATCGCGGGGGGGGTAGCCACAGAGGGAGAGTTCGGGGGTGAGCACCAAGCGGACGCCTTGATCGGCGGCTTGGTGGGCAGCGGTGAGGATTTGCTGGGCGTTATTGGCGAGATCACCAATGATCGGGTTGAGTTGGGCGATCGTGATTTTCATGGTCATCTCAATAGCTTGAATCTCTGATCGACAATGGTTGAGAAGGACTCCCCTCCTTGGAGAGGTTGGGGGTGGGTGAATCCCTCTAAGGCAGAACCCAGCCACCCCATGGGCATCCCCTCGCATTGGAAAATCAGTTCTTCGAAATGGAACAACGCCTCCAAGGCAGAACCCACCCCACCCTACGGGCACCCCTCCCAGGAGGGGAGGTTAGATAAACACCATTGGTTTATCTTTTAGCGGCTCAAACGCCTTGGCATCAAAGCGGTAAAGACTAGCCGGTCGTCCAGCTCCACGGGAGGTTTTCTCCCCCGTATCTTCCAAAAATCCCAGCTTGAGTAACCGGGCGCGAAAATTTGAATAATCGGCGAAATCTTCCCCCAGCACCGTGCCATAGAGCTGATAGAGATCCCCCAGGGTAAACACCT
>CAYGVA010000526.1:0-1826 GCA_964353225.1 uncultured Leptolyngbya sp.
GCCCAGGACAGGCTAGAACAGAGCACCAAGAGTAACCCCAAGAGCTGGGTTTGGCCCTCCTGGGCCGCCGCGATCGCCCCCATGCCCGAGATCGCCAGCCCCACCCCCAACCACTGCTGTAATTTCGGCACATCCCGCAGCAGCACCGTCGAGAGTAGCAGCGTCATCAACGCCTGGGACTGCACCAAAATCGACGCTAGCCCTGGGGGCACACCGTAGTCCATGCCAATGTAGAGACAGCCAAATTGCATGACCCCCATGGCGATGCCCACCGCCACAATCCACCGCCAGGGCATCTCTCGGCGGGGCAGTAGAAATATGGCTGGGAAGGCAATCACCACGAATCGCAGCGCCGCAAACAGTAGGGGCGGAAAGCTGCCCAGCCCTACCTTGATTACGACGAAGTTAAAGCCCCACAGCACTGCTACTAGCACGGCCATCAGGGTATGGAATGGGGTCATGAATGGTGGCGACGCAGGGTGATCACCCCCTGCAGATCGGGAAAAAAGCCCCATTGCTCGTAAAAGGGCACCAGCTCGGGCAGACAATACAGCTCGATATTTTTCACAGAGCGGAGTTCTGGCAAGTTGATTACAGTATCCATCAGGTAGCGCCCCAGTCCCAGTCCCTGGCTAGATTTCGCCAGGATCACATCGAACAATACGGCCTTGTAGACAGTGTCGGTGAGGATGCGGGCAAAGCCAATCAGA
Source organism: uncultured Leptolyngbya sp. (assembly GCA_964353225.1). GTDB lineage: Bacteria > Cyanobacteriota > Cyanobacteriia > Phormidesmidales > Phormidesmidaceae > PCC-6406. Next base: position 711 of record CAYGVA010000526.1, read on the forward strand.
CGATCGCTGTCATCACAGAGACCCACCACAATGTCGCTATGGGCCAGCATTTTGCGAATGTCTTTGACGGTACGGTCCTTGGCCCACCAGGCGGTTTGGTACAGGGCGTAGAGATCTTGAATGTAATCTTCATTGAGCTGACGGACGATGGCGATCGCCATAGGGGCGGTGATAATTCTGAACAACGGGCGGAACAGGCCCATTGTCCGGCAGGCGGGGATTTGGGGTAGGTGTTCCAGGCGACATCAAGTTGCTACTTTCTGTCGGTTTGCAGCAGCCCGTCTTTACCCCACATGTCGTCGGCATAGTCTTGAAAGAAAATCGTCACGGCCTCTGGTGGTAAGCCGTAAGCCTCTTGAAAGGCGGCAGTAATCCGCTGCATTAACAGCCTGCGTTGTTCGGCAGACCGACCTGAGGCTTGTTGAATCGTGATGATGGGCATAGGGATAACGGGGCTTATTTTCCGTCTTTAATCATCCCATTCACCTCTGCCCCATTGGGGCCAGCACCGTAAAAACGAGTCAAGGTTGTAAACGCTAGGGTAGACCCGTAAACCCGATCGGAGAGGCCGATGAAACGGCGCGACCTCGATTACGTTGTCATTACCCTACTGGTGGGCAGCAGCATTTATGTGTTTGCAACCGGGCTGGTGGCCGATACCATGGGGTTGCACCATTTTGGCCTCCACAGCCAGGTCGGGTATGTCTGGATGTCCCTGGCGGTCATGCACTTGATTCAAACCTGGGTGCGGGTGAAAGCCTTTGCCCGCAATCGGTTTCGCCCTAGTCTGGCATTACCTTCCCCCGCCATCGCAACCGCCCCGGTTGCCACCCCGATTAGTGCTGCCGGGGGCACAACGATAGGGACGCAAGCCCTTGCGGCCTCCCCCTCACATTCCTTGCCAGCCAAGATGTTTGGCAAAAAGGGGGGATCGGGACGACGCTATTTACTACTGGCGATTTTAGCGATTGCCACCGGCATCGGTTTTGATCGCCTCGTCACCCCCAATGATGCAATCTCCCTGGTCGATGCCAATAACGATGTGGGGCTGCTCTACCACCGCTGGAGTCAGCCCGGTTATGGGGAAGCGATCGCCACCATCCTCAACTGGGGTCA
>CAYGVA010000527.1:0-1810 GCA_964353225.1 uncultured Leptolyngbya sp.
GCTTAGACGTGAGCAACTGTCAGCCCTTTCAATCGGGGCAGCGGTTGTTTACCCATAACGGCTACATCACTGACTTTCGTGAGACCCTCTATCGACCGATGGGGCAGGCCATGGGCGATCGCGCCTATCGCCAAGTGCGGGGCAGCACCGACTCAGAGCATATCTGGGGGCTGGTGCTGAGCCAGTTAGAGCAGCAACCAGATCTACCCTTAGAAACAGCCCTGGACCAGGCTTTAGCCACCTTGGTGACATTGGCCCGTCAGCATCAAACCCGCTTCGCGGCTAATATCCTGATCAGCGATGGCGATCGCCTGGTGGGCTGTCGGTTTGCCTTCGAGGGTGCGGCCCCCTCCCTGTACTGGTTACGCGATAGTGACGCCCTTGGCCCCGGCACCCTAATAGCCTCCGAACCGTTATTTGAGGGGCCTTGGCTCCCCTGCCCCGACCCTGTCCTGTTTACCGTAGATTTCCATGGTGACCCTCAGTTCCGCTCCCTCCAGCACCTCCATTGCGCTGAGTGAAGCCCGTCAACAGCTACGAACCGATTTGCACCGCTGCCGTCAAGCCACCTTAGATCTCGTCGCTGACCTCACCCCCACCGAGTACGCTCAGCAGGCCCACCCTGACTTCAGCCCGGTGGGTTGGCATTTGGGCCACATTGCCTTTACCGAATCCCTCTGGATTCTGGAAAAACTTCAGGGCAACGCCTGCCCCCACCCCCAATACCGCCAGCTTTTTGCCGCTGATGGGCTGCCTAAGGCGGAGCGGCAGAATCTGCCCGATTGGCCGACTATTCAAGCCTTTTTGGCGGAGATTCGCGATCGCACCCTCACCTACTTAGACACCGCCCCTCTGCAAGAGCAACTGCGGCTGTGGCGCTGGCTCCTCCAACATGAATGCCAACATGCTGAAACCATGGCCCTGGTCCTGGCCCAGCACCGTTGGCCCCGCGAGCAGTCCGCGATGCCCACCGGGTCTCAACCCGCTATAACTCAAGGAAAAGCCGAGGCGGTGTTGATCCCCGCCGGAACGGCCACCTTGGGCAGCGGGGCGATCGACGCCCTCGACAATGAGCGGCCCTGCCATCAGGTGTACCTAAATGCCTACTGGCTGGATCGCACGCCGGTTACAGTCGCGGCCTACCGGCGGTTCATCGCCGCTGGCGGCTACCAAAAATCGCACTATTGGACCGCCCAGGGCTGGGATTGGGTGCAGTCCCAAAAGATTACCCAGCCCCTCTACTGGCGAGAAAGCCCCGCCTGGAATGCCCATCCTGTTTGTGGGGTGAGCTGGTACGAAGCCGACGCCTATGCCCGGTTTGTGGGCAAGCGCTTGCCCACGGAAGCCGAGTGGGAAAAGGCCGCGCATTTTGCCAACGCTGGTGCAGTTGCCCTGGCCGCCGGGAACTACAGCAACCCAAGCGGCCACACCACCCCGGTGGGCAGTTATGGTGGCAATCGCACCCAGGGCTGCGATGATCTGTTCGGTAATGTGTGGGAATGGACCGACAGTTGGTTTGCCGGTTATGACGGCTTCGAGGCGTATCCCTACCGGGGCTATTCCCAAGCTTATTTCGACGGCGAACACCGGGTGTTGCGGGGCGGGAGCTGGGCCACCCAGGCATTGGCGTTGCGATCGTCCTTTCGCAATTGGTATCACCCCCAGGTGCGGCAGATGTTTGCCGGATTCCGCTGTGCTCAGTCGGCCTAAGGTTTTCTTCACTCTGCCTTCAGAATCCAGTGGCAGAATACACGGGGGCGACCATCCCCTTTGACTCTTGTTGGCGAAACTTGTTGGCGAAATCTATGCC
>CAYGVA010000528.1:0-1809 GCA_964353225.1 uncultured Leptolyngbya sp.
TTTCTATGGAGAACGTGCCGACCTAACCTGAGTAAGGGTTAAGGAAACCTGACCGGAAGATCCCCTCCGTGGGAGGGGTGGCTGTAGGCCAGGGTGGGCAACCCCAGCGGGTAGCGTCGGCTCGGCTACATAAGCGCTCTTTGATCCCGTAGTTACCTATACTCGTGAACCGACGCGTTCACTTGGCAACCCACTTGTCACCATCGCCATAGGCGCGAATGGCGCGGCTCAGGTGGGTAAAGTCAAAGGCTTGGGTGCGCCCTTGTTGGGCGGCGATGGCGATGCCCCCCAGGGTGACCACCGTTGAAACCACCACCGGCACCGCAAAGCTCACCAGCAGATCCCCAGCAAAGGGCAATCCGTTCCAGGGGGCAAAATCGGGCTTGGGGAAAAACAAGGCCCCGGCCCCGATGCCCATCAGGGTGCTGGCCATGGCGATGGTGCCAGTCAAACGGCGGGAGTAGAGGCCAAACAGCACTGGAAATAGGGCTCCAGCACAGACTAAATCCGCTAGCAGAAATAGATATAGAACGTTGTAGCCCCGAGCGGCAATGGCGATCGCCGGTATCGCTACCCCCACAGAGAGCACCCGCGCATCCCGCAAAATCCCCTGGGCTGACCGGTCGGGAAAGAGCCGTAGCAGATCGGTGGTCGCTACGCTGGCAATGCCATTTAGCAGGGTGTCAAGGCTAGACATCACCAGGGCAAGTACCAGTACCAGCACCCCCATGGTGACCCAACCGGGCAAGGCCAATGCCTGCACCAGTGAGAAGAAGGCGCGATCGTCATTGAAGCCAAAGTGCATCCCCAAAATCCCCAGCAGTCCTGACAAAAACAGTAGGGGCAAAATAATCACGAAGGAGCCCAAAAAGGAGCGGCGCATCACCACCGCATCACGGCAGGCATAGATCCGCTGCCAGTTGGCCTGGTTAAACATTTCCGCTGCAATCACGGCAATTACCAGGGTGGCTCCAAATTTGATCCCCGGCCCATTGGCTAAGGACAGCAGTTCGGGGGCCGACTGCTGCACAGGGGCGATCGCCGCTGACCAGCCCCCTAAACCCACCACTGCCACCCCAAAGGCAATCAGCAGCAGCGGCACAATCACCGCAAACTGCACCGCATCGGTAAAAATGGTGGTCTCTAAGCCCCCCACAGCGGTGTAGAGCACCACGGCAGTCATCACCACTAAGGCCGTGACGACCAAGGGCACCCCGGCCATGAGTTCGACGGCTTTGGCGATCGCCGTCAGCTCTGCCGTCAAATACACAAACATGTAGAACCCAATGATCCCTAGGGTAACCAGGGCCATGGCGTTGCCAAAGCGATGTAAAACATACTCATTCAAAGAATGCCCTTCGGGCATGAGGTGGCGAATGCGGGTGCCGATCACCGCAAAAATGGCGGCGGGGGTGGCCTGGCCGATGCAGTAGCCGAGAATGCCCGCAATGCCGCTGGTGGCTCCCACTTCCGGCGGGCTGAATAAAATCCAAGCGCCCATGGCAGACGCCACAATCGTCGCCAGGGCCATGGGGGTCCCCACCCGATTGCGACTCACCATAAAGTCTTCGAGGCTAATGGCCTGACGACCGGCCCGCACCAACCCCAACAACACAAATACCGCTGCCGTCACCACTGTGACCAGCAGCCCCACCGTCCCAATTGCCATTTACTTCCCTCTCCCAGTCCAATCGGCTCGTCCAATCGGCTAGGGGGATATGGTTGAAGTCTCAGATGGGGTGGGCTTTTGTGGTTCCACCGCCCGTTGCGTCTGAGGATTAATCTCAATCAACGCTTTCCTCCGCTGGC
>CAYGVA010000529.1:0-1803 GCA_964353225.1 uncultured Leptolyngbya sp.
GGATGACAGGATTTGAACCTGCGACATCCTGCTCCCAAAGCAGGCGCGCTACCAAACTGCGCTACATCCCGTCGATACTTCGAGGTTAGCATAGGTTCTTGCCCGGAACCACCGAAATATCTTCACCGTTACCTTTGCCCCTAACCGATGCCCATACGAATTCAAACTTGGCCCTTGAGTCAGCTACCGGGTCTGTCTGCTGAGCACCACGCTCAATTACAGGCGGCTGGACTCAACACGACGACAGAACTTTTGCAGCAGACGACGTCTGCTGAGGCTACTCAAGCGCTTGCGACCACCCTCGGTTTGCCTAGTCGCTATCCACGCAAATGGCATGCCCTGGCTGATTTGTCCCGATTGCCTAGTGTTGGCTGTCAACATTGTGGGTTGTTGTTGCATTCTGGGGTGCAATCGACCCAACAGTTGGCCACTATGGCCCCAGGGCGATTACATGCCCAAGTCAAACGATTACATACGGCTAGCATGCAACGCTCTGATCTATGCCCACCTGCTGATCAAGTGGTGATGTGGATCCAAGAGGCTCAACAATTGCGTCGGGGCTAGTCTGGGTACCAAAACATGCCCTTAATCCCTTCTGGATCGGACATGAAGCCAAGGTTTCGATAAAAATCCACCACTTGGGGATCAGCAAATAGGGTGACATTACTGATGTCTTCGCTACGAAGTTTTTTGATCAGTTGCTTCATTAGGACCTTGCCGAGCCCCTTACCTTGGTAGTCGGGGTGTACAACGACGTCCCAGATGGTGGCATTGAAGGCATGGTCGGACGTAGCTCGGGAAAAACCAATCAGGCGTACTCGATTGCCCCGTTGCTCCCACATCGACATGACCAAGAAACTGTTCTGAATGGCTTTGCGCACCTTGCGGATGGGGCGTCGAGCCCAGCCCACCGCACTGCACAGTTCTTCTAGCTCATACAGATCAATATCGCGATCGATGCTAAAAAAAACACGACTATCGGTGTCCTGGCTGGGCAGCTCCCCCAGATACCCGCTGGGCTGAGATGGCTGGGCTGAAGATACGGTTTCAGCCCCTGTGAATAAACTTTTCCAGAAACCCATACAGGTTTGACTGATGATTAGGTGATGAAGGAACGTTGTCAGTCTACTAGACTAATATATCTGCTCAACCAGACCTCGCAGAAAACGATCCAGAAGCTGTCGTTGATTTTACAGCGTTGTGTCTTAACCTTCTAACGGTAGATCAGGTAAGACAAGGTGCGCTTAACTTCGAGCCCTAGCCCTCGGCTCTGAAATAGGTGCTCCTTATGCCCCTTAATGGCTTCTTGATCTTTGGTAAGCCACTCCTGACGTCACCCCAGTACTATCGTTCCTATGGCTGCTGGCTTAAAATCTTCCACTTTAGAACTGCTCAAGCGGTTTAACCGCGCCTTTCCCCAGTTCTATGACCAGTTTGTCAGCAGCGAAATCCAACTGCAGAATTTGCGGCTGGCCTATCAGCTTTATAAAAGCCGTAAGGCCGTTATTGAGTTAAAGCCTGACGGCAACCGGAGTGCGCTGCATTTTGCCTATCGGAATCAATCGTTTCTCCTCAGTGACATTTTTGGGGTGCTGGCAGCCTATGGTCTGACGATTCATAGCCTCAGCTTATATGGTCAGATTTATCCACCCATGTTGGTCTTTGTCAAGTTGGTGGTGTCTCGGGGAGGCAAGGCGTTACCGGCAAAAACCGCTGACAATGTGGCTCGGGCAGTCCGCGAAGCCCTCGCAGGCCACTTTGAGGTGGAGGAAATGCTGACGGTTGAGTTCAACCTCAACGCGG
>CAYGVA010000530.1:0-1798 GCA_964353225.1 uncultured Leptolyngbya sp.
GCTGTGATGGGGGTGCCGGGGAGGGCCGGAGGGCGAGATCGATACACCCCATACACCTCCCAGTCGGGTGCCGCGACCTGGCAGAGATTCCAACCCAGGAAGCCACTGGCTCCGGTGACGAGTAGTTTTGGCATGGGGGCATTAGGAAAGCGAAAGGGGAGATCTCACTCTTCTAGGCAAAGGCGTTGGCTACTTATGCGACCCAAAAACCGGGTGGGATCGCCGTTGCAAATAACAAACTCGGCCAAGTTCAATGATCTGCCAGATAACAATGATTTACCAGATCCCTATTTTCGTCTCACAATCTAACCCCTGGTTAGGCGGCAAGTACAACATCCTAGAACGCCTGCGTGAACTGATGATTATGAACAAATTCCTCTGAATTTCAATCTAGCTCGACCTCTTTACACGACGGAACACTACCTAAGCGAGTCGGTACTATTTGGCCATCCAGATGCGTCAGCGAATAGCAATCCATCTGCTGAGGCGAGACCGCAAGAAAATAGCGCGCCTTTACTGCTTCACATATCGTGTACTTTTGGTGGTTGGACTTGTTCGGGCAATCTGACTTCACATGTGGGCCTTTAGCACAGCCATTGTTGAAGGCTGAGATTAGCTTCTTGTGCTCCCGAGAGTTACTCTTTACTTCACAGCAGATCAAGGGCGTACCTTGCTTGTTATTGACCAGAATATCGACCGCATATGCAAGAGGGCCGTACGCTGAGATCCTCGGCTCCATAGAAAAGTTGAGGGGTATTGACCTACAACGCCCTGCGAAGTGCTTGCGCTGCTTCCAGTCGGGAAGTTTGGGCAATCAACACACAACGGGTCAATAGCTCAATATCAAGACCACTCAACTCAGGAATTTTGCTGCGGGTAACCTGCTCATAGCCTGACCCACGCAGACGATACAGGCTAAACACCCCATCCTCCCAAAACCAAACCTCCGGAATTTGCAGTGCCCGATAGCGGCTCAATTTGTTGGGGCTGCCGCTCGTAAACACCACTTCAATCACCAAATCAGGGTTTGGCTTAGAAGTCCCAAAACAATAGGACTCATCTGGTTCAGCCGAGGCTTCACCCTCCCGCTCCTGAGTCGTAGAGCCGAGCGGCTCAAATTCAACGCCCGTTTCTAGGCAAAACAGCTCTAGCAGAAACCCAATAATCGACTTAAAAAATTCGTGGTCGCGCCCCGGCATCAGAATCTCAACCGTGTCGTCATAGTAAAACAGCCGCACATTGCGAGTGTCGCCAAAGCCAGACTGAATCAGCTTAAATTGCTGCCAGGTAATCCCCGAATGGACAATTCGTTGATCAGCTGATGGGGAGCTAAGTTGTTCGGGCTGGAGCTGAACCATTGCCTTGTTTTCCCGCAGTGCCTCTATTTTAGAGAAGCCCCTCCATTCACTCAACCAGCCCCAATTTCTGAAACAGCGGCAACCTGAATTTCTTGAATTGCTGCGCCTGCATCTGCAACTCCGCCTGATTCGCCTCAGGCGACTCCAGCACCTCCCCATCCTTCATCAACTTCTCCCCCTGCACCTGCAAAATACTCCAAATAAACGGCACCGGGTCCACCTTGCGCAGATGCGCCAGCAAAAAGAGCTGCTCAGAGCGACTGACATCGATACCGCTGGCTGTGATGGGTGAGGCCAGGGTTTGGGTATCCGCCCCAAATCGTGCCCGCTTTAGAATCGCTTCATTTAGTCCCTGCGTCGCTTGTTTGCGCCGTTCCGCCTCCGTCTCCGATAGGGCCGGGGTGACGTGATAGGTCGAGATCAAAATCTTGATGGCTTGG
>CAYGVA010000531.1:0-1796 GCA_964353225.1 uncultured Leptolyngbya sp.
GGCCGCCGTACCGGCCACGGTCACCTCAAAGCGCAACTCAAATGGGCTAAAGGCCTCGGCGGTGATCGATTGCCCAGCGAGGACCAGCTCATAGGCCCCGACGGTGGGAAAGGTGAGGGTAGAGCCGGGAATATTTTCGAACCCCTCTGCTGTGGTGGGGGAGAGGGGCGGCGTCAGGACAACTGCGCCGGCCTGGTCATACACCGTCAATGTACAGTCACAAGCCTCTAGGGGAATGATGGTGCCCCCCGCCGCCGTCAGCGCAAACCAAATATCGGTCGGCGTTCCCGCTAGGGGAATGTCATTGGGCTCGACATGGAGCGTCGCCCCGACATCGGCGGCGACCTCCACTTGATGCCCCCAGGCGGGGCTGCCGAAGAAACTGATCTGAAAGGGATAATCGTTATTTAGGGGCCACATACCACCGCTCCAAACGCAACCATTGCCACAGCCAGCGGCTCCTGAGTAAAAAAACGCCAACCACTAGGGTGCCTAAAACCACCGAAGAGATGAGGGGCCAGCCGGACCGGCGGAGACTGCCCAGATAGCTAGACCCCGCCAAGGTGCAGTGAAGACCCGCCAAACCCAGGGCTGGCCCACTGAGTAAATGCAGCCGTCGCCAGGCGCGGCCCAACCCTTTTTGGGCGCGGTCAGTGCTGGTGAGGGCGAGGGGCGTCATGAGCAGTAGGGCCGCGATCCCGGCGATCATGCCCCAGCGGTGCTGCGGCACCATGAAGGTCAATACGGCTGGATTCCACCCCCAGCTATGCTCCAGCATGTGGACGGTGTGGGCGATCGCCAACACAAAGCTCCCCACCCCCAGCCCCCGGCGATATTTCAGCGGCTGCACCCAGACCTTACCCAGGGGACGCGCTATCAGGGCTAGGGCTAATCCCCCCAGGGCAAGGTGTCCAGCGTAGTCCACCATGAGGTCACCAGTACGCATTAGGGTCAGCACCCCAATCAGCAGAGTGATCCAGCCCCCCATTTTGAACAGTTGACTGGCGCGATCGCGGCTAAACCAGGCGCTAGAGACGCCGACGCCGATCATCATCGGTACGGTGCCGAGGCCAAAGGCCAACATCACGAGGGCTCCCCCCTGGGGCGTCGTGGCCTCAGCGGCCTTGAGCTGAGCGGCATAGAGAAACCCACAGGGCACTAGTCCCCAGGCCAACCCCAGCACGGCGGGGGTCCACCAGTGGGAACTTTGGGAGACCTGGGCCATGGCCCGATTGAGGCGATCGTGTAAAGTGCCTTGCAACGGGTGAACCAGGGGAATTTTGGGGAGCAAGTCGGGGGCCACCTGACGCAAACCCAACCCGATTAACAGGGTGCCGGTAAACAGCACAATCAACCGCCTGAGCAGGCTGCCCACCCCAGCCATTTGCCCCCCCGCCACTAGGACCGAACCCAGCCCCCCGATCGCTAAGCCCACTAAGGCATAGCTCACCAGGCGGCCCAAGTTGAGCAACAGATGAAACGCCACTTGGCGTCCCCGAGACTGATCCCCACGGTCTGGATTGGATAGGGAAAACGCCATAGCGATGGGGCCACACATGCCCACACAATGGCCAAAGCTGCCTAAAAATCCCAAACTGGTGATCAGCAATAGCTCTAGCACCGGGCTTAGTCCTCAACGGCCAGGAACTGGGCTAGCGCATCGGCCACGGTGGGGGGCCAGCGGCGCACCTGCCGCACCCAATCCAAATCACGGTAGCGGTTATCTAACCCCGAGACCGCCACCCAATGGCTTTCGGCCTCACCTTGCTGCCCCACTTGCCAGAGCATGCCGGTCA
>CAYGVA010000532.1:0-1774 GCA_964353225.1 uncultured Leptolyngbya sp.
GATTTGCCCGCATTGGGCAGACCAATAATGCCCACCTCAGCCAGCAGCTTCAGCTCTAGGCGGATGCGACGCTCTTCGCCCGGTAGCCCCGGCAGAGAATGTTCGGGGGCGCGGTTGCGGTTACTCAAGAAATGACGGTTTCCCAGGCCACCTTTGCCCCCTTGGGCCACACAGAGGGTTTGGCCCATCTCGACCAGATCCCCCAGCAGTTCATCGGTGTCGGCGTCGTAGATGATGGTGCCGCAGGGGACTTGGACGAGGCGATTTTCCCCCGTGGCTCCGGTGCGGTTGCTGCGCCCCCCCCGCTGCCCATGCTCGGCTTTAAATTGGTGGGCATAGCGGAAGTCCAACAGGGTTTGAAGATTACCGTCGGCCACCAAATAGACCGAGCCCCCTGGCCCACCATTGCCCCCCGACGGTCCCCCGGCGGGCACATATTTTTCCCGACGAAAGGCGGTGAGGCCGTCTCCCCCGTTCCCCGCAATCACGTTCACTTCAGCCAGGTCAATAAATTTCATGGATTTTCAATGGGAGGTCAGGGGATAAGGGCAAGGGATGAATCAGATTTGCGATCAAGTCATGTTCGATAAAAAGGATCGATGCGGTCAGGGTGAAGTGAGCTGGGATTGGGGGTGCGGAGTTGTCGGAGCCTTGCAAAACCCGGCCAGAGGGTGATGGGAGCGAGCCAGAAATAGCCCTATTGCTGTTGCAGCCGTACCAGTGCTTGGCGAATGCGCTCGGCTAGATTGGCATCTTCACGGTGGGCCGCAGTGATTTCATTGAAGCGCTGAGCGGTGAGGCCATTTTGCTCGACAATGTCTCGGGCCTGGTTGCAGTAGCCCACCCGTAGCGCCTCTACCTCCTGTCGTAATGCCCGAGGGGCGGCGGAGAGATTGCTATGGGCGCAGCCTAAATTGACCCGGTTGAGATCGATATTGGCGGCGAGGAGTTGGTTGGCGATCTGGGTATAGGCTTCGCTCCGGGCCGGATCCATTTGCAGTACGGCGTTGGCGTACTGGTCGATTTCTGGGTCGCTGATTACCGTTTGGGCCAGGGCTGAATTGCCGAATGGCTCGCCTGGGAGGCCATGCCCGTTTAGGTCGTTGCCGATATTGATATGCGCTAGGGGGGTCCCCAACCCTGTGAGCAAACCAACGGTCAGGCCAACCAACCCTAGCGATCGCCAGCAGCGGCCTAGACGGGTCAAAATGTGGCGGTTTCCCAAGAACATGTCTATCCAATCCTGTGGATACGGTTCAACAGCGATCGCTGCCAATCCCCTATTGTAAACCTGGTCGTCGCCCAGTGGCAGCACCAAAACACTGGCTGATTTCAATCACTTTGGTTTGTAGGGTGGCGGTGGGGTCACGGCCCCGCTTCAGATCAGCTTCGAGGCTGAGCAGATGCCCCATGGTTTCCTGTAGCGCTTCGAGCCGGAGGGGGGCGACTTCTTTTTGCAGAAAATAGACGCGCTTAGGATTACCGATTTCAGCGGCTTTGGCGATCGCTTGATTATCCCGCTCGCCGCTGGTGACCATGATTTTGACCCATAGCCAGGTGCGGAATTGCCCCACTAGGGTCGAGATGATCCGCAGGGGGGGCTCGTTGCGGTTGAGCAGATCGGCCACCAGCCCTAGGGCTTCGTCGGTGTGGCCCTGGCGGAGGGCGGCGGCCAATTGCAGGCTGTTTTGGGTGCTGATGGTGACCAATTGCGACACCGCTTCGGCATCGATGGGGCCGGGGCGATCGCCCCAATAGAGGGCCAGTTTTTCCA
>CAYGVA010000533.1:0-1770 GCA_964353225.1 uncultured Leptolyngbya sp.
GCTTGTAGGTGACTGACTGGATGCGGTGCTGCTCTGGCAAGAGGGTATTGAGGAAGTCAATCAATAGGTGCTGAGTGCTGATTGGGCTCTGTGCCGAAGACGCGCTTGAAGCCAAAGTCGGTGAGCAGGTTGATATATTTCTCTTTAAGCGGAAAGCTCATCTCAGGGCCAGCCATACCGTCGTTTGACTTCTCATTATAGGGAGTTAAACCGGCATCCCAGCCAGCGTCCACCGTTGCCAATACCCTCAGTCTTACGCACAGTAGATTGGGTGAAACGCAACGAAGTCCAACAAGCCTATGCCTGTAAATCAGCCCCGATTTCCCCAGCAGATAGCGGGAAAAGCGCTATGGCAATGGCGGCAACAGGCCCAGAAACAGGCTGAGGCCGAGCATATTCCCTCAGCTGAGGTGGATTGGTTATTGCAGGGGCTCTGCCAGGTGGACAGGCTCGCCCTGCGTCTCGGCACTTTGGCCGAGCAGTTAGCCATCCCCAGCACGGTTGATCTGGCGAAGTTACAAAGCTTGTGGCAAAAACGGGTGGGCGATCGTGTCCCCGTCCAACATTTGGTTGGCGCGACCCCCTGGCGCAATTTCACCCTGGCGGTGTCCCCAGCGGTACTGATCCCCCGACCCGAAACGGAGCTGCTGATTGATCTGGCGGTGGAGCGGATCGCGGCTCATCCCCAAGGACAAGCCCTGGCTCAGGGGATCTGGGTGGATGTGGGCACGGGCAGCGGGGCGATCGCCCTCGGCCTCGCCACAGCATTTCCCAATGCGCGGATTATTGCGACGGATGTCAGTGCGGCGGCGTTGGCGATCGCTCAGCAGAATGCTCAGACGAATGGATTGGGCGATCGCATTGAGTTTCGCCAAGGAGCATGGTTTGAGCCGTTGCAAGATCTGGCTGGGCAACTGGCGGGAATGGTTTCAAACCCGCCTTATATTCCGACTGAAATAGTGCCAACTTTGCAACCCGAAGTGGCCCGCCACGAGCCCCATCTGGCGTTGGATGGCGGCGATGACGGGCTGGATGCCGTGCGACATTTGGTGACCGCTGCGCCTCAGTTTTTGCGCGATGGCGGTCTATGGATGGTGGAACATATGGCTGGGCAATCGGAGGCTGTGGCACAGCTTTTGCAGGCGACGAAAACCTACGGTGCAATCACAACCCATGCTGACTTGGCTGGCATTGACCGTTTTGTTACGGCCCAGCAGGTTGGACCTTGATGCCTCTATAACACTGGCGGCTTTGCTTAGGACACCTCAAATCGCCCGGATGCTTTGCGCAGAAGCAAAGTAGCTTGCAGTCTTGTCCTAACCGGACTGGCAACTGCGATGAGAGGACACATAGTGGACGCTCAAAAGGACCTTAAACCTTTTGCATCCCCTAGAATTGAAATCAAGCTCACCAAACCGCCTGCGATGAGGCAGTTCCAATGGTCCAGGCTCCCCCTAAACCGATCACGTTAGAGTCTTTTCTGGCGCTACCCGAAACTAAGCCTGCCAGTGAATTTATTGACGGGCAAATTATCCAGAAGCCAATGCCCCAGGGAAAGCACAGCACGATTCAGACGGAGTTGGCGACGGCGGTGAACGGTGCTTTGAAGCCACAAAAGGTGGCACGGGCTTTTTCGGAGTTGCGATGTACCTACCCTTCGGGAAGCCAACCTGCGGCTGTCTATGGTGGACGCTCAACCATTCCAGATGTGTCGGTGGTGACTTGGGCGAGAATTCCCCGCGACCCCAGTGGTGAAATTGCCAATACGTT
>CAYGVA010000534.1:0-1770 GCA_964353225.1 uncultured Leptolyngbya sp.
ACCTGGCCACCGCCCCCAAATCCAACAGCGTCATGGCCTTTTTCGACGCCCTGGCAGCGGTGGAGACAGAGCAACAGCGGGATGTGCCCAACCCCCTGCGGGATCCCAGTCGTGACAAACATGGGTTTGGCCATGGCCAGGGTTATCTCTATCCCCACGCCTATCGGGACCATTGGGTGGCCCAGCAATATTTACCCCAGGGGCTACAGGGGCAGGTGTTTTATCAACCGTCGGACCAGGGCTATGAAGCCAGCATTCGCATTCAAGTGGCCCAACAGCGGGAGGCCCAACTGGCGGCGCTGATCGAAGGGGGCGCTGGCCCCGTAGAAGCCCTCACCTACAGCCCTGAGGATCCGGCCCAAGAGCGCTGGCTGCAACGCACCCTCACTCAGACCGGCGCTCGCCTCGCGGCGGTGCGATCGCGGCTGTTCACCGCCCTCAATCTACAGCGCCACCAGGTGGTGTTAGATCTCAATGCCCGCAGCGGCTTGCTCACCTGGGAGGCGGTGCGGCAAGTGCCCGAAGGGGGCGTTTATGCCCAGGTCGAATCGCCCCAAGATGCCAAAGCCCTGCAAGAACAGGCCACCGCGCTGCCAGACTTGGTGCGGCCCCAGATTTTGCAAATCCCGCTCCTAGCGCTAGCCTCAACCCTGGCGGATCGCGACCCGCACCTGCGATTCGATGCCCTAGTGGGCCGCAATGTTCTGGGGGCTTTGGCTGAAAAAGCAGCAGCGCTGGGCTCCCTCACACCCCTGCTCCCTGGCCATGGCACTGTAGCCCTGGCGGAAGTCGTCCCTCGCCACACCCAAAAACTCTCGGCGCTGTTGCCAGAAACCAAATTGGACGGAGAACTGCGCGATCGCTGGCAGGCTGCCGAAACCGCCCTCTATAGCAATGACGCCGATCCGCGCTTCAACTGGCAGTCCGCCGATCTGGTGGCCCTGATCGAAGCGGCAGGCTTCACGGTGACTTGGACTGAGGAAGTGCAGACTAGCGACATGTGGGTGGGGAAGGGGCTGTGCGATCGCTGGTTTAATGTTGCCAACCCCACCAGCTACCGCAATCAGCTTGCAGCCCAGCTCCCTGAGGCCGACCTCACCACCCTGGAAAAACTGATCCGCCGGGAATTACAAAATCAAACCGTCCCCTGGCAAACCACGGTGCTGTTTTTGACCGCCCAGAAAACCTGATCGCAGCGGCCCAGGATATGCCGATGCGGCCTAACCCGCATCAGGATCAACCCCTAGCGCCCGTAGCTGTTCCGCCAACTGCGCCGCCCGTTGCTGAGCCTGCTCCTTGGCCAGTTGTTCTTGCTCTGTATCGGTCAGTAACCAATTACCTGCACTATCACACCAGCGCAGCCAATGCCCCGGAATCGCCTCAAATGTGCCCTCCCAGAGACCCAGGCCAATCTGTAAGTCTGCCAACCACACTAAAGGGGCTTGTGGTTGCAGCGACTGCTCTTGATATTCACTGCCGACCAGCAAAAAATACCGTAATGCTTGCGTGCGTCGGTCATAGGTCAGGTAATGGGGCACCCGTAAATACTGCTCATAGACCGTCAATTTATTGGGGGGCGTTGTCTCTGCACCATTCTGGGTGGGCACATTGCTGGTGGTCGTCGGTGGCGTTGGGCTCGCCTCCCGTTCAAAACGCCCCAAGTCAGTTTGCTCTGTCCCTGGGGATAAGAACTCAATCACCACATGGGGCGATCTCCCCTCCTGCCAGGTCACATAGCTGCGGCGCAGTTCGCGCCCTTCATACAAATGG
>CAYGVA010000535.1:0-1743 GCA_964353225.1 uncultured Leptolyngbya sp.
TCCCCAGGGGAGAGGGACTTTGAATGGTGCTCCGGCTCCCCTCGCCCCCTGGGAGCTGGGGGAGAGGGGCAGAACTACGGTTCTCAACATGGACTTGGTTTATATGCTTATTTAACTCAAGGACAATCGCTATGGGTCAACCCATTGACGGTATTGGGCATGACCCGTGCCATGACATCGCCAGCAGTGGCAGAACTTTACCCCACCCCTAGGGTGGCGATGGCGGCCAACTTTGCAGTGATACCATGGGCACCGCGATGTGTTGTGCTGGGGGTGGGCGATGAGTGAATCTGTCCAGGGTCGAATGCTGCTGTCCCACAATTTTGATGTATCGGGGGAGACGGTGCCTACCCTCGATCGCGCCGCCTTTGCGGCGGTATTTGAGCAGGGTTTGCAACCCGAGTCTGCGTTGCACTGCCAGCTCCTAGAGCATCCCCATTGGATGGTGGATGTGCGCTTTCCCCTCGATCACTACAGCCCCCAACGGGTGGGTGAACTCTGCGGCCAAGCCCTGATGCAGGTCCGGCGGCAGCAGGTCGCCCCAGGACAGATGCCCCAGATTTTGGTATTGGGGGGTCTCAAAACCAGCCCCCCCACCAGTGCCTCTCCGGCGGCGTTACAGCCGGGGGAATGGGGGGTGGATGTGGTGGAAACCGCCGTAGCAGAGGCGTTTTTGCAGGGGTTGAATTGGGATGCGGTCGTGGCCCAACGGCCTGCGGACAGTACTTTCAAGGTGGAATTTAAGCACCCCTAAACCCCGATCGCTCAAGGAAGATCGCGTAGGGATAGACGCACCGCCATTAACACCTGCCCCAGTTTGTTCTGGCCGCTGCCATCGGCTCCGCAACCCCAGTAAGGGTCAATGGGGGAGTTTTCGACGATCGCCGCTTCCCCGGTGGCTAGGAGCACCTGGCGAATTTCAGCGTGGGCTTGAAACTTGGCCATGACCGCTTGGGTCATGATCTCATCCTTGACCGCTTCCCAATCGGAGCGGAGCGGGTGCTGGCGGCTACGGCCCATGGTGGCGGCAATCTTAGGGGTTTTGGCCTGCTGGATTTTGTCTGCCCAGGGGCGATCGGTCGCCACAAACTTCTGAGCCTGAAAATAGTGCTCGCTGGTGGGCCACCACTGGGCATCCAACACAAAGCCATGCCAGGAAAAGTTAGAAAAACAACCGTAGGGCACCTCTCGGGCAAGGTAAAAGTAAATCGTCATGGCACATTCTGACCGTCTCACCTAGAGGGACGCGATGCACCGGGTTGAGCGCACTGCCATGGCGTCGGAAGTATCGAAAACCCCGCCGAACTTATTGAGTACAGGGCGGGTGTGCGCTAACACCGATGAGAAATGGCTTGCACGGGTGTTAATGAATGGCGACGGAAAGCTGTGGAGAAGCTTGGCCGCTGGTGACTGCAACTTGACCGTCCAAAATCTGAATCTCACCGTGAAAATCATCGGGGAGGACAAATTTGACCTCGGTGGTTTGGTGGACGCAGCCCGCCAAGGCAAACAACAGGATCAGGGCGGCAATCCCTTTAAAAACTTGCTTGATCATTGCAATGCTCCCAACACAGGGGAATGTGCCCCTAGATCACCATCATCCACATTTTAGACAACGCGGATCCGGCAGCGTGGCTTTTTGGGGGTCACGGGGAAACCAGAAGGCGGTGCGTTTACAAACCTCCACCAGCATCAGCATCAGCGGCACCTCGATCAGCACCCCCACCACGGTCGCCAGCGCCG
>CAYGVA010000536.1:0-1740 GCA_964353225.1 uncultured Leptolyngbya sp.
GGGGCAGAACTACGGTTCTCAACATGGACTTGGTTTAAGCTGGATTTTTCAGCCTTTTCTCTAGTTGACTCTATTGCCAATGATGCCGCCAATTTCCGCCGGAATCTCTGTCTACGGCTTCCTGTGATTCAAAACCGATTCTGACACCTGCTCGACCCTCGATGGGATAGTTATGGGTCACCAGTAATGCTCTCAGATCGTTTTTGAGTTGCTGATTAGTGCTTAATTTTTGCCGTTCTTGCTCTGATTCAACACAGATCCAATAGACGAGATGTTTGGGATGAATATCGTTAGCACCATAATGTGTCGTCCACACTACCTCTGTTGTCATTTGAGATGCGAGGGCTTGGATAGCCTGCTCAATGCGACAAGTAATATCCTCAATATTTGGATTCGACATTAGCCTACCTAGTTTCTGTATTTTGGGGGATATTCTTGGTAAATCAATGCATGACTCAACGCCGTCTCGACACCTGTTACGTTTAGCGTTGTAAGCCCCTGTCAACATGGTGGGCACTTATTAACCTTAGAAGGTGCAAAAATATAAGTTTTGACGCTATTTCGCGAAAATATACTCCTGAGTTAATGGGCCACGAACTTTGCTTTAGGAATAAGAATCGCAGCTAAAAACATTACCGTTTGCATCACTACAATGCTGGGGCCTGACGGTAGATTAAAAAAGGCCGAAACCACAATACCCAGCACCGCGCTCAACGCCCCAATTCCCGTAGACAACAGAATATGACCGGTAAAATTGCGGCTCAATAACCGAGCGGCACAGGCCGGAATCACAATAAAGGCGCTCACGAGTAGCACCCCGATCGCCTTGATCGATACCCCCACGACCAACGCCAGCAGCACAATAAATGCCCTGCGATGGGCTGAAACCGATACCCCACGGGCGATCGCCATCGGTTCATGCAGGGTTAAGAGCATCTGAGTGCGCAGGGTCAGGCTGAGAAACAGCGCACAGACCAATAGCAGCACGGCACTGATTATCAAGTCGATGGTTTGCGCGGCCAAAATATCGCCAAACAACAAATTATTGATGCCGCCCTTGTACTCCCCAATAAAGCTGAGGGTGATGATGGCGATCGCCAACAGTGACGAATGCATGATGTTTAGCAACGCATCGGTCCCGAGGTCTGTGCGCTCCAGCAAATAGCTTACCCCTAGGGCAAAAGCCACCGCAAAAATCAGCAACGTTACCGAGGGATTAATGCCCAGCAAAAACCCTAGGCTGATGCCCAATAGCGCTGAATGCCCCAAGGCACTGCTGAAGGAAGAGAGCTGCCGCAAAATCGTGAAGCTGCCCAATAGCCCGCCCATTAAGCCCGTTAAAATGCCCCCCATCAGTGCCCGCTGCATGAAGGGAAATTGGAAGAGTTCGACGACGCGGGTGAGGTCAGAAGGCATGGGGGTGGAGATAGCTGGTGCAAGGCGAGAGGGGGTAGGTGAGAGGGTGGAGGCAGGCGTTCAGGGGTCGGGGAGCGGTTGCCGCATCCGCTGTAGAACCCTGAGTAGTCCACCCGTCTCCGGCCCCATTCAAGTCTGGGAACTTAGCACGCAAAACGTTCCCCCATCACGCTTTTCCGTCTTTACAAGAATGTCGGTAGCGCACAAACTCAGGCCCGTACGTGACGGAGAGACTCTCTGCCGCTAAAGCCACCTCTGGGGTGCCCTGGCAGCGGATGGAACGGTTGAGGCAAATGACGCGATCGCAGCTCCGTTGCACCATGT
>CAYGVA010000537.1:0-1731 GCA_964353225.1 uncultured Leptolyngbya sp.
GCCATCCCGACGCGGTCCCCTTTCGGCTGGAACGGACGGACTGGCGCTACCAACTGCAGCGGTGGCTCCCCAGTCGTCGCCAAGGGGTGGCTTTAGCCGCCGTGGCGGTTTTAAGTGTTCTCCCAGCGATGCGAGAAACGCTGTTGTCAGGGCGACTTTTGACCCAATCGGTTTATCGCAATCTCACCGGCCAATTGCCCCCAGCGACACCGCCTGTGGTGCTAATTCAAATCGATGATGCCTCTATTCAGAGATCGCCTCTCCTCGCTGACCCCAGCCCCATCAACCTGGAATATCTCGCTTTAGTCGTTGATCAACTCAGAATTCATCAGGCGTCAGTGGTCGGCATTGACTATCTTCTGGATCGCCAACGGGATAATGCCGCCATTTTTACCCAGGCCCTACAAGCATCTGTCGAGATGAACCAGACTTGGTTTGTCTTCTTTTCCCACTGGGAAGATGGCCAAGAAATCGGCCCCAATGTCGCCATGGACATTGCCGATCTGCGCTGGAGTATGCAGGCTTACACCGATGCCTTTAAATGGTATTTGGCCCTGCCCTGGCATGCAGACGGTTGCCTTGAGGTGAGCTGTCCCTTTTCATATCAGTTGGCACTCACGGCCCTGTATCAACGGGCGGCTGACGCCCCTCAAGTGCAGCCTGACTTATCCAATGCGGCTAAATTGCGCCCAGCGCTGGCCGCAGACATTGCCGCCAACCCAACCGATTCCCCTGAGCTGCGGCGGTTGGCACAACTCAAAAGTCCTGCCATCACCCTAAACCGTTTATTTTTGCCCCAGCGCTGGCTGCATCCCATCGCTGACTTCTCTGTGCCCCCCAATCGCGTCATCCACCGGATTTCAGCCCATCAACTGCTGGCGGGGTTAGATGAAGAAAATGCCGACATTATTCAAGCAGCACCCGTGGTTTTGATTGGTGCCGTGGGCTATTCGGAAGCGGAAGGGGATGGCTGGGAGGAAATCCATGCCGAGCCCTGGGCCACGACCTACTGGCGCAATCAAGGTCAGGATACCGATACGATCAGCTCGTTTTCAGGGGTCGAGTTTTTGGCCTATGGTGTCCATCACTTTTGGACTAACCATATGGTGGTGCCCGTCCCAGCCCTATGGATGGTGGTGCTATCGGCATTGCTCAGCAAACGGATCACGCTGATGCCGGTGACAACCCAAACCACCCGATCCCAGAGGGTGGTGATTCTTGCTTTGGGGAGCGGTGTCTATGGGGTAATGGTTCTACAGAGTGCCCTCTGGTTTAACCTAATGGTGCCTTGGCTACTCCCGACGATGACCGGCTGGATTTATCTGTTACCTCACCTTTGGAGCAACCGCTATGACCGTTCGATTTAGGGAGGTGCAGCTCCCGGTCAGCACACTTTTGTGTTTAGGGATAATGGCCGGTGGTTTTTCGGCCAGGGCATACGCTCGGGCGATCGCTCACCCCTGGGACGCACCCGCCGCCTCGGGTGGGCTGTTGAGTGATGCCCATGAAGCGCCGCCCCAAGAGGGGGCTGATGGGAATGGCCCGAGGGGCGATACCTTTTTGAACTGGATTTTTGGCACGTCTGACGAAGCACCGCCTCAGGGGGGCGCTGATGGCCATGGCCCTAGGGGCGATGACTACTGCATCGTGTCTTTGCCACCTAATCAAGTGACGGTGTTGTGGAGCGATCGCCCCGTTTTCCTCATCGAAGGCTCCCCCCGCAGTTTGGCC
>CAYGVA010000538.1:0-1683 GCA_964353225.1 uncultured Leptolyngbya sp.
GCGGGCATGGCGGGGTTGAGATGGGCGATCGCCTTCGGCAGTTCTCGACACACCGCCGCAATCGTTTGGTCGAGCACCGCATCGTAGGCGATCGCCTTGCAGGGTTTTTGGGAGGCCCCTTCGGCATCTGTTACCGTTTTACGCCCACAGGCAATGGGCCGCAGGTACAAGTACTTTTGGCGCTGACGGGGGCGGCTGACGGGGGCCACTTTTAGATTGCTGTGGCATTCCTGGCACTGCACCAAACCCGCCAGGGATCGCGACGCGCTGGCGGTGCGCGGCGGTAAGCGACGATTGCGGCGCAGCAGCCGATCAATTTGAGCGGCTTCATCCCGAGACAAAATCGGCGTGTGGGTATCGCGAATCACCGCCCCATCTTGAAAAATCAGATCCCCCCGATACACCGGATGGGTCAGCCACCGTTGGCCAGTAGAGACCGCAATCCGCTTGCCATAGGCTTTGCCCAGGTAGCGCACCGCCCCCCGCACCGAGCCAAACAGCAGAAACCGTTCAAAAAAATCCTTCACCACGGGGGCGGTAGCGCGATCGAGGGCATAGCGTTCCTTGCCGCGCCGATAGCCGTAGGGGGCACGACCGGGCGGGGGCAGCACCTTCACCCGATTGCGGGCATGGCCCAATTGCAACCGACGGCGGCGATGATCGGCTTCGATCTGGGTGGTCAGGGCCATCCAATCGGCCTGGGTAGACGGTAGGGCGAGGGTTGCGGTGCCGTCCGCCCCAACTGCTTGCACGGTCACATTAAGCGTAGACAAGTCTGTTAACAGTGCTGCGATCGCCTCCACCGTTCCCCCCAATTCCCAGATCTGGCGGACCCGAACTTGGGAGATCGTCCCATGGCTAAAATCCGGCCCTCGGCAATCCTGCAACAGCCGTTGCAATTGTGGGCGATCCCCCTCTAGCGGCCCTTGATCGCCATACACCTGAACCACTTCGGCCCCCCAAAAGTCCTGGGGCAGCGGAGCATCCAGTAGGGGATCAATATGGCAATAGGCAACAACCGACATAGAGGGAGTGAAGGGGTGAGGGACTAGGGAGTGAGGTAAGTAGGGGCGCGGTTTCCGCGTCCAAGGCCGGATAGTTTTTGTAGGGCATTACCCTTCCCGGAGGATATTTCTAGTTTTGAATTGGGAGGACGAGTAGGGGCGCAGATCCCTGCGCCCTCTGCCAGGGGAACCGCAGCGGATCGAAAACCCCATTATCTTAAAGAAGGAATTGCCAGCGATCGGAGATCATGTCAGAGCCTGTTCAACATATTTGCATTTTGGGGGGCGGCTTTGGGGGCCTCTACACCGCCCTACGGCTAAACGCCCTCCCCTGGAGCCCGGAGCATCCGGTGGAGATCACCCTTGTCGATCAGCGCGATCGCTTCCTCTTTGCCCCGCTGCTCTATGAGCTAGTGACGGGGGAGTTGCAAACCTGGGAAATTGCCCCGCCCTACCTAGAGCTGCTGGAAAATACCAAAATCCACTTTGTGCAACAGGGGGTAGAGGCGATTCATTTGGGCGATCGCCAGGTCACCCTCAGCGATTCCGTTACTCCCGGCAACCAGCGCACCCTCACCTATGATCGCCTGGTACTGGCCATGGGCGGCGAAACCCCAACCCCCCATATCCCAGGGGTGGCAGAGCACGCCATTCCCTTCCGCACCATCGAAGATGCTTC
>CAYGVA010000539.1:0-1678 GCA_964353225.1 uncultured Leptolyngbya sp.
CCAGTTGCTTTGCGCCCGTGTAGGTGAGAGGACGCAGGCGAGTGCCTTTGCCACCAGAGAGAATCAGACCTTTCATGGGTGTTTGTCCTGGAGGTATTGCCGCAACATGGTTCGCAAACTCACCCGCCAGTGGGGGGCGGGGTGACCCAACAGCGCGGTGATTTTTTGGCAATCCAGCACAGAATATAGCGGGCGCTGGGCGACGGTGGGATACGCCTGACTGGGGATGGGCTGCACGTTTTGGACCGTTAACGGGACTCCCAGAGCACGGGCTTCTTCAAAAATGGCGATCGCCAGGTCATACCAACTGGCAACGCCGCTGTTGGTGTAGTGGTAGGTGCCAGCGGGGACGAGATCGCCCTGCCCCACTAACGCCACCACCGCCCTGGCTAAATCCTCTGTCCAAGTAGGCGTACCGACTTGGTCTTGCACCACCTTAATAACGTCTCGGGTTTGGCCCAGTCGCAGCATGGTTTTGACAAAATTCCCCTTGCCCGCAGATCCATAGACCCAGGCGGTGCGCACAATCAGATGATGGTCGGGCAAAACCTGACGGATCGCCGCCTCCCCCGCCAGTTTAGTTTGGCCGTACACCCCCAATGGACGGGGGGCATCCCCCTCGTGCCAGGGGATGCCCTTGTGTCCATCAAACACATAGTCCGTCGAAAAATGAATCAATTGGGCTCCGCAGTCGGCGGCGGTGATCGCCAATTGCCTCGGGGCCTCGGCATTGATTAACCTGGCCTGGGCGGCTTCTGTCTCAGCCTGGTCCACCGCAGTATAGGCAGCGGCATTAATGATGATCTGGGGGCATAAGTCCGCCATGGTGGCCCGAATCTGTGCCGGTTGAGTCAGATCCAGTTGACTCCGGTCTAAGGCCACCCCCTCGATCCCTGCCTCGGTCAAGGTGCTCAGCAGGACTTGCCCCACCTGCCCACTTTTACCCAGTAACACCACATGGCTCACGGAAACACCTCGGCTTGTGCCCACAAGGTTCCCTTTTGGTCTTTGGCAGAGAGCATCGGGGTAATGGTCAAGGGCCAATCAATCTGGAGGGTGGGATCATTCCAGGCGAGGCTGCGCTCGGAACCGGGGTCGTAGTAATCGGTGACTTTGTACAGCACCTCAGCTTGATCCGAGGTCACATAAAAGCCATGGGCAAAACCCGGAGGAATCCAGATTTGTTGTTTTTGATCAGCGTCTAGGGTCATGCCCACCCATTGCCCAAAGGTGGGGGAACTACGGCGCAGATCCACCGCCACATCGTAAATGCTGCCGGTGACCACCCGCAGCAGCTTGCCCTGGGGACGCTCCAGTTGATAATGCAGTCCCCGCAGGGTTCCTTGCTGGGACCGGGAATGGTTGTCTTGAACAAAGTCGCACTGGATTTGGGTCAACCCATAGAACTGGCGCTGGTTGAAGCTTTCAAAAAAAAAGCCGCGTGCATCGCCAAAAACCTGGGGAACCAGCACCAGTACGCCTGGAATTCGGGTCTTGATGACGTCCATAGGAATCCTGCTGAACCGGGCTTATCTTGCCCCGTCCGATGACGAATCAACGCCTTGCCCTACAGCGCGCCTAATTTCACCAGGGTTTGGGGACCCACCACCCCATCCGCCAGGAGATGATGACGGTTTTGAAATTGTTTTACCGCCCATTCGGTGCCGGGGCCAAAGCT
>CAYGVA010000540.1:0-1672 GCA_964353225.1 uncultured Leptolyngbya sp.
AAAAAGTTCGGTTTTGAGGCTCCATGGCAACCTGATTTAGGTGCGATTGCCCTGAAGTCACGCTCCATCTTGACGCGTTTGAATTCACGTCGTAGCATCACCAGTTCTTGCTGTTCCGCACTCGTCAATTCACCCTCAATTCGTGGTTGTTCGTCAATCTGAGATTGTTTGACCCAGTTGCGCAGAGCGCTTTCAGTCAATCCCATCTCTTTGGCTACTTGGCTTACCGGTTTGCCCGATTGCTTCACAATATTGACGGCTTCGGCTTTCTGCTCATCAGTAAAGAGGCGGCGTGGTTTTTTTGGCATTTGAGCATTCTCTTGCATTACGACTCATCGGGAATGTCCACTTTTTTGGGGGAATGTCACTATCCCATTTCTGAGATTGCAGAAGAGTACGAGGTTGATCCTGTCAAAGATTTACGCCCTGTGTGTCCTAACTGTCATGCCATGATTCATCGCCGTTCTCCTCCGTTGAGCATTGAGGAGCTTCAAGTTTTGTTGAGCGGTTCTAAGTTCAACCGCCTCCTAACAATGGGGGTGCAGCGGATTGACCGAATCCGCTTGTGTGGGATGCAAATACTCTGGCAACCGCTGACCACAACCGTTATACCGCACGAGATGGATGTTCTTGTTTGCTAGTTTGCTCCACCCTCTACCACTTCCGCCCAGATTGTGATATTTTCTGTATTGTTGAAGGGGAGTAGCCTGGGCTATATCAGCCCTTTATCTGAATCAACATACTGGCGATGAGCCTGGTTCAGGTAGTAAATTAGCCTTCTAATTTGCCAGCGAGACCTTCACTGAGTCCACGGAAAGAGTGGGCTTGGTGGGGTCTTTTTAGATGTCCGTCATGCCTACTCAACCACTACTAGCGGGAGTAGCGCATGAACTTTTTGGCAGGATTTACATCCGGGTTGTTACTGATTACGCTGTCAGAACTCGGCGACAAAACCTTTTTTATTGGTGCTATTTTAGCCATGCGCCATCCCCGGCGGTGGGTATTTCTGGGTGTGACGACGGCACTGGCTGCTATGACCTTATTGTCGGTCTGGATTGGTCAACTAGTGTCATTTTTTCCCAAACACTATGTTCAAGGCATTGCCGTAATTCTGTTTATTGGCTTCGGGTTAAAACTGCTTTATGATGCCAGTCGCATGTCTGGCAAAGAGACTCTAGATGGGGAACAGGCCGAGGCCTTGGAAGCAGTTAATCAGCGAGAGCAGGGTATCACCACTTGGTCGGCCAGAGCCGTAGTGATGGAAGCCTTTACCCTCACTTTTGTGGCCGAATGGGGCGATCGCACCCAAATTGCCACCATTACCCTGTCCTCTTCTCACCATCTCTATGGCGTGCTGTTGGGAGCCATCCTAGGACATGCTATTTGCGCCGCCATTGCTGTCGCCTGCGGCAAACTCATAGCTGGACGCGTTTCCGAGCGACTGATGACAGCCCTGGGTGGTGCCTTGTTTATCGGCTTTGGCATTTTGGCTGCTATGGAAAGCGCTTAATTAGCGCCTGTTATTGACTTGAGGTCCTTGATTCAACCTTAGACCCAATTCGCTAAAACGATGACAAAGAAGATCGCACCCTCTCGTCCCTATAAACCGTTTCTCCTGGTAACCGTCCCCTGAGCGGAGTCGTTGGCTTTGCCGCCCCAGCGGGGCTAGGGG
>CAYGVA010000541.1:0-1664 GCA_964353225.1 uncultured Leptolyngbya sp.
GGTCTGGGCTGGGGCGGGGGTCTGGGTTGAGAGGCCCACAATGCTGGTCACGGTTGCCAGGGTGATGATTAGGGCGATCGCCCATCGACGTAATTGCTTCATCGGTTCTCTATGGGGTAAACCGTCCTGATTGGACGACTGCATTTCATCCTAAAAGGCAAATGCTGAATTGTGCGACGTTAGGGGCGCTCACGGGGAAATTCAATGTAATGGGCGGTTTCATCGGCCACGGTTTGACCCAGTAAAGCTTCTACTACCGCGAGGGACATATCAATGCCTGCCGCCACCCCAGCGGAGGTGAAAATACCGTCAGCAACGACCCGTTGATCCCGTTGCACGGCAATGGAGGCATCCATACTGGCAAGAGAATCTAGGGCACCCCAGTGGGTCGTCGCTCGTTTGCCCGCCAGGAGACCCAGTTTGGCCAGCAACAATGCCCCGGTGCAGACGGAGGTCACTTGCTCGGCCTGTTGACCCACGGCTTGAATCCACTGGAGGGTGTCGGTATCTGCTAATAGAGGGCGGGTGCCGAAGCCGCCGGGTACGACGAGGACATCGATGGCAGGGGCATCGGCAAAGCTATAGTCGGGCAGCACCCGCAATCCGCCAACGGCGGTAATCGTATCCACCGTTTGAGCGACGGTAAAGACCTGAAACGGCGCACTGTCATCGGTGCGGCGAGACTCGACCCCCGCTACCAAGCGGGTGCGGGAGAAAACCTCAAAGGGACCAGCAAAGTCGAGAACCTCGACCTCTGGAAAGATCAGAATGCCAACGTTACGTTTTGGAGCAGGCATGGCTTCCCAACGATGTGAAAGGGGCCACCTCAGGCTATCTAATTACGCTGGCCATGACATGGGACATAGATGAATGACGCATCTTTCTGATGATCCCGCAGCCATGCATCCTGGGCCTCCTCCTCCCCTAACCTTGTCTCGGATTCTGCGCTATAGCTGTACCTCTGCGGGGATTAACCTGGTTGGCACCACCGTATCCATCTGGTTGCTCTATTTTTACGCCCCGCCCCCCGATTCCAGCGCCATTCAATACCTACCGATTACCCAAGTCGGGGTCCTCCTTACCCTGAGTCAGGTGTGGGGGGCGGTGATTGATCCCTTGATTGGCCATTGGAGTGATACGACCCTTTCCCGATGGGGGCGACGGCAACCCTTTTTGATCGGGGCGGCTCCTCTGGCCTTGGTGTTTACGGTGATGCTATGGACCCCCTTAGATGGATTTGTGAGCGATCGCAACAGCCTCTACTTTCTCGCCATCACCATCGCCTTTTTTACCAGCACTAGCTTCATTGGCATCCCCTACGACAGCAGCCTGCCCGAGATGGCCACGACCCCCGCTGAGCGGGTCACCCTTAGCATGTGGAAAAACATCTTTGGCACCGTCGGGGTGCTATTAGGGGCGCTGATTGCGGCCCCCCTCTATGTCCATGCTGGTCCTAAAATTATGGGCCTTGTGGTGGGTTCAGTGAGTCTGCTGACCGTGGTCGGGACCGTGGGGGTTTTGCCCAAAACCCCACCGCAACCGGTGAAGCTATCGGTTGGTCAAGCGCTGCGGGCCACCCTGCAAAATCCCCAGTTTCTGCGGTTGGCGGGCTCGACCATTTTGGTGCAGACGGCCTACGCCATGCTGCTGGCGAATTTGCCCTA
>CAYGVA010000542.1:0-1664 GCA_964353225.1 uncultured Leptolyngbya sp.
CCCCCCGCCGGCCGGACCCCCCCCCCGCGCGCCCGCCCCGTCGGTGGTGAGGGTGGCGATCGCCGAAAAGATTTCCGCCTGCACCAGCAAATCTTCACAGCGGCGGTTGTACCACTTCTGATCAGCATGGGTGGTCCAGCAGCCCCGGTGGAGTTCAAGGTAAAGTTCGTCGGTCCAGGTGGGGAGTGGGGAGTGGGGGAGGAGATGGGTGGATGGGTGGATGGGTGGATGGGTGACTGTTTTTGGGGGTAGGGGCGCAGGGCTTGCGCCCTGAGGAATATTGGGCTCCCCATACAGGTTCAGGTTTGAGTTTTGAATTTTGAATTTTGAATTTTGGATTGATTGCTGAGCGTGGGTTTCAACCGCTTCCAGAAACTGAGTCATGGTCTGGAAGCTGACCTGGGGGAAAAAGGGCGATCGCTGCCAGCGCCGCACCTGTTGGATCATGTCGCGGGTGGGGCCGCCGCCGTGATCGCCCATGCCGGGGAGCCACAGGGCCGTTGTGCAGCCGGTTTTTGCGGTCCATTCTGCGCCCTGGGCTGCCATTTTGACCGGGTCCACATCGCTGCCGATGGGGGGCAACGTGAGGCTCAGCAGTGGGGTACCGTCGAGGCCTTGCCAGGTGAACAGATGGTGGGGAAATTCGGTGGTGTCATTCCAGCGCAGTTTTTGGGTGGCGAAACAGCGAATGCCCCCTTGGTTCATGAGCTGGGGCAGTTGCGCCGAGAAGCCAAAACTATCGGGGAGCCAAGCGATCGCGCTAGTGGTGCCGAAGCGATCGCGGCAGTACTGCTGGCCATAGAGAATTTGGCGGGCCAGGGATTCGCCGCCAAGGGTGTTGAGTTCAGGTTCGACCCAGAGCCCCGCATCGATGGTCCACCAACCTTCACGAACGGCCTGTTGCACGGCAGCAAACAGGGCGGGGCGATGCTGCTCCAGCCAAGCAAACAGGGCGGGGCTGGAATGGGTGTAGGTGAGTTCAGGAAAGTCTTGGTGTAAAGCCAGCACCGAATCAAAGGTGCGCTCGGCGGCATCCCAGGTTTCGGCCACGGGCCAAAGCCAAGCCAGGTCGAGATGGGCATGGCCGACGCAGGTGATCTGGTATTGCTTGATCCAGTCACGCCAGGGCAGCAGTTGTTGGCGCAGGGTGGTAAGTGCCTGCTGAAACTGAGCTTTGTTGTGAACGAAGGACCCGTCCAGAGCATTAACCACCGTGGCTAAAGGGGCTAACTGCTCAGGAGCTAGCGCCTGAAAGTACTGGGCCAGCACCGCGATTTCATCAGCGATAAAGCCCGGTTCTGGAGGGTCTAAGTCTGGGTTTTCGTAGATGAGTTGCGATCGCACCAATGCCCCGTCGTCATGGCCGGGGCTGATCAGATGCAGCGCCACGGTAAATTCATCCCCCGGTTGGATGTCCGCTCCGAGGAGAATCCGGGTGAAGCAATCGTAGAGGTCCCCGGTTTGCACCCACTGGCCATCCACAAAGATTTCGGCCAAATCGGCCCACCAAATCAGCCCCAAGCGCAGGGTGGATCCGGCGATCTCAAATGCATTGCAGGTGGCTGGAATCACGATGTGTTGCCAAAGCCAGAGATGCTGTTGCCCTCGACCCCAGGAAATATGATCGCGCGGATTAACGGGGGCGATCGGCCAGTGGGGACCCT
>CAYGVA010000543.1:0-1657 GCA_964353225.1 uncultured Leptolyngbya sp.
AGAGCACTCGATTCGTAATCGAGCGGTCAGGGGTTCAAATCCCCTCATCGGCTTTTTATAGGCAATCAAGCAAACCTACACCCACGTCAAAAAAAGCGGTCTGGGAGCGCTATATGGCTTACAAAATGCCAGGTGCATCATCCAATACCAGCAATACTGCCTATGAACCGGGCATGGCTCATAGGCAGCGGTGTAAAACAGATGGCCTTGAGAAATGGACAGCTCGACTTTTGACTATTTTTGCAAAAGTGAGGTGCTCCCAAAAGGGCGGGCGTAGCCCATGGCGTCTTTCACCTTAGTCAGGGTACGACTGGCGATCGCCGCCGCCTTTTCCTCCCCCGCTTTCAGGACCGTTTCCAGATGGGTCCGATCTTGGGTCAGCTCTAAAAAGGTTTCACGAATCGGCCCTAAAGAAGACACCAAGGTCTCCGTCAACAGCGGCTTAAACTGCCCCCAACCCATCCCAGCGCATTCCGTCGCCACAGCCGCTTGGGATTGCCCCGAGAGCAACATATAGAGGGTCAGCAGGTTATGGCATTCAGGCCGCTCTGGATCATCAAAGGTCAGCCCCCGTACTGGGTCAGTTTTGCAGCGCTTAACTTTTTTCTGAATCAGCTCTGGTGAATCCAGCAGATCAATGCGACTGAGTTCAGACGGGTCTGATTTCGACATTTTCTTGGTGCCATCGGTCAGGCTCATCACCCTAGCCCCAGCCTTTTGAATCAACGGTTCTGGCACCTTCAATACCGGTTTTTTTTCGGAGCCATACTGGAAATTGAGGCGATTCGCAATGTCGCGGGTGAGTTCAATGTGCTGCTTTTGGTCTTCCCCCACCGGCACCTGGTCGGGCTCGTAGAGCAAGATATCCGCCGCCTGCAATACCGGGTAGTCAAATAGACCAATCGAGACGTTTTCCCCCTGCTTCACCGCCTTTTCTTTGAATTGGATCATCCGCTCCAACCAATTCAGGGGGGTGATGCAGTTAAAGAGCCAGGCCAACTCACTGTGGGCTGAAATATGGGACTGGACAAAAATAGTGGCTTTGGCGGGGTCGATACCGCAGGCAATGTAGGTGGCAGCTACATTCAGGGTATTTTCGGCTAATTGGGCTGGGTCATGGGGCACCGTGATCGCATGCAAATCCGCCATGAACAGAAAGCTGTCGTACTCTTCCTGGAGTTGCACCCAGTTACGGATGGCCCCTAAATAGTTGCCCAGATGGAGGTTGCCAGTGGGTTGAATGCCAGAGAGAATCCGCTGCTTACCCATGAATAGCCAATGTGTCGATATGTAATTGCACCCCAGATTGTTCCACAATGGGGCTCGAAATGATAGTTGCCCCATGGACAGCAAACTGCCGCTAACCACTAGGGGCCGAGCTTTTTGGCGAAACCCGGCCCCCAGGCAGAATAAAATTTTGACAATAACTAAATCAAAATCCGCCGCCGCTTGATGTTGTAGCGAGCCACATACCCCACATCACTAGTGCGAAGATAGATGACATTGCTAACCAGCTTTGAGTGCTCCTCAGAGGGCTGCTGGAAGGAGATATCGTGGAGATCGCAGTTGGTGCGGTAGGCAGAAACGGCTAAATCGAAATAAGAAGGTGCATCAGTCACTCAGATACCTTGGGATGAAGCTAAGGTAGCTGGCCTGG
>CAYGVA010000544.1:0-1629 GCA_964353225.1 uncultured Leptolyngbya sp.
CCCGAAATCGCCTTAATGTCCGGCCATGCTTTGGCCGATGAGCTGGAGATCGGCATCGGCGATCGCGCTTTCATACACAAACTCTCCCTCACTGATAACAATGATGCGATCGGCCAAAACCAATAGCTCATCGAGATCTTCGCTCACCAGCAACACCGCCACCCCCCGATTGCGGGCATCAACAATTGCATTGTGAATAAAATCTACCGCCGCAAAATCTAGCCCGAAACAGGGGTTGGCGGCAATCAAGAGCCTGACATCCTTAGACGAGAGTTCTCGAGAGAGTACCGCCCGCTGCACATTCCCCCCCGATAAATTACGGATGGGGGTGTCAATAGAAGGGGTTTTGATCGAAAAGGTTTCCACCAGCCCCACGGCCATATTACGAATCGCCTTCAGGATCAGCAGCCAGCCCCACTTAGCTTGGGGGGGGAGATCGAAAGTCCGCAGCGCCACATTCTCAGCCACGCTCATGTTAGGTACGCAGGCATTACGCAAGGGTTCTTCCGGCAGGGTATACACCTGATGGCGAAACATCTCCTCGCGGGTGGCGGTATAGGGGACACCATTCACCTGGAGGCTACCGGCGGTGGGTGGTCGTTGCCCCGCCAGCACCTCCACCAGCTCCCGCTGACCATTGCCCGATACCCCAGCAATGCCCACAATCTCCCCCGTATGGACGGCGAGATTTACCCCTTTAACCGCTGGTAGGCCGTTATCTTGGGTCGCGTTCAGCCCCTCCACAGACAACACCGGGGTCTGCTCTAAGCCCGCTGTTTTGGCAACCGATTTGGTATTGCGCTCTTGCCCGAGCATCATCTCGGCCATGGCCTCGGTCGAGAGGTCCTGCACCGAACCTTGGCCCGCCAATTGACCCTTCCGCAAAATGGTGACCTCATCGGCAAACGCCTTCACCTCCCGAAACTTGTGGGTGATCATCAGGATGCTGAGCTTGCCCGCCAGCACCTCTTGCCGCAGCAGCCCCAATACCTCGTCCGCCTCCACGGGGGTGAGCACCGAGGTGGGCTCATCCAAAATCAAGATGCGGCTTTTGAGGTAGAGCTGCTTGAGGATTTCGAGCTTTTGCTTTTGCCCCGCCGCTAGTTGGGCCACCGGGACATCTAACTCAATCTGGAATGGAGAATCGGCAATAAACGCCCGCAATTCAGCGTATTCCTGCTTCCAATTGATCAGGTTTTGGTTGTCGTAGCGAGACAACACCAAATTTTCGGCCACGGTCATGGCTGGAACGGAGGTGAAATGTTGGTAAACCATGCCGATGCCATAGTGGTGGGCATCTTTGGGGCTGCCAATGAGCTGGGACTGCTGGTTAATTCGAATTTGGCCTGAGGTGGGCCGGTAATAGCCCATCACGCATTTTACGAGGGTGCTTTTGCCCGCTCCGTTTTCCCCCAGCAGGGCGTGAACGCTACCGGGTCTCAGGCACAGTGAAGCCTTGTCGAGGGCGGTAAAGCTACCAAATTGCTTGGTCATCTCGACCACGTCTAATTGGGGGGGAGCCTCGATTTGCGGTGGGGAGGGCAGGGTTGCAGTGTCCATGGGCAGTAGGGTTAAGGGTAGGGTTGATTCTTTAAAGAAAGAAAAACAGGCTTTGTTCAAACTGGTTAG
>CAYGVA010000545.1:0-1623 GCA_964353225.1 uncultured Leptolyngbya sp.
GGCTGGGGCACTGGGGGGCTGGGGCACTGGGGCGATCGGATTGCCATCAGCGAGTCGCCGCTCTAAGACCGAGCGGCAGTTCCCTTTCGTGACCGGTTCCTCTAAGGACTGGGACAGGGTTTGCCAGAGTTGCGACGCCACGTCCTTGATGTGACCTTCGGTGTAGCGCAGGTTACGGGCCATCTCGCCATAGGTCTGCCGCTGCCACGCCTGCTCCAAAATTCGCCGCTGCAAATCATTCAGGTGTTTGCCGGTGATCTCAAAAATGAGCGTGTCCGCTTGGTTTAGCATGGCCTCTGCCCCCATGGGTCTCTCCTATGGGCTCCTCCAAATCTACCCGATTGTCCTGCGGTCATTGGTTCCTAGGGTGCCCCCAGGTGAGTTCAGCCGCTAAGTCTCAAAAAGATTGTCTAGCGAGGGTTTTCAGGATTGATCCGCGATAAAAACGCCGCAGGTCCTACCCAACTTCATCGCCAGTTCCGCCTTTTCCTGACCTTTTCAGACTGAGCGCCCCTGGCAGCGGGGACCATTGCCGACTGCCATCGCCGCTTGCCCTGGCTAGGGTTGGGGAGATATTGAGAGTACCGGATCAACCCCATGGTTATCGCCCTCGCTCCCCCCAATCCCGTTACGGACCTCGCCGGTCCCCCATGCCCCGATCCCACCCTCGGCCACACCCTACGCCGCATTCGTCATCTCGCCCATGGCTATCTGACGGTGGCCCATTTGCGCGATCGCCTCGAAGACCTGCCCCAACAGTTTCAACATCCCCAAATCCGCCCCTGGCAACCCCTACCTTGGCGAGAGGTCAGTGCCGACCAGTTGCAGGGCATCGACCGCACCACCTTTTGTGCCCTGCTCAAGGGCACCATCGATACCGAAGCCCCCATCCGCGACTACACCGCCACCAGTCGCCAATATTTGGAGCACCTCTATCCGGCCATGGCGGAGTTTGTTGGGGGCAAAGTGGACAACGGCGGCACCCCCCTGACCGTGGGACTGTGGGAACGGGAGGAAAAACGCCATACCCCCACCCTGATCAAGCTCTACACCCTGCTGCAAGGGGAACCGCCCCCGGTGACACCCCATCAAGCGCGGCCCCACTCTCCCAATGAAGATCCCCACGGAGCCCTCTATCGCCATGGTTTGCATCGGGTGGCCACCGAGTATGGAGCCACCTGTCTATATCTGTGGATGATGGCCTACACCACCGGTCCCCTACAACAGGTATTGGCCGAACTGCTCATCGACGAAATCAACCACATGACCAAGTTCTGGGGCTTTGGTCAATGGGCCTATCCCGATTCTGGCCTGGGCAAAATCAGTCGCACCCTGGGCCAGAGCTTGATCCAAAAGGTCCGGCACCCCACCGCGTCCGGCAGTCTCATTCACACCCTGCGCCGCATGATGACCGAACTGGCCTGGGAGCAATGGAGCGTGGCCCAGCGCTTAGCCCTGATTTACAGCTTTGAGCAGGTGATGAAACGGTTGTGGTGCTGGCATCGCACCCTCACCCCCACCGACCTCAACCGCCTCTTTGGCCCCCCTATCGTCCCATCCAAACTTCAAAATTGATCATTCAAAACGCCCTGTCCCCCCTCACCCCTAAAAACACCCATGAAA
>CAYGVA010000546.1:0-1602 GCA_964353225.1 uncultured Leptolyngbya sp.
CCTAAAACGACAGCCCGAGGGCTAAGCAATGACCGGCGCTGGTGATGGGATAGGTCTGGGGGGCAACGGTGGTGGCGACGATCAACATATTTTTACCAAACAGGGTGCCGTTAATGGTGCAACTGCCGTCGAGGACGAGCACGTAATTGCCGGTGTATTCGTAGGGGACGCAGGCGTTGCTTTTGATGAGTCGAGCGCTCATGCCCCCGGCTGGATCGAGGGGAATGTCGTAAATCTCAACCCCACTACCCACCGCTTGGAAGGGGTAGTGGGTTGCGATCGCCGGATCGGCAGTGTTGATGTGAACGGGGGTATCGTCTGCAATCCGCTCGGTGTTGGTGAAGTCTGGCGGTGAAGCGTAGGCCAGGAGAAAGAAGCCGGTGCTATCGGTGGTGGCATGGCCGCTACCGGGGGGATTGAAGTAAAGGGAGCCGGCGGGATAGACACCCTGGCCGTCGGTTTGCGTGCCGGCGATAGTGTAGACGGACTCGGTCATGGCATGGTAGTGCAGCCCGACACTCCCGCCTGGGATGGTGTACCACAGGATGCTGATGTGCTCGGTGTCGGCAGCCCCAGCCAGAATGAGCTTTTTGAGATTAGGCCTAAAGGGCAAGAAGTCGTAGCTTTCGGGATGGGCGGTCAGCGTCCTCAGATCAACGATGGTGAAGTGGCTCAGGTTTGCATCTTCGTCATGGCGGGTGATTGCAGGTGGCGGAGTATCGGTTGCCATGGCAGTTGGGGTGCGGTGATCAGTGAGCGAAGCGTGGGAATAGCGCAGTGGGTTGGCCTACTCCGTTTTCTAGCCTAGAAAAAGAGCGATGCGCAGTACTCTGGGTTAAGAAATGGTTAAGGCGCACTGTGAAAAAATCCCTGGGTTTGTTTGGGGCGATCGCGATCGGCATCTGGTTTCCCCAGGGACATACCTACGCCTTTTTGATCCGTTACTGCCTGATGCTGATCCTGTTTTTGGCTCTGCTCGATCTGACGATTGAGCGCAAAACCGCCCTGAATCCGCGCCTGACGCCGATCTTGGCGATGATGCTGGCGATCTCGGGCATTGCCACCTGGATAGGGCATTTTGTGAGCCCCCAAATTGCCGCTGTGGCCTTTGTGCTGGCCATGGCACCCACCGCCACCGCCGCCCCCGTCATGACTCAATTTCTCGATGGGCAGGTGCAGTACGTGATGGCAGCGGTGGTGGTGACCAACAGCTTTTCGGCCTTGGTGCTGCCTCTAGTGCTACCCATTTTGGCCCCGGAAGCCGCTGTGGCCGTCAATATGCAAGGGTTGCTCTCGACCCTGTCGATTATTTTGCTGCCCCTGGCCCTGACCCAAGCCCTGCGGCGGTGGATGCCCCAGAGTTTGGCCATGCTCCGCCAGGGTCAGGGGGCCTCTTTTTATGTCTGGCTGTTGGCGACCTATCTGGCAACGGCGCGGGCGACGGTGTTTATCACGATGGAGTCTGATACGCCCTTGGTCGAACTGGCTGAGATTGCAGCGGTCGCGATGATTTTGTGTGCTGTGAACTTTAGCCTCGGGCGCTGGCTGGGGGGCGGCGAGTGGGCGCAGGAAATGGGGCAATCTTTGGGGCAAAAGAATACG
>CAYGVA010000547.1:0-1590 GCA_964353225.1 uncultured Leptolyngbya sp.
CTTGAGCGGATCAGGCCAGACCCACCAAATCATCTAGCTCGGCGTAATCGGGCAACGGGGTATCGATCGCGCGACCTTGGCGAAGCACGACGCGATCGCCCTGGGGGCGACACAGCAATTCGTTAAAGGTGCGGGCCTTAAACAGAATGAGATCAGCGGGCTGGCCCAGGGCAATGCTGCCGTTTTCTGGCAGCCCCATCAGGGCGGCGGGGGTGGTGGTAATGGTTTGTGCCCAGTTGCCAATGGGGCGATCTAGCTGGCCAATGCGCACCGCCTGGGTAAACACCTCTAGCCCATCGTGGTCACCATAGGCATAGAAGGGATCGCGGCAGTTGTCGCTGGCGATCGCCAGCGGAATCTCCGCCTGCCTCAGTTCATGGAGAACCGTTACCCCCCGATAGCGCGGCATCCGCTGGGGCTGGCGATCTTGCAAATAGAGATTGCACATGGGCAGGCTGACGATGCCCAGTTCGGCCCGCTGCACCCAGGCTAGGATGTCGTCTAACACCGCTGGGGGCTGCACCGACAGGGCACAGCAATGGCCACATACCACCGTGCCCTGAAAGCTATTGCGAATCCGGGCTTGGGCCACCTGTCGCAGGGTTTGATCCGCCGGGTTGAGGCTCTCATCTACATGGAAATCTAAGTCCAGCCCCCGCTCTGCCGCCAGGGCAAACACCCGGTCAAGCTGGGCATCTAGGTTGGGGTGGGGAAACACCACGCCCCCCAGTAATCCGCCGATCGCCGCCACCTGATCGGCCAAGATAACCCCGGCTGGGGTCAAGAAATAATCCATCGTCACTAGGCAAACGGCCTGGAGGGTGAGGCGACCGGCCCATTCCTGCTGAAGGGTTTGGATCACCTGAAGCGCGGGGGCTGCTAAGGGACCCGCCGCATCAAAATGGGTCCGTACGGCACGGGTGCCGTGGGCATAGCTACAGCGCAGCCCAAAGTCCATACGCCGATGCAGATCTTCGCGTTGCCAATGGCGCGCGTCTTTGGCAACGGTGGCTAGGGCTTGGGCAAAGCTGCCATCGGGGTTGGGGTTGCGGTTCCAGGTTTGTCCCTTATCGAGATGGGTATGGAGATCGACAAAACAGGGCCACACTAATCCCTGGGCTAAGTTCACCTGGGGGGCATCAACGGGGGCGGTGCCGACGGGGGCGATCGCCGCCATCCGTCCGCCTCGGATCGACACATCAGCGGCAATTAAGTCTTCGGAAAACGGGACGGCAGCGAGGGCAGGAATCGGCGTCCGATGAGGGACGGCAGCATCTAACAAGGCCAGGGGCAAGCGAACATTCGTCAGCCAAAATGACTCCCCTGGGGGAACCTGCACCCAGGCAGCAGCAGATGAAACAACCATAGTGAGCTTTAAAATACGTTTTCAGTGTCCCTTACTCTTCGCGGGGGAGTGCACTCTCGTGCCAGTGACGCAGCAGGCGATCGCTCAATAGGGTCAGCCCCACAAAGATCAACACCCCCAACGCCGTGGTCATGATCAGCGCGGCAAACATGCGGGGAATTTGCAGGTTATAGCTGGCCATCAAAATCTGATAGGCGATGCCCGCCTGCGCCCCGCCCGTCCCC
>CAYGVA010000548.1:0-1583 GCA_964353225.1 uncultured Leptolyngbya sp.
GGCTTGGAAGGGCTCTAGGGCTAACAGACTGTTGATGCAAAGCACAGGTTTGAGCCAATAAACAGAAAGACAGGATTTGAGTCAGACCAACCAACATTGGATCTTTGGTGGCAGTCGCCTAACGCAACCATAGAAATAAGGCTAGATAAATAATTTAAATCAGTTAGCGTAGTTCGCAAAATGGTTCGTCGAGCATCATAATCGCCTTCGCCAGCAATCCAAGGCGACTTCAATTAAAAAATGAGTGCAGTCATCGTGACTTTTTAATGGATTTGGCAGTTTTTTTAGATTACAGTATCTATTGATTTTTTTAGACAGATCGTCGGCATCATGGGAGTCAACCTTTTCCATCAATTCTTTTTCAACAAAGCTCCCCACATAGTGACGAAAAATCCAATTCTCTGCCATATACGGGTCAGTTGGATTTCTTTTCTTGAAGAGTTGAAATTTCAATATTTCCTCTGGGCTAAAATTTGCAGCTTTAGGGTGAAGAAAACCACGAATAAACAGTGGGCTTAAACGCTCTTGCTTATGACTCCAGTGAATTGAGATGGGTAGCCAGAAAGCAATGTCTGGCCGATGGAAAATATTTTCGCCGCGCTTCTCTTTTACGAAAGCAATACAGGCTAGAGGTTTTGTTTTGCCCTTTCCGTAAATGAAATATCTATTTTCGACCTTGATTTCTCGGATCTGTGAATCTAGCTTTAATATCTTCTCTCGGAAATTAAAATAAAAATCAGGATCATATTTCTCACATTTGACCAGCGCATTCTTGAATGTTCTTGGTGCTGGTGGGCTCTCAATGACTTCTCCCGAATTTACATCTGCTGCCAATGATGAATGCAAGGGTATTAAAACTTCTTTTTCTGGGCTAAAAAAGACAAGCGAGCTGCTGTTATCTTTGAGAATTTGAAATGAAACTAAACTGAAATCAAGTTGGTGATAAAGGGTGTCAGTAATATTGTCTTCATGGAATTTGGGTGAAATTACAATCAGACGAATAGGCTGAGTGTAATCGACGCGATCACCAAAAGGCTTTTCTTCCTGGAGCTTATGATAATAGCGAGTGAGTTGTTGGACGACGTATCGATCTTCAGTATTTTTTAGCTCAATCACGACTAATTGGCGAGGGGGAGCGATCGCTAAAATATCGCAATAATTACCCTCTACATGGTGCTGTCGCCGTAGGGGTTGATAGCCGAATAAAGGTTCTAAATGCTCCCAGATAAAATCTTCTAGGGCTGCTTCGTTACTGAACTGCCAACCCTGGGGCGTGGATTCTAGAGCGTAATTATTTGCCATAGGGTAGAGCTTAGAATGTATCTTGATCACCCATCAAGCTCTGGAAGAAGCAGGTGACCGACAGGGTGCATTGCTAACAAACCAATACACCCACTATGGCTGGAGTGGACGGACTATAAATTACTGAGGTAGCGGTGGACAAACTGCACACAGATGCTGCCTTCTCCTACCCCTGATGCCACCCGCTTCACCGAGCCGTGACGCACATCCCCCACTGCAAAAATGCCGGGGACGCTGGTTTCGAGCAAAAAGGGCTCTCGGGCCAAGGGCCAAGCCATTGC
>CAYGVA010000549.1:0-1583 GCA_964353225.1 uncultured Leptolyngbya sp.
GATGTGGTGGGTCTCCATGCTGAATACCCGCGACTGGCGGCAGTGGATGGGATCGAGCCCCCCGCAGACTTACCCCCCAAGCCCGGACAACATCGCCAAGGGCAGGAAGGCACCGCAGCGATCTCCCACCAGATTCCCTATCCCCCCTCCTTGGGGGAAGTGGCTCCAGAGGTCAAAGCCCAACTGGATCGGGTGCATGAGGTCGAAACGGCCTTGGCAGACCATCCCGTTTACCAATGGGGTAACCCCAAGGTTTTGCTGAAACAGTGGCGGCGTCTGCAAAAGCTCGAGGAAGAATTGAGCGATCGCACCGCAGTGCTGAGCCAGTCTGCCGATCGCTACTGGCAAGAATTTGTCGGCATTATGGCGGTATTAGAGCATTTCGGCGGCCTAGAGGCCAACCGCCCCACCGAGTTGGGGGAAATCGCCGCCGCCATCCGTGGCGACAACGAACTCTGGCTAGGTTTAGCCCTCGCCTCAGGAGAACTCGACAAACTGACGGCCCCACAGTTGGCCGCCGCCTGCACCGGCCTCGTAGTCGAGAACTCCCGCCCGGATACCTGGTCGGCGTACGAGGCTGCCCCAGTGGTCGAAAGCGCCTTGGGGGGCCTACGCAACCTACGGCGAGAATTATTTAAGCAGCAGCGCCGCCATGACATTGCCGCCCCGATCTGGATGGAGTACGACTTCCTGGGTTTAGTCGAACGCTGGGTGGACATGGGCGAACAGCCCCGAATTATTCCTGAGGGGTTTGACGATAGTGCCAAAACGGCGGCACCCACCGGTCCCGATGCCGAGATCGCAGCGGCAGCCGGGGACTGGTCTGAGCTCTGTGGCAATACCAGCCTCGACGAAGGGGACATCGTACGGATTCTCCGCCGTACCCTAGACTTCCTCTCTCAGATTCCCCACGTGCCCCACATTCCAGATTCTCTGCGAAATGCGGCCCGACGGGCAGCGATCGCCATGAACCGTTTCC
The DNA here is from genome assembly GCA_964353225.1 of uncultured Leptolyngbya sp. GTDB lineage: Bacteria > Cyanobacteriota > Cyanobacteriia > Phormidesmidales > Phormidesmidaceae > PCC-6406. Next base: position 980 of record CAYGVA010000549.1, read on the forward strand.
CCATCAACGAAACCTTGCCCTAGAGCTCTGTCAGTTCTTAGTTTTAGGGTGATGCACACTCGCAAATATCCTTCGACAAGCTCAGGATGAGCGGGATCTGTGCGTTCGGGCTGAGCTGTGAGCTTGTCGAACAGTCGAAGCCCTAAATTTTAGCCTTGACGCTGCCCTAGCAGGGGTTGCCTCAGCCCAAATCAAGCGATATGGCAGTGCTTCCTCGGGTTCAGGTGGTTTCCAGAAAAGACAATGCCGTATACCCACCCCTAACATCATGGGGATAGGTGAGGGATGGTGAGGAGTTGATCACACCAACTCAGGGTGATATTTTTGGCAGCGTTCTATGTAAAGGGCCAAAATTGGGTCAGCCGGATTTTGGGCGAGGCAATCCTTGAATAGGGCCAGCGCCTGGGCGTACTGGTGCTGATCAAATAGATCCAAGGCTTGCTCGTACTGGGCTTGGATCGCTAGCTTGAGCGATCGCACCGCTGGTGGGTCCGCCTCAAACACCCTATAGAGTGTGATTTCTTTATTAAACCAAGTCCATGTTGAGAACCGTAGTTCTGCCCCTCACCCCCAGCCCCTCTCCCAGGGGGCGAGGGGAGCCGGA
>CAYGVA010000550.1:0-1567 GCA_964353225.1 uncultured Leptolyngbya sp.
GTTTACGCCGCCAATAACCCCTCCGAATCGATCTTGGCGAAGCGCCGGGGCTATGGGGTGCTGGTGTCCCACAATGTGCCCCCCTATGGTCGTGCCGGTCTCTACAAAGATCTGGTGGCCCTGCGGGAACTGGTTGCTGAATACCGCGAAGACCCGGATAAAAACGCGGTGCTGCGGGACTTCATCCTTAAAAAGATTGCCGACACCGGCCTGGAAGCAGACTGCCCCTTTACCGAAGCCCGCAACTTGGGGATTGAATTCACCCCTGAGAATGGCCGTCTCTTCAGCAAAGATGCGCTGCTGGCTTACTTTGCCCATCTCTACGAATACCTGCAAGTGCTGGAAAATCGGCTGTTCTCCAGCGGCCTCCATGTGCTGGGGCAGGCCCCCGATGCCGAAGCGCTGCTCAGCTATTTGGAGGCTTACTTTGGGGAGGGTCTGAAGCCAGCGGTGCTGAGCGAAATCGTGGCATGGTGGTCGCAACGGACTGAGCCGGGTGTTGAGACTACGGCTGGCCACAAAAATCAGCAGACGGTGGGTTACGATGCGCTAACGCCACCCTACAAGGACGTTGTTGCTCCGCTGTCGCCTCAGGTGCAAGCGGCTGAAGCAGATCGCCTCTTACACCGTTTCTATGGCGATGCAGCGGAGTCCCAGGTCGCCACCATCAAGGGCAAGCTGTTGGAAGCCTTTGAGATTTGCGATCGCCTCTCCCAAACCACCGACGAACTCACCAACCTGCTGCGGGGTCTCAACGGCGAATATATCCCCCCCGCCCCCGGTGGTGATTTGCTGCGGGATGGGCCGGGGGTATTGCCCACGGGGCGCAACATCCATGCCTTAGACCCCTACCGGATGCCGTCGCCAGCGGCCTATGAACGGGGCAGGGCGATCGCCCAAAAGCTCCTGGCCCAACATCTCGAAGAGCAAGGGGAATACCCCGAAACCGTGGCGGTGATGCTGTGGGGGCTGGATGCGATCAAAACCAAAGGGGAATCCCTCGGTACCCTGCTGGAACTGGTGGGGGCTGAACCGATCAAAGAAGGGACGGGTCGCATCGTCCGCTATGAGTTGATCCCCTTAGCGCGGCTGGGTCGCCCCCGCATCGATGTGTTGGGCAACCTCTCGGGAATCTTCCGGGACAGCTTTGTGAATATCTTGGAGCTGTTGGACGACCTGTTCCAACGGGCAGCGGCAGCCCCTGAGCCCGAAGACCAGAATTTCATTCGCAAACATGCCCTAGCCCTAGAGGCCCAAGGGGTCGAGAACCCCACCGCGCGGCTGTTTTCTAACCCAGCGGGGGACTACGGTTCCTTGGTGAACGATCGCGTTGTCGATGGCAATTGGGAGTCTGGGGAAGAGCTGGGGCAGACCTGGCGCGATCGCAACAGTTTTAGCTATGGGCGCGGCGACAAGGGGCAGGCCCGCCCGGAGGTGCTGGATACGTTGTTGCAAAGCACGGGGCGGATCGTCCAGCAAATCGACTCGGTGGAATATGGCCTGACGGACATTCAGGAGTATTACGCCAATACGGGAGCCCTGAAGCAGGCGGCGGAGCAGCGCCAGG
>CAYGVA010000551.1:0-1560 GCA_964353225.1 uncultured Leptolyngbya sp.
TGCGGGCTTGGGCGATCGGTTTGCCCGTCTCCGCCGTCAGCGTTGGGGCCAACTGATCCACCCGTTCGACGAGTAAATCGCGAAACCGCCTGAGACAATCCATCCGGTATTCGATGGGCTGTGCCGCCCAGGCGGGCTGGGCCTTGCGGGCTAGGGCGACCTTTGCTGCCACCGCCGCCGCGTCATCGACCGGCATCTCTTGGATCAGTTGCTCAGTGGCAGGGTTTCTGATCGCCAGCATTTCAGTCATAGGGGTTTCCTCAGGCCGCTAGAGCATCTTGGTAAATGGCATGGAAATCTTCGGTGCTCACCGGTTTGGGATTGCAGGGATGGCAGCCATCCTGAATGGCGACGCTGACCAGCTCGTCAAGGGTGGCGGCGGTCACCCCCAGGGCAGTCAAATCGGGGGGAATGGCGATCGCCCGCGACAACCCTGCAATCCAGGTCAGAAAATCTTCCCCGCTGTCCGCCCCAGGGTTGACCACGCGGGCCATGCGCAGAAATTTCTCGGGTACAGCCAACAGGTTAAAGCGCATGGCGGCGGGCAACATCACCGCATTGGCCAAACCATGGTGGGTATTGCACACCGTGGAGAGGGCATGGGCGCAGGAATGGGTGACCCCCAGCCCCTTTTGGAAGGCGATCGCCCCCATCATCGAGGCATTGAGCATGCCCGCCCGTGCCGTCAGGTGGGCCATGGCCGTGGCCTCGTCAAAGATTTCGCCGCTGGCCAATCGCTGGGCATAGTCCACCGAGGCTTGTAAATGCTCGGCCACTAAGTGGATGCCCTCTAGGGCAATGCCGTCGCATAGGGGGTGATTGCCCTTGGCAAGGAAGGCTTCGATTAGGTGGGTGAGGGCATCCATGCCGGTGGCGGCGGTAATTTTGGCGGGCAGGCCCAACAGCAGGGTAGGGTCAGCCAGCACCACCTGGGGCAAGAGTTGGGGATCAAAGATGATCTTTTTGCTGTGGGTGGCATCGTCTGAAATCACCGCGCTGCGACCCACTTCGCTGCCGGTGCCAGCGGTGGTGGGGATTGCCACAATGGCGGGAATCGGTTGATTAATCGGTCGGGTGCAAGCCCCATCTTCGTAGTCAAACAGGTGACCGGGGTGGTTGACCATGAGGGCGATCGCCTTGGCCACATCCATGGGGGCACCGCCCCCCACCGCCACAATGCCATCGGCACCCTGGGCTTGGTAGGCGGCTAGACCGGCGGTGACTTGGGAGACCACCGGATTCCCCCAGACGCCGCTAAAGGTGTTGGCAGCAAGGGGATCGAGGCTGGCCTCAATGGTGGCAAACCAGGGGAGTTGGGCCACATCGCGATCGGTGACCACTAGGGGCCGTTGAATCTGCAAGGCCGATAGGGTCGCGGCCAATTCGGCGCTGGCCCCGGCCCCAAACCGAATCTGGGTGGGAAAGTTATAGGTGCAAATCTCAGTGGCGGTCATGGTGATAGTTAGATATTGATGTACTGGGTCATCTCCCAGTCCGTAATCTGGGCAGAGAAGCTATTCCACTCCTTTTGCTTGAATTCCAAGAAGGTCTTTGCCCCCA
>CAYGVA010000552.1:0-1543 GCA_964353225.1 uncultured Leptolyngbya sp.
GCGGCATCCGGGGTGGCATGGGGGGACGTTGCGGCTCAGCAGGCATAGGATCCTTCCCGTGATCAGATGAGTGGTTATCAATCAAGATCGCTCTGACCTCAATAATCCACAATTTTCATAAATCTGCAACCAGCCCACAAGCCTTTGCTTCCAGGCCCAGCATCCCCGTTAGCCAAGAGCGTTATGGGGACGGTGGGCCATGCTATGCTCGTAAAGTTGTCAAAAAATCGCACATCCAAGGTTTCGGGTGTCTTAAATAAGGCGTTCTTGGATGGAGGATAAACCCGAAAGGAGTAAAAATATGCCTGTTGTCTCTTTACCCGAGCTTCTAGAGTCCGGGGTCCACTTTGGTCACCAGACCCGCCGCTGGAATCCCCAGATGGCACCCTACATCTTTACCGCCCGCAATGGCGTCCACATCATTGATTTGGTGCAAACTGCCCAACTCATGGATGAAGCCTACAACTACATGCGGAAGGGCGCTGAGCAGGGTCAGAAGTTTTTGTTTGTCGGTACGAAGCGCCAAGCGGCTGGCATTATCGCTCAGGAAGCGGCTAAGTGCGGTGCCAATTTCGTGAACCAGCGCTGGTTGGGGGGCATGCTCACCAACTGGGTCACTATCAAAACCCGATGCGATCGCCTCAAAGATCTGGAGCGCATGCAGGAAACCGGTGCCTTGGCCATGCGTCCCAAAAAAGAAGGGGCTGTCCTTCGCCGAGAACTCGAAAAGCTTGAGAAATATTTGGGTGGCCTGAAAACCATGCGGCGTCTCCCCGATGTCGTCGTCATTATTGACACGCGTCGCGAGCATAATGCCGTTCAGGAATGTCAGAAGCTAGATATTCCCATCGTCTCTTTGTTGGATACCAATTGTGATCCAAACGATGTTGATATTCCCATCCCCGCTAATGACGACGCAATTCGCTCGATCAAGCTGATCTTGGGTAAATTGGCAGACGCCATTTACGAAGGGTCCCACGGCCATGTGGATAACGATGGTGCAGCCTATGCTGACTATGATGGGGCTGATGCTGACTACGACGCAGATATTCCCGATGCGGATACTGGTGAAGCCGAATCATAGGCTGCTGATGTAGTGCAATTTCGAATGACTGACGTTGGAGGTATAACGACGAGGCATTATGGCGGAGATTTCAGCAAAGCTAGTCAAGGCACTGCGTGATAAAACCGGCGCAGGCATGATGGATTGCAAAAAAGCGCTCAAAGAAAATAATGGCGATGCTGACAAAGCCATTGAGTGGCTGCGTCAGAAAGGCATTGCTTCAGCTGCGAAGAAAGAGGGCCGCGTCGCCGCAGAGGGGCTAGTCGAAAGTTACATTCACACCGGGGGTCGCGTTGGCGTTCTGGTGGAAGTGAACTGTGAGACTGATTTTGTGGCCCGCCGAGAGGAATTCAAGTCTCTGGTGCGGGATGTCGCCATGCAAGTGGCCGCTTGTCCTAACGTTGAATACGTTAAGACAGACGATATTCCTAGCGATATGCTCGCCAAGGAAAAAGAGATCGAAATGGGCCGCGAAGACTT
>CAYGVA010000553.1:0-1514 GCA_964353225.1 uncultured Leptolyngbya sp.
ATCGAGGGCCGCGATCGCCCCCACCAAGACCAACCCCACCGTCACCCCAGCCCCCCAACGGTTCTTGAGACAAAGGTTGAGGCCAAAGGCAATCGCTGCGGCCAGGGCAAACCCCAGCACCATCGCCCAAGACATGATTGGGGCCAGCAGGGGAGCTGCCAGACAAGCCCCGAGACCGATCCAAGCGGCGACGCGGCGCTGCTCGGGGCGGGGGTGGCGATGGCTGAGCACCATCAGCAGAATCGGTACGGCCATCCACAGCAAGCCGCCGTAGCCCCCTAAGGCCTCCCGCTGCAAGGCAATCGTGGCCAAGCCAGTGCCGTAGCTGGCGATTGCCAGCACCAACCCGCTGACTTCACTGCATTGCTGCCAGACCCGACTGCCGCGCCGCAGCACCCACACGCCCTCGGCCATCGCGCCCCCCAGTAAGACCCCCGTCCAGGTGGCGCTACTCGCAGTGGGGTGGCTCCAGTCAAAACAAGCCAGTAAAGCTAACACCCCCAACCCATGGGTGAGGTAGGCCAACCAGGGGGCATTCACCCACCGCCGCCACCACAGCACCGCCAGGGTAAGGCTCCAGGCGAGAAAGTATAGCGATCGCACCGCTGGGCTCTCTAGACCGGGCACCATCGCAATCACCCCTAACGCCAGAATCAGGGCCGTGGTTAATTGCACCAATGCCGGTTTTTGGCGCGATCGCAGCCAGCAGGCCAGGGCTACCAACCCCAGCACATAGGGAAATAACCCCACGCCCGTCAACTGCCAGCCGTTCAGGGATTCCCCCAGCCAGGTGCCGATCTGGCTGGCCAGGGCTGTTCTCAGGGAACGGGAGGGCAGTTGCCAAAGCTGCCCGTAGGTCTGAAAGCCAATTAGCAACATCAGCCCCAAATCCCGCTGTCGCCATTGGCGCTGGAGGGGATCGACCAACAAACCAAGAGCCAAACCACTGAGGGCGATCGCCTGTATCGGTTGGGTCAAAGCAGACAGCAGCCACCCCCCGCCGATCATCAGCCAACCGAGCCCAGCCAACCCTGAGCGGGCGGATGCCTGTGATCGCTGGCGATAGCGCTCGACCTCAACCAGCACAAAGCCTAAGGTCCCCAAGGGCAACGCCAGTTGCGTGATGGGAATGGCCCCTTCGAGGACCGCTCGCCCCACCAAAAATAGCGCCGACAAAAAGACGACCAGCGATCGCCGCCGTTGCAGGCCCGGTTTGCCCCGCCGCAGTCCCCAGTACCACGCCAGGGCGGTCCCCAATGTGCCGCCGTAGACGGCCCACCCCACCCCACCAGGGAACCCCCATAACCCATGGAGCCAGCTCAGCCCCCAGGCATTGACCACCACCCCACGGGGATGATTCCGCAGCAGTTGGGCAGTGACCCCCGAGAGGCCCAAGGCCCCCAGGCAAGCAACCCCCAAACCCCAGCCGGTTTGCCCCAAATGGAAGCCATCCATCATCCAGAAATTGATCGGAATAATCAGCAGGGTGGCCACCTGCAACATGCGACTGGTGG
>CAYGVA010000554.1:0-1513 GCA_964353225.1 uncultured Leptolyngbya sp.
TCTTTGCGGCCTTTTCCCACGGGGGCTTTGGTCACCTGATTGGCAACAGCATTGCCTTCACCATTTTTAGCTGGCTGATTCTGGTCAAGAGTCGCCGCGACTTTTGGATCACCTTTTGCATCGGTTGGCTCGGGGGCGGGGCGGTCAGTTGGCTGCTGGGACCCACTAGCGTCCACGGGCTCAGCGGCGTGGTCTATACCCTATTCGGCTATTTGCTCGTGATCGGCTGGCTCGAAAGGCGTTTGGTGCCCCTGGCGATTTCGGTGTTTGTGTTGGCCAACTACAGCTATCAAATCTGGGGCATCTTCCCCACCCACCCGATGGTGGCTTGGTGGGGCCATTTGTTTGGCTTCATCCTCGGGATTGTGGCCGCTTACGGTGTTTATCGCGAACCTAAACCTAGTTGACGCAGGGCAGGCACAAGGCATAGCCCCTACGCCGTTTGTAGAATCTGACGTCCTAACGTCACGCTTCAGCATCATGGTGGGGGCTCCAATCGACCCATTTACGCTGTTCCCCCACCCGATAGAGGCGCTGATGCACCTTGGGGTAGTCGCAAATGTCGTAGTCGAGGCGGGTACCGCCCATCAGGTATATCAGGTCCTCGTTAAAGGGGTTGGTGAGGCTATGGGCGAGGCTGTTGGGGGCAAAGCCCATGAAGTCGCCGGGCTGCACTTCGACGGTGTCATCGCCAAGTTCCGCCAACCCTCGCCCCGACAGAATATAAATGAATTCCTCTTCGGCATGGTGGCGGTGGTACTGGGTGGAGTCATCACCGGGGGCCAGTCGCACCAAATGGATGCCCAGATGGGTGCAACCGACTGCATCTCCGAGGGATTTGGTGTGGCGGATTGCTCTAGGATTGAGGGGATGGACGAACGCCTGCTCAGGCATGGCCGAAATCGCCGCTGTGGTTAGCAGGGGATGGTGGGGGCGGGTGGATGTCATCACAGAATTATCCCGATTGAACCCCGTGACGGGGAGTAATGCTCCATGCTAGCTGCGATCGCCACCCTCAGAACTCGATGTGAACAGGCCCTGGTGGCGGCGTTTGGCCCGGAACTGGCGGATGCCGATCCGGTGTTGGTGGCGACCAGCAACCCGAAGTTTGGCGATTTTCAGGCCAACGGGGCGATGGGGCTCGCCAAACGGCTGAAAAATAAGCCGAGGGCGATCGCTGAGCAAATCGTTGCGAACCTGAAAGTGGATGACCTGTGTGAACCGCCGGAAATTGCGGGACCGGGTTTCATTAACCTGCGGCTGAAGGCGGATTACATTCAGCAACAGCTTCAGAATGTGTACGGCAGCGATCGCCTCGGGGTCGAGACCGTCAAGCCGCCCCAGAAAGTAATCGTCGATTTCTCTAGCCCCAACATCGCCAAGGAAATGCATGTGGGCCATCTGCGCTCTACCATCATTGGCGACTCCATTGCCAGCGTGCTGGAGTTTATGGGCCACGACGTGCTGCGGCTCAACCATGTGGGGGACTGGGGCACCCAGTTCGGCATGTTGA
>CAYGVA010000555.1:0-1507 GCA_964353225.1 uncultured Leptolyngbya sp.
CCTACAAGCAGACCGAGAGCCTGGGCAATACCCCCGTGGATCGCAAGGCTATTTTTGATATTTATTGTCAGGCCGAGAATGGCGATCGCTTCATCGTTGAGATCCAAAAGGCCAAACAGAATTTCTTTAAGGACCGCAGCGTTTACTACGCCACCTTCCCAATTCAGGAGCAAGCCCAGAAGGGCAACTGGGACTATCAGCTCACCCCCGTCTATACCGTGGGGGTGCTGGATTTTATCTTTGATGACCACAAGCAAGAGGCTGAGCTGTTACACACGGTAGAACTCAAGAACCAGCACTGTCAGGTGTTTTATGACAAGCTCAAGTTCATCTACATTGAGCTGCCAAAATTCACCAAGACCTTGGCAGAGCTAGAGACTCACTTTGACAAGTGGTTGTTTTTGCTCAAGCATCTGCCGGACTTAGATACACCCCCTCAGCCGTTGCAAGAAGCGGTCTTTGAGCAGTTGTTTGAGGTGGCGGAAATTGCTAATTTCTCCCCGGTGGAGCAGGAGGGCTATCAAGAGAGTCTCAAGTATTATCGGGACTTGAAATACCTCTTGGCAGGAGGGCAAGCAGGAAGGGGTGCAGGAGGGGTTAGAAATGGGGCTGGCCAGAGGAGGGGAGGAGGGGCGAGCGGCAGAGCGGCGACAGATGCCGAAGCAAATGAAAGATGCAGGAATCGCCATTGCCCAAATCGCTGCGATCACCGACCTAGGGGCTAAAGATATTGAGCTGCTTTAGCAATCCAGCGAAGGCGGTGCGTTCTAAGTGATGGGTCGGGCGTGCAAGTGATCTGTCAACAAGGACACCCCCTTCCTTTACAACACCCGCAGGACACTGGGCACGGTCTGGATGCCCGGAAAGGCCCGAATCTGATCCAGAGCCGTTTGAAAGTTGGCTTCTAGAACCTCATGGGTGACCACCACAATCTCGGCAATACCGTTATGGAGGTCGATTTGCACCACCGATTCGATGCTGACCTCATGGCTACCAAAGCAAGTACCCAACTCCCCAATCACCCCCGGTTGATCCTCGACCAGCAGCCGTACATAAAAGCGGCTGACAACATCCGCCATCGGGCTGACCTTGCAGTAATGCTGGTGGGTGCAGGCCAGCAGGGGGTTGGATGTTTGAGGCGAGGTAACGGTTCCCTGGGATTTGAGGCTGGCGGCAATGCTGAGGATGTCGGATACCACCGCGCTAGCGGTGGGACCAGCTCCGGCCCCAGGGCCAAAGAACATCACCTGGCCAATTGGGTCCCCCTCTACCACGATCGCATTATTGACATCATTAATGCTGGCGAGGGGATGGTCCTTGGGCACCAGGGTGGGATGGACCCGCAGTTGCAGTTGGTCCAGCACTTCGTTAGAGACGGGGCAGGTATCGCGGCGGGCGATCGCCAGCAGCTTGATCACAAACCCCAATTGGTCCGCATAGGCAATATCTGCGGCACTCACATGGCGAATCCCTTCGCTATGGACATCCGCCAGATTAATCCGCCCCC
>CAYGVA010000556.1:0-1506 GCA_964353225.1 uncultured Leptolyngbya sp.
GTCCGGGTCCCCCCCCATTGCCCAGCAACCCTAAACTCGGCACTGAGTAAGCCCTAAATTCCAACCTAAATGGCCAACCCAGCCTCAATAGATCAGGGTTGGCCGCTACCATAATTAATACAGACAAAATCCCCAAAACAGCGCTGGAGAGGCGGTTATGCCAAGCAGTTTAAATTGGGCTCAGCGGCTCCTGAGCGCTAAGGGTCGCCATTGGCGGTGGCTAATGGCAGTGATTTTGGCCACTGTCGGGGCGATTGCCGTATCGGCCTGCAGCCCCAGTCAATGGACCACAACCCCGGATGGGGTTTCCCGGCTGGTGGCGAGCGCCCTTAGCGATCCCAAAACCTTCAATCCCGCCCTGAATCAGGAATCCCCCAACGTTTTTCTGTACACTACTCGGGGATTAATTACCCAAGATGGCATTACCGGGGAGTTAGTCCCTGAATTGGCCGAATCGTGGGAGATTTCGGAGGATGGCAAAACCATTGTCTTCACCCTGCGCGAGGGTCTGAAGTGGTCTGATGGAGAACCCTTAACCGCCGATGATGTGGTCTTCACCTACAAAGAGGTGATCTTTAACGAAGCCATCCCCACCAGCAGTCGGGACGTGATGCGCATTGGCCCCGAAGGGTTACTGCCGGAGGTGACGGCCTTAGGCGATCGCCGCGTTGAGTTTGTCCTACCCGAGCCCTTTGCCCCCTTCCTGCGCACCACGGGGGGAGATATTCTCCCGGCCCACGTGTTGCGTCCGACCCTACAGGAAAAAGACGCCGCCGGTGATTTACGCTTCCTCTCCACTTGGACCACCAGCACCGATCCTGATCTCATTGTCTGTAACGGCCCCTATCGCATTCGCCAATACCTGCCCGGAGAACGCGTCATCTTTGAGCGCAATCCCTACTACTGGCGTCAGGATGATCAGGGGAATGGTCAGCCCTACATCAAGGAACTGGTCTGGCAGATTATCGAATCGACTGATAATGCCCTGCTGCAATTTCGCTCCGGTGGCCTCGATCTAACCGCCGTCTCCCCCGATAGCTTTGCCCTGCTGAAGCGGGAAGAAGAGCGGGGTAACTTCACCATTTACAATGGCGGGCCAACCCCCAGCACCCTATTTTTGACCTTCAACTTGAACCAGGCTAGCCGTGATGGCAAACCCCTGGTCGATCCAATCAAGTCCCGCTGGTTTAACTCCGTGGCCTTTCGGCAGGCGGTCTCCTACGCCATCGATCGCCAGACTATGATCAATAATATTTACCAGGGCCTCGGCACCCCCCAAACCTCACCGCTTTCGGTCCAAAGCCCCTATTACGCCCCCCCAGGCCCTGGCGGCGTTAGAAGTTATGACCTGAATCTAGACAAAGCCCGTGGCCTCCTAGCGGCGGATGGTTTCCAACTCAATGGGGCGGGGGAACTCCTCGATGCTGAGGGCAATCGGGTGCGCTTTACCCTGATCACCAACTCGGGGAACAAGATTCGGGAATCGGTGGGGGCTCAAATGAAACA
>CAYGVA010000557.1:0-1500 GCA_964353225.1 uncultured Leptolyngbya sp.
TCTTTTCATTCCCTGCTGTCCATCACGGGATCAACACCATGGCAACTGAAGCACTGGGCTGGTGGGGCGTTCCCCTCGGCATTTTGGCCGGTACCCTGCGGGGGAGTGCCCCCTTTCTGTTTGTGAGTTTGGGGGAATGCCTGACTGAGAAAAGCGGCAAAATTAACCTGGGTTTAGAAGGGACCCTGCTGATGGGGGCCATGAGCGCCTATGGGGTCTCCTACCTCACCCAGGATGCTGTCGGTTCCTTTTGGGCTCCTTGGCTGGGGGTTTTGGCCGCTGGGATTGCGGGCATGACCCTAGGGGCCATCCACGGTTGGTTAGCCCAGCAGCCTCGGGTCAATGATGTGGCGGTGGGGATCGCCATGATTATCTTTGGCAGTGGCCTCGCCTTCTTTTTGGGTAAGCCCTTTATTCAGCCCCAGGCATCCCAGCTCTTTACGTTTGACTTTGGCGCTTGGAGCAGCAATCCAGCGGTGCAGGCGGCCCTGAAGGTGAGTCCGCTGTTTTTGTTGGGGGTGGCGATCGCCCCCATTCTCCACTGGTTCTTTCGCTCCACCCGTTGGGGTCTGTACATCCGAGCAGTGGGGGACAGCCCCCAGGCGGCGCTGGCCATGGGCATTTCCACCTTTAAGGTGCGATTCTTGAGTATCGTGGCGGGCAGCTTTTTTGCCGGGATTGGCGGCGCTTGTTTATCGCTGTATTACCCAGGGGTGTGGACCGAGCGCATCTCTAGCGGCCAGGGATTGATGGCGGTGGCATTGGTAATTTTTGCCCGTTGGAATCCGTTGCAATGTTTATGGGCCTCCCTGCTGTTTGGGGGAGCCCAAGCCATTGGTCCGGCGTTCCAGTCCGTGGGGATTGACTCTTATTATTACTTGTTTAATGCTGCGCCCTACATTTTGACCCTGGTGATTATGGTGATCACCTGTTCGCCCCAGCGCACCTTGATTGGTGCGCCGGGGGCCTTGGGCAAGGAGGAGTAAGCCCATGTCTGAAACCACTGAAACGATCAAGCTGGCGGTCAACGGCACCCTCATGCGGGGATTAGCTCTAAACCCGAATTTACTCAACGTGGGGGCCACCTTTGAGCGGGAAGCCCAGACGGTGCCCAGCTACCGCATCTGGTCCATTGATGACCAGTACCCGGCCATGGTGAAGGTGAAGGAGGGGGGGGTCGCGGTGGCCCTGGAAGTGTGGCAGGTGCCTTTGGCCGGTTTGGGGGTTATTTTGAGCCAGGAGCCGCCAGGGCTGGCGATCGGCAAAGTCACCCTCCACGATGGGGAAGAGGTGCTGGGGGTGATTGGGGAGCCGTTAACGGTGGCAGGAAAACGGGAAATTACAGAATACGGGGGTTGGTTGGCCTACCAGGCCGCAGCGCCATCACTCGGATCAGAATAAAAAAGCGATTTTTGACAGCATTAAACAGTGGAAAATCATCAAAGAATCGCTGTTCTACACCAATAATTTACCTCAAGAAAGTTAGGCACTTTTTTGCAA